>NZ_CP096247.1:3023556-3335334 GCF_023204875.1 Prevotella sp. E15-22
CGCGCATTCCTGCCGAGGTGGCTTTCCTGGGTGCACTCACCGTACTGCTGGTGACGGGCGTGGTGAGCGAGGAAGAAGGCATGGCGGGCTTCGGCAGCGAGCCGGTAGTGATCCATGCGGCCTTCTTTGTCATCATCGCCGGACTGATGCAGACGGGTGTGCTCTACTGGCTCACCAAGAACGTGCTGGGCGATCCTAAGAACTATAACAACGCGCTGCTGCGACTGATGGTGCCCACGAGCATCCTGGCAGCTCTTCTTAACTCGGTCAACGTGGTGGCCCTCTTTATCGATGCGGTAAAGATTTGGGCACGCAAACTGAATATCTCTCCCTCAAAGCTTCTGCTTCCCCTGAGCTATGCGGCCACGCTGGGCGGCATGTGCACACTGCTGGGCAACTCGTCGAACCTGGTGGTGGCAGGCCTCTATCTGAATAAGACGGGCCAGTCGATGAACCTCTTCGAGCCACTGCTGCCAGGACTGGTGCTCACCGTGGTGGGCGTGCTCATGGTGATGATGCTGCAGCATTACATCCCCTCGCGCAGGTCGGCTGAGCAATCGTTCGAGACCACCAGCGACTATACTGTGGAACTGCTGGTGCCCACAGACAACCCTGCCGTGGGCGAGACGGTGGAAGAGGCTGGCCTCTATAGCGTGAAGGGTGGCTCGCTGGTGGAGATTGTGCGCTTCGACCGCGAGATTATCATGCCCGTGCCTAAGGATGAATGGGTGCTGGGCGGCGACCGACTGATTTATGCCGGCCAGATTAACGAGATACTGGAACTGAAACGCACACACGGACTGGCAGCTGCCGACCACCATGTGTGGAGCATCAACGACATTGACACCAAGCGCAAGATGCGCACGGCCTACGTGGACTTTGGCAGCAGTCTGATTGGACGCTCCATGGCGCAATGTCATTTTGAGCAGAAGAACAACGTGGCATTGGTGGCTGTGGCGCGCCAGGGCTACCGCGTAGATGGTCAGCCACGCGAGATCAAGCTGGAAGCTGGCGATACGCTGCTGCTGGAGTGTCCGCCTAAGGGCGACCGACTGCTGGAGCAGGAAACCCGCCACACGGTGACCTTCTTCGACAGTCATTTCGTGCCGCATCTGGGCAAAAAGACCATCACCTCGGCTATCATTCTGGTGCTGATGTTCCTCATTTCATCGCTCCACCTGATGCCGCTGATGGCCTCGACGATGATGGCGGCAGGACTGATGATGCTCCTGGGCTGTTGTCGCATCACGGGCGTCACCAAATATATTGAATGGGAACTGCTGCTCATCCTGGGTGCCACGGTGGTCTTTTCTGTGGCCATCACCAAGACGGGCATTGCCGACAATATTGCCAACCAGGTGCTGCAGCTGTGCGGCCGAAACCCCTATGTGGTCATGGCCGTGATGTGTCTGCTGGCATCACTGGTGAGCGAGTTTGTGAGCGACGTGGGCTCGAGTGCCGTGTTCTTCCCCATCATGTTTCAGCAGGCCGACCTACTGGGATGCAACCCCATGCCGTTCGTCATGTCGCTGATGCTAAGCGTCACCATCAGCTTCGCCTCGCCCATCGGCAGCAACACGCACATGCTGATTTACGGTCCTGGCTCGTTTAAGTTTACCGACTTTGCCCGCCTGGGCATCGTGATGCACATCGTGCTACTGGCGCTGGCACTGATTCTTGTGAACATTATTTATCCATTATACTAAATTCTACCCTTATGAAAACGACATTTAAAGAAGAAAACAACGATTTCGTGATGTATTTCGAAGGACGTCTTGACACTGCCGCCGCACCTGCAGTTGAGAGCGAGATGACACCCCTGAACGACTGCACCGGTCATGATATCATCCTTGACTGCTCGCAGCTGGAATATATCTCATCAAGCGGTCTGCGTATCTTCCTGGCTATCCTGAAAAATGCTAAACCCAAAGGCAGTCACGTGTTTATCCGTGGCTTGAACGATGACCTCCGTCAGGTGTTTGCCATGACGGGCTTCACTAATCTGTTCGAGTTTAAATGATACCCAAGATAACAATCGTGAAAGTGGGCGGCGCCGTTGTCGAAGACGAAGCACAACTGAGTCGCCTGCTTCAGGACTTCTGCGCTATCGACGGACCAAAGATACTGGTGCACGGCGGCGGCCGCAGGGCTACGAAGATAGCCGAGCGACTGAACATCGAGACGAAGATGGTGAACGGCCGACGCATCACGGATGCCGAGATGCTCGAGGTGGTGACGATGGTCTACGGCGGACTGGTGAACAAAAACGTGGTGGCACGACTGCAGGCCCTGGGCTGCGATGCCATCGGACTCACTGGTGCCGACGCCAACATTCTGCTCTCGGCAAAGCGCCCTGTCAAGATGGTGGACGGCACACCCGTTGACTATGGCTTCGTGGGCGACGTCAAACAGGCTAACGGTACAAAAATTGCCCATTTCATCGATACCGGACTCATTCCTGTGATTGCGCCGCTGACGCACGACGGCGAGGGCCACATGCTGAACACCAACGCCGACACAATGGCCTCCGAGACGGCCAAGGCCATGGCTGCCGTGGGCTTCGACGTGACGCTGATCTATGCCTTCGAGAAGCCTGGCGTGCTGCGCAATCCTGACGACGACAACTCAGTGATTGCCACCATTAACCATGCCGACTTCGAGGTGTATAAGGCCGACGGCACTATCAGCGGCGGCATGCTGCCGAAAATAGAAAACGCGCTCGCCGCCACAGATGCTGGCGTCAAGCGCGTCATTATCACGCAGGCCACGGCCATCGACGGCCTTCATGGCACTGTTATTTCTTCTTAGGCTTACGACGGGCCCAGCCTTCCTCCGAGAAGTCGGGCACCTCGCCTTTAAAATCCACACGACTGGGGTTCATCAATGAGCGCCAGTCGTCTTTTTTATGCCCTTTCTTTCTGGGACTGTCATCTCGGCGCTGACCAGCGTCCTTGTCGTCCTCGGCGTTACAGCGCACCGTGCGACCCTTATAGCGGATGCCTGTGAGCTGGGTCATCACCTTGCGGGCGTCCTTCTCGGGCACCTCGAAATACGAGATGGTGTCCAGCAGGTCGATATGTCCCACCTCCTGACGGCCGCCCACATAGCGGTTCAGCGTCTGCATCAGCACGCCAGGGAAGAAGCCGTCCTTCTTGCCCAGGTTGATAAAGAGGCGCTTATAGCCCTTCTGAGCCTTATTGAGGCGCTTCTCGCGATCGCTCTGGGGCTTCTTCTCTTTTTCCTTAACGGGTGCCTCAATCTCAGGTGCATCGGCATAGTAGGCCAGGAACTTACCAAACTCCAGTGAAACAATCTTCTTGATGAGCTCGTCCTTGTCGATAAACTCGAAATAGCGGTTGATATCCTGCAGGAAAGGCGCTATCTCATCGTCGTCCACATCGGTCTTCACAATCTGGTCCATCACCTTATAGAGCTGCTTCTTACAGATCTCCTCGGCCGATGGAATGGGCGTTTCTATGAACTTCTTACCAATAATCTTTTCGATATCGCGAATCTTATGTTTCTCCTTGGAGTGAACAATCGAGATGCTGGTACCCTTCTTGCCGGCACGGCCCGTACGGCCAGAACGGTGGGTGTAGCTCTCCGTATCATCGGGCAGACCGAAGTTGATAACGTGCGTCAGGTCGTCCACATCCAGACCACGGGCAGCCACATCGGTGGCCACGAGCAGTTGGGTGAGATGCTGGCGGAACTTCTGCATGGTGAGGTCGCGCTGCTGCTGACTCAGGTCGCCATGCAGCGACTCGGCATTATAGCCGTCGCGAATCAGCTTGTCGGCAATCTCCTGCGTCTCCAACTTGGTGCGACAGAAGATAATCGCAAAGATCTTGGGGTAATAGTCAACGATGCGCTTCAGGGCCAGATACTTGTCCTTGGCCTGCACCATATAATAGATGTGGTTCACACTCTCGGCACCCTCGTTGCGCGAGCCTACCACCACCTCCTCGTAGTCGGTCAGGTATTTCTTGGCCACGCGCTCCACCTCACGGCTCATCGTGGCCGAGAACATCAGCGTGCTGTGGTCGGCAGGCAGCGACTCGAATATCTCGTTGATGGCATCCGAGAAGCCCATGTTCAGCATCTCGTCGGCCTCGTCGAGCACAATATTGGTAACGTTTTCCAATTTGGCAAAGCCACGGTTCTTCAAGTCAATCAAGCGACCTGGCGTGGCCACGATCACCTGCACACCCTTCTTCAGCGCGCGTATCTGCTGCTCGATGGCGGCACCGCCATAAACGGCCTCCACATGAACACCATCCATATATTTCGAGAAGTCGCGCAGATCGTCGGCAATCTGCAGACACAGTTCACGCGTGGGACTCAACACCAGCGCCTGCGTGTCGCGGTTACTCAAGTCAAGTCTCATCAACAGCGGTATGCCGAACGAGGCTGTTTTGCCCGTTCCGGTCTGCGCCAAAGCAATCATGTCTTGTGTGCTGGTCAGTAGTCTTGGAATGACCTCCTCCTGTACAGGCATGGGCTGTACAAATCCCATTTCTTCAATGGCTCGGCGTATCTCTACGCTCACACCTAATTCTTCAAATGTCTTCATCTTAAATATTTAATCTGTGCAAAGATACGAATTAATTATGAACTATGAACTATGAATTACGAATTATTTTACTACTTTTGCATCATGAAACTATGTATTTTCTGTTCGGCCAATCAGAATATTGACCCAGTTTTTTTCGAGATGACCCATGAATTGGGCGAGTGGGCTGCCAAAAACGGCCATTCCATCGTGTTTGGCGGCCATGACGCAGGACTGATGCATGCTGTGAGTAAGGCAGCGCACGAGAACGGCGGCCAGGTGATTGGCGTGGTGCCACGAAAGATTGAAGAGATGGGGCGACTGAGTCCTTACCTGGATGTGCACATCCCTACGGAGAACCTGACCGACCGCAAGGACCTGATGATGCTGCAGGGCGATGCGTTCATCGTGCTGCCTGGCGGCATTGGCACCCTCGACGAACTCTTCACCACAGCGGCGGCAGCCACCCTGCAATATCACCAGAAGCCCCTCATATTGTGGAATATGAAGGGCTTCTGGAATTCGTTCATTGCCTGCATGGACGACCTGCAGCAAAAGGGGGTTATTCGTGGCGAGTGGCGCAACGGCATCAAAGTGGTTGACACCCTCGATGAAATCAAGGATTTACTCGGATAAGCGTTTTCTTATTCGCGTATTCATCACGCTTACTTCATACTCTTGGCAAAATCCTCGTCTACATAGTTGTTGATGCTCTTGCAGACGTTGGCCGAGAACTTCATGGCGTAGTCGATAACTGCATCCCACTGGGCCTCGCTGAGTCCGTTGTCAATCACCTCACGGGTGATGTTGTGCTTCAGGAGTCCGTAGATAAAGCCGGCATTGAAGTTATCGCCAGCACCGATGGTGCTCACCACATGGTCGTTCTTCAGGATGGGATACTGCTTCTTGAAACCGTTGTCGGCACGCAGTTCCACGGGCTCTGAGCCGTTGGTGCAGATGAACTTCTTGGTATAGAACGACACCTGCGAGCGATAGATGGCGTCGGCATCGGTCTTGCGAAACATCACCTCGAAGTCTTCGGTTGAGCCGCGAAGGATGTCGGCCAACTCCAGGTTTTCAAGGATGTTGGGCGTGAGTTTCATCACCTCATCCTTATGCGAAGAACGGAAGTTCACGTCGTAGTAGAGGATGGCGCCGTGCGACTTGGCATAGTCGAGGAAGCCATGCACCTGCGGACGGATCACGGGGTTCACGGCATAATACGAGCCGAACACCACCACGTCGTTCTCGTTGACCTCAGGATAGTTGAAGTCCAGGCGGTCCTTGGGATGGTCCTTATAGAAGATATACTCGGCATCGTTGCGCTCGTTGAGGAATGCCAGCGAAAGGGGCGACTTCGAGTCGGGATACACCGACACCGACTTGGCATCCACGCCGTTCTCCTCGAGGAAGCTGATGATGCGGCGACCCACACGGTCGTTACCAGTCTCGCTGATAAACGATGCGTTCACACCACAACGGCCCAACGAAATCAGACAGTTAAACGTGCTGCCACCAGGAACAGCCGCCATGGGCTGGTCGTCCTTGAATATAATGTCGAGAACAGTCTCGCCAATACCTATTACTTTTCTCATAGTCTCTTATTTTTTGTTGGCTGCAAAGATACGAATTAATTATGAACTACGAACTATGAACTATGAATTATTTTTCGTACCTTTGCATCGCAAATGACAAAATACAATACAATAACACTGGAAAACGGCTTGCGCATCATCCACCTGCCCTCCGACTCGCAGGTGGTTTATTGCGGCATTGCCGTGAAGGCCGGCACCCGCCACGAAATGCCTGGCGAGGAGGGACTGGCCCATTTCTGCGAGCACCTGTCGTTCAAGGGCACGGAGCAGCGCAGTGCCGTACAGATTATCAACGCCATCGAGGGACTGGGCGGCGAGTTGAACGCCTTCACCAACAAGGAGGACACGGTGTTCTATTGCGCCATCCAGGCACGTCATTTCATGAAGGCGGTCAACGTGCTCTGCGACATCGTGTTCCACAGCACCTATCCACAGAGCGAGGTAGAAAAGGAACGCGAGGTGGTGTGCGACGAGATTGAGAGTTACGAGGACACGCCAGCCGAGCTAATCTTCGATGAAATCGAGAATATTTTGTTCAAGGGCCATCCCCTGGGCCACAACATCCTGGGCACCAGCGAGCAGGTGCGTCAGTACAACAGCGAGGATGCCCATCGCTTCACCAGTCGCTACTACCGCCCCAACAACTGCGTGTTCTTCGCCAGTGGTGACATCAACTTCAAAGAACTAACAAAGCTATTAGGAAAGAACACAAATAATATCACAGAACCCCTCGACCACCAAACTATCTACTCCCCTCCCTCACAGGGAGGGGCCGGGAGTGGGTCCGTTGGGTCTGCTGGGTCTTTTATCCGCCATCGCGGCACCCACCAGGCTCACGTCATCATCGGCTCGCGTGCCTATGCAGCCGACGATAAGCGCCGTTGGGCCCTCTACCTGCTGAACAACATCCTGGGCGGCCCAGGCCTCAACTCGCGCCTGAACCTGTCGCTCCGTGAGCGCAACGGACTGGTATATAGCGTGGAGAGCAGCATGGTGTGCTATGGCGACACAGGCTGCTGGTGCGTGTATTTTGGTTGCGATCCACACGATGTGAAACGCTGCTGCCGACTGGTGAGCCGCGAGCTCAGCAAACTCATGGAGCGCCCCCTGTCGCCCACCCAACTGCGCAAGGCGAAGCAGCAGCTGCAAGGTCAGTTGGCCATTGCCAGCGACAGTCGCGAGCAGTTTGCCCTCGACTTTGCCAAGAACTATTTGCACAGCGGCAAGGAGCGCGACCTCAGCGACATCATGCGCCACATCGACTGCCTCACCCCCGAGGACTTACAAAAAGTGGCCTGCGACATCTTTGCCACAGACCACCTCACTACGCTGATTTACGAATAAAATCCTATTCTGTCTTTTATCTTAGGATATCATCATCATCCAGATCGTCGTCAAAGGACAGACTGTCGTTTAGAACTGATGTGTTATATCTTGGCAATCAGTGTGTCAGGGTATTTGGGCATAGCACCATTCTGTGTGCAGACATAGGCACTGACCTCTACAGCTATGCGGTGAGCAGCCTCCAGAGATTTGCCGTTGAGGATGGCTGCGCAGAACGAGCCCGTGAACGAGTCGCCAGCACCTACCGTGTCAGCAACGGTCACCTTCGGCGTCTCCTGGAAAGACGTCAGACCAGGCGCAAAGACGTACGAACCATTGGTGCCACACGTCAGAACCAGCATCTTCAGCTTATATTCTGCCAGCATCTTCTCGCAGATGCCACGCATGTCCAGATCGTCATAGCCATACATGCGCTTGATGACAACCAATTCTTCATCGTTAATCTTCAGGATGTTGCAGCGCTTCAGCGACTCCTCAATGACATCCTTGGTATAGAACTGCTGGCGCAGATTGATATCGAAAATCTTTAGGCAGTCCTCTGGCGTGTTGTCAAGGAACTGGCGGATGGTGGCCCAGGAAGTGACATTGCGCTGAGCCAGTGAACCGAAACAAACGGCACGGCACTGACGGGCAATCTCTGCAATATCTGGTGTGTAGGGAATGTTGTCCCATGCCACATTCTCCTTGATCTCATAGGCAGGAATGCCATCGCCTGACAGCGTAACATGTACTGTACCTGTGGGGAAGGGCACCCGTGGCATCAGGTAGTTCAGTCCGTGTTCTTTCAGCGCCTCGATGGTCTCTTCGGCCAGCGCATCCTCACCCAGTGCACTGATGGCCAGTGTCTGCAAGCCAAACTGTCCGGCATGATAAGCAAAGTTAGCGGGGGCACCGCCCAGTTTCTTTCCTTCGGGAAGAACATCCCATAAAGCCTCTCCGAGACCTACTATAAATCGTTTCTGTTCCATTGTCTTATGCGGTTTTTAATTGTTTGATATACGTAAAGAGGTAGATGACGCCAACAGCCATTACCAACACGGCGCCAGCCTGTCCCATGGCATCGCTCATGAAGCCCATCAGCAGCGGGAAGATGGTACCACCAAACAGTCCCATTATCATCAGGCCGCTCACCTCGTTCTGTTTCTCAGGCATCGACTCCAGAGCGGTAGCGAAACACATGGAGAAGACATTCGAGTTGCCGTAACCCACCAGAGCTATGGCAGTATAGAGCATCCACTGCTCAGTGCCGATGAACAGTCCGCACATCGACAGGGCCATCATGGCGATAGAGATGGTGAAGAAGGTGCGCATCTTCAGCACGCGGAGGAAGAACGAACCCGTCAGACAGCCCAGGGTACGGAAGATGAAGTACAGACTTGTGGCAAATGCCGCCTCGTTGAGCGTCATTCCCAGGCGCTCCATCAGAATCTTCGGTGCGGTAGTGTTAGTACCTACGTCAATACCCACATGGCACATGATTCCCAAGAACGACAAGAGGACGATAGGTGTTCCCAGCAGTTTGAAGCACTCTACAAAGGTCGACGGCCTGCCCTCAATGGGTGGCTCCTCGATAGGTGTTACGAAGAGCAGCACCGTAGACAGGATGCCCACCACGAAGAAGATGCCGAAGAGCACGCGCCAGTTCAGTCCGAACTCAGGAATGACCAGTGTAGCGCCCCACATAGCCAGATAAGGTGCCGAGAAGGAGGCAATAGCCTTGATGAACTGACCGAAGGTCAGCGTTGCTGCCAGGTTGCCGCCCCCCATCACCGTCGATACCAGCGGGTTCAGCGAGGTCTGCATCAATGCGTTGCCGATGCCCAGCAGTGAGAAGGCTACCAGCATAATGCTGAACGTCTCGCCAAACAGTGGCAAGAGTAGCGACACGACAGTCACCACCAGCGACAGCAATACAGTCTTCTTACGACCGATTCTGTTCATCAGCATGCCCGTGGGTACGCTGAAGATGAGGAACCAGAAGAATACTAGCGATGGCAGTACGTTGGCAACTGAGTCGCTCAGTGCGAGGTCTTCCTTTACATAGTTGGAGGCAATGCCCACCAAGTCCACGAAGCCCATGCAGAAGAAGCAGAGCATCACGGGAATCAGGTAAATCGTTTTGTTTTGCTTAGTCATAATATTTTATAATTATCAATTCTTAGCTGTTAGCTCTTCACTATCTTTCTTAACTCTTAATTCTTAATTCTTAACTTGATAGATCGTAGCCTTTCCACCTTTCACCTTGAGGGTGTTGTAGGGCTCTGACGGGAATACCAAGTTGGTCATAGCCATCTTGCCCTCTGCATCAAACACCTCGATGCTGCAGCGGTCGATGAAGATGCGCAGTTGTTTGATGGTGCCAAACGTTGGGGCTACCGTCTCAGCAGGGAATGCCTCGCTGAAGCTGACGTCGCCACTCTTCACACGCTCCATCATAAACGTCTGCTGTTGGCCGTCGTATTTCATCGTCACCTTTTCGCCCTTGTTGTTGGAGAGCACTATCTCCGTCTGACTCTTTGTGTCGATGAGAATCTCGCAGGCCTCGGTAGGATTCTTTATCTTTGCGCCACGCACGGCCAGCATCTCCTTGGACGGTGTTACGCTGACGTAAGTCTCTTCACCATGATGGAACAGTCCCAGGTCGCGGGGTATGGAGTTGGCTGAGCGGAACTGCTTGGTGGGTACCTGGTTGGCATACTGCCAGTTAGACATCCATGCCAGTACCGTGCGGCGGTTGTCGGGTGCATTGTAGAACGACACCGTAGCATAGTGGTCTTTGCCGTAGTCCAGCCACTTCGTCACCTTCGGCATCGACTCGCACGTGAACTTGTGACCATCGAACTGTCCTACGAAATATTGCGTAGCACTACCGCCAAAGGGTCCACCAGGATTGATGTTGCAGATGAGCACCCACTTGTTGTCTATCTTGAACAGGTCAGGACACTCCCACACACCGCTGTGGTTGCCATACTCCTTGCCGAATGACGACTCATACTTCCATGCCTTCAAGTCCTTCGACGAGTAGATGCGCATCTCTTGACCTGCAGCCAGAATGAGGTTCCACATCTTGGCATCCTCGTTCCAGAATGCTTTGGGGTCGCGGAAGTCGGGTATGTCGCTGGTCGTCAGTATGGGATTGCCACTATACTTCTTAAAGGTACTGCCGCCATCCTTTGATACCGCCATGGATTGTGTTTGATGATGGCCTGCGGAAGTGTAGAAAGCCACCACATCGTTTCCATTCGTCACACATGAGCCGCTGAAGATAGAACCTAACCAATCGGCCTCAATAGCCAGTGGCTGAGCCTCCCAGTGTATTAAGTCCTTCGAGGTGCTGTGCCCCCATGTCATATTCTCCCACTGACTGCCGTAAGGATTATACTGGTAGTAGAGGTGCCACACACCATCCTTGTAAAACATTCCGTTGGGATCGTTCATCCAACCATAGAGTGGGGTGTGGTGGTAGACAGGACGGAAGTGCTCACGGTTCTGAGTGTCGAAAGTGTTGGAGTACTTCATCTCTCGCCAGCAAGCGAACTCACCCACAGCACCCTTCTGGCGGCGGTCTCCGTGGAATTCGATATCCAACAGGCAAACACCCTTCAGTTCGTAAGGCACATAATAGTCTACGCGGTCAACGGCCAGCTTCACGTTGAGGCGTTGTATCATATTATTATAGTTGTCTAACACGGCGATGGCTGCGATGTCTTCCGTTTCCTGTACAGGCAACAGCAGATAGCGGGAGCTTTGCTCCATTTTCAACATGGCGTGCTTGTCGCCCAGCACGATAGGCTTCACCTGTGCTCCAACCGTACAGGTTAGCATGACAGTCATCAGTGTCAGTAAAAATCTTTTCTTCATTGTCGTTTGATGTTTTAGCGTAGAAATTTGTTGCAAATATACATGATTTCTCTTTTTGCTTCTATAAATTATGATACAAAAGCTAATAAAAAACGTTCATTGCAATAAAAAAGACAGACAATGAACGTATTTTCTATTTTTTTTCGTATTTTTGCCAACAAAACCTGTTAATACAATTCTACGATGATGCATAAACAACTTTTGGGGGGCTTGCTGTTGGCGTTGCTACTGACTATATTAGGATGTGCCAACCCTAAACCTCATTATATAATAGGTGTATCTCAGTGTTCGGCAGATATCTGGCGTGAGAAGCAGAATGCCGAGCTGCGTATGGGTGCCTATTGTCAGGAAAATGTAGAGCTGCGTTTCGCTGCAGCCCACGATAGCGACGAGCGTCAGGTGCAACAGATAGACTCGCTGGTGAACAGCGGCATTGACCTGCTGATTGTTGCTCCCAACCAGGTGCAGACTATCTCGCCTGCCATCGACCGTGCCTACGATAAGGGTATTCCTGTTATTGTCTTTGAACGAAAGACCAATTCACAGAAATATACGTCATTCATCAGTGCCGACAACTACGAGATGGGGCGCATTATGGGTGAATACATCGCCAGTCGACTGCATGGCAAAGGACGTGTCATGGAAATCATGGGACTCAAGGGCTCGTCACCGGCCATCGAGCGCCACAACGGTTTCGCTGATGCCCTGAAGAATTACCCTGATATCACTGTTGTTGCCACCCTGCAAGGCGACTGGACAGAGGAGAGTGCCGTCAAGGCCGTGAAAGCCTATCCTGGCAATCTAGACCATATCGACTTTGTCTTTGGGCAGAACGACCGTATGGCTATGGGTGCCCGTCGTGCCTTGCAAGAAAGCCAACAGCTAACAGCTGACAGCCATCAGCCACTCTACTGTGGCATTGACGGTCTGCCTGGTGAAGATGGCGGCATCCGTCTGGTACGCGACAGCATCCTGGATGCTTCCTATATCTATCCTACCCATGGTGACAAAATCATAGAATTGGCTATCAACATCCTTGAAGGCAAACCCTACGAGAAGGAAACTCTTCTGCAGTCAGCACTGGTTACTCGCGACAATGCTAAGGTGCTGTTGATGCAAAGCGAAGAGATGATGCACCAGGCTGAGTATCTCGACCAGTTGCATAGCAGGGCAGACACCTATCTGAAAGAGTTAGCTACGCAGCATGTCGTCAACTGGATGTCGATGGGTGTCATTCTGCTCTTGGTGGTAACCATCGTGTTGTTCTATCTGTATCATCTCCGTAAGGTGAAGTTGCAGCAAGAGCGTGTCGTCAGTACCCTGTGGAATATGGAGATAGAGCCAGCACCTGTTGCTGACGAAACAAAGGAGCAGACAGTAGACAGCTCGGCAGACGAGAAACCGTCCGTCGTTGCCGAAAGTGCTTTCCTCGCACGGTTCCGCGAGGTCGTTGAGGCTCGCATGGAAGATAGCGAGGTCAGTGTCGACGACCTGGCAGCAGAGATGAACCTCAGTCGTGTACAACTCTATCGTAAGATTAAGACGATAACTGGTTCCTCACCCGTAGAACTGCTGCGCACCACGCGCTTGAAGCGCGCCTATCAGATGCTGCTCACCACCGACAAGAGTGTCAGCGAGGTGGCATACGCTGTCGGATTCACTGCCCCCAGCTACTTCTCCAAATGTTTCAAAGAGGAGTACGGCATGGTGCCTGGCGACATCCGGAAATAGTACGGAAATACTTGTAATACTAAGATTATTCGTTCATTCCATTGTAATTTTGTTACATTGCAACAATTTTTGAATGGGATGAACGATATTTTTCATACCAATAACTATATCATTACTATTTTTGCGACAGAATCTGAAACAAGAGTATTAACTAAAAACAAAAGCAAATGAAACAAACGAAACGATTGTTTTTAAGTTTCTTGACGATGCTGGTCGCTACGATGACGTACGCACAGAAGGTGACAGGAACTGTGTCTGACTCTTTTGGGCCAGTGATTGGAGCTACAGTCATGGAGAAAGGAACCACCAATGGCACGGTGACTGACTTCGACGGAAACTTTACACTCAAAGTGAAAGCCGGCACTACGCTGGTGTTTAGCTATGTGGGCTGTCTGACACAGGAGTTGCCTGCTCAGAATGGCATGCAGGTGATGCTGAAAGAAGACAGCAAGCAGCTGCAGGAAGTAGTAGTGACAGGTTACACTACCCAGCGCAAGGCCGACCTGACGGGTGCTATCTCTACCGTCAGCGTTGACGAGATGGCTAAGCAGAACGAGAACAACCCGATGAAGGCCCTGCAGGGTCGTGTTCCAGGCATGAACATCTCTGCCGACGGTAATCCTTCGGGTGCTGCTACCGTGCGCATCCGTGGTAATGGTTCACTGGAGCATAACGATCCTCTTTATATTATTGATGGTGTGCCCACCACTGCCGGTATGCACGAGTTGAACGGCAACGATATCGAGAGCATCCAGATTCTGAAGGATGCAGCCTCGGCATCTATCTATGGTTCGCGTGCTGCCAATGGTGTGATTATTATCACCACGAAGAAGGGTAAGGAGGGTAAGATCAAGGTCAACTTCGACGGTTCTGTCGCTGCCTCGTTCTATACCAACAAGATAGAGACCATGAATGCCTCGGAGTGGGGACGTGCCTTCTGGCAGGCTAACGTCAACGATGGTATGAACCCCTCGAACAACAACCTGGGTTACAACTACGACTGGAGCTACGACCAGAATGGCAACCCCGTGCTGAACAAGATGACCATGAACATGTACCTCGACGAGAATGGTACCGTACGTGCCGGTGACACGGACTGGTTCAAGGAGGTGACGCGTACGGGTGTCGTTCAGCAGTATAACCTCTCTGTCAGCAATGGCTCAGAGAAGGGCAACTCCTTCTTCTCATTAGGTTACTACGACAACCAGGGTACCATCAAGGACTCTTGGTTCAACCGTCTGTCTGCCCGTGCTAATGCAGACTATAAGCTCTTTGATGGCAAACTGACCATTGGTGAGAACTTCACGCTGAACCGCAACAAGGGTGTCGATGCTCCTGGCGGTATCCTGCAGAATGCACTGCAGTTCAACCCCAACTTCCCCATCTATGCAGAGAACGGCCAGTATGCTCAGGCTCTGGGTGCTTACTCAGAGCGTGAGAATCCGCTGAGCATGATTCGCAATGCTAAGGACAACGAGTATACCCTGTGGCGCATGTTCGGTGACGTTCACCTGAGCGTAACCCCGTTCAAGAACTTTACCCTGCGCACCACTTTAGGCTTGGACTACACCCAGAAGGAGCAGCGCTTCTTCATGTACCCCATTGCCAATGGTAAGGTAAAGCGCACCGACACAGCCGTAGAGAGCAAGCAGGAGCACTGGATGCGCTGGATGTGGAACGCCATTGCTACCTATAACCTGGAGATTGGCAAGCACCGTGGTGATGCTATGATTGGTATGGAGGTCAACCGCGAACAGACCAAGTGGAGCAGTGCCCAGCGCTATGAGCTGGCTATCTTGAATACAGACTATATGTGGCCGTCAGCCGGTTCTGGCAAGCAGTTGGCTTTAGGTTCTGGCGATGGCTATTCACTGGTGTCCTTCTTTGGTAAGATCAACTACACCTATAATGACAAGTACCTGGCTTCGTTCACCATCCGTCGTGACGGTTCCAGCCGTTTCGGTAAGAACAACCAGTATGGTACCTTCCCCTCTGTCAGTGCCGGTTGGCGCCTTTCTGAGGAGTCGTTCATGAACTTCACCAAGAGCTGGCTGGACAACCTGAAGGTTCGCTACTCTTGGGGACAGACGGGTAACCAGGAAATCTCCAACATCGCACGCTATACCATCTATAAGTCTGTGGTATCTACAGGCTTGTGGGGCAGTGGTCAGGCAGGTTCTGCCTATGACATCACCGGCCGTAACGGCGGCTACGACCTGAGCAATGGCTACGTTCGTCAGCAGCGTGCCAATGAGGACATCAAGTGGGAGACCACCACGCAGCATAACATCGGTGTCGACTTCGCCTTCCTGCACAACTGCATCTATGGTAGCTTTGACTGGTTCGACAAGAAGACCACCGACATCCTGCTCTTCATGGACGGCATCGCCGCGATGGGCGAGGGTGCCTCACAGTGGATCAATGCCGGTGAGGTGAAGAATACCGGTTGGGAATTCAGCCTGGGCTACCGTCATAAGCTGGCCAATGGCTTCTCATGGGACATCAATGGTAACATCAGCCGTTATAAGAATGAGATTACGAAGTTGCCTGAGACGGTGGCTGCCAAGGGTACGTATGGTGGTAATGGCGTGAAGAGCGTCGTTGGTCGCCCCATGTTTTCTGAGGTGGGCTATGTCGCTGACGGCATCTTCAAGAGTCAGGAGGAAATTGACAACCATGCACAGCAGGACGGTGCAGGACTTGGTCGCATCCGCTATAAGGACTTGAACGGTGATGGCAAGATTACCGAGGCCGACCAGGACTGGATTTACGACCCGACACCCGACTTCACATGGGGTCTGAACATCTACCTGCAGTACAAGGACTTCGACTTCACCATGTTCTGGCAGGGTGTGCAGGGTGTTGATGTCAACTGTATTGGTTATAAGTCGCAGACCGACTTCTGGGCCAACTCTAATGTCAACGTGCCTTACCTGAACAAGGGTACACGCGTGTTGAACGCCTGGAGTCCTGCCAATCCAGACAGCGACATCCCCGCACTGACCACATCAGACACCAACCGCGAGGGTCGTCTGTAAACCTACTACATCGAGAATGGCTCTTACGCCAAGCTACGTACCGTACAGCTGGGCTATAACATGCCAAAGAGCATTACTGAGAAGCTGAAGATGGACCGCATCCGTCTGTACGTCTCTGCCCAGAACCTGCTGACCATCAAGAGCGGCAAGTTCACTGGCAACGATCCTGAGCGTCCTGGATTTGACTATCCTATTCCTCTCAACCTCACCTTCGGCGTGAATGTAGGATTCTAAAGACCACGAATGCAATTAAACGAATAAAAGTTATGAAAACAACATATATAAAATACATCTGTGCCATGTGCGCCATCTGCGGTCTGACGGCTTGTTCTGATTTCCTAGAGGAGCAGGTGCCACAGGCTACGCTGACTCAGGACGAGGTGAAGAAACCTGAGTATATCGATAATGTGCTGATTTCTGCCTATGCCGGACTGCTCAGCATTGAGGACATGAACTCCTCGTTCTCTCTATGGAACTACGACACTCGTTCCGACGATGCTTATGTAGGCGGTGCCGACTTCTCCGATGGTGAACCTTTCCATATCCTGGAGCTGCACACCACCGTGATGACCAAAGACTGGCCATACAATGACATCTGGCAGCGCTTCTATAAATTCTTGTCACGTGTAAGCTTGTCACTCGACATGCTGAACGAGGCCGACCAGAGCAATGCTACCATCCAGCAGCGCACTGCCGAGATGAAGTTCCTGCGTGCCTATGGCCACTTCCAGCTGAAGCGCCTGTTCAAGAAGATTCCTTTTGTCAACAAACTGAACATGACAGAGGACGACTATAACAACATGTCGAACACGGAGTATACCAACGACGAGGGCTGGCAACAGATCATCAACGACCTGGAGGATGCCTATGCCGTACTGCCCGTGACACAGAGCGAGAAGGGCCGTCCCACCAAGGCCGCTGCAGCAGCCTTCCTGGCAAAGGTCTATCTCTATAAGGCTTACCATCAGGACAATGCCAACAACAACCAGGTGACCAGCATCAATGAGGCTGACCTGCAGAAGGTCGTTGACTATACGAATCCTTCTATCTATGCCGCTGCCGGCTATGGCTTGGAGAGTGATATGCACAACAACTTCCGTCCGGAGGAGCAGTATGAGAATGGCAAGGAGAGCATCTGGGCCATCCAGTACTCTAAGAACGACGGTACCACTTGGGGCAACTTGAATTTCTCTAACCGTCTGATAGTACCCTGTATTCCTAAGGTGCATGACTCTGGTTGCGACTTCTACAAGCCCTCTATCAACCTAGTCAATGCCTATCGTACCAATGCCGACGGACTGCCTCTCGTGGCTACAGCAGCCACCAAGGACTACGAGGTGGGCTCTGCACAGACTGTCGATCCACGTCTTTTCGTCACCGTTGGTCTGCCAGGTACTCCCTACATGTTCAACACCAACTACATGATGAGTAAGACCAATACCTGGAGCCGCTCAGGTGGTAAGTATGGCTACTTCGTGTCGCTGAAGCAGAACGTAGACCCCGCAACCATCAACGAGTACATCTTCAATGCCGACAACCAGTGGGCCAGCTCTATGAACCGCGTCGTCTTCCGCTATGCTGACGTGCTGCTCATGCGTGCCGAGGCGCTGGCTCAGCAGAACAAAACTGCCGAGGCCATCGCACTGGTCAACCAGGTGCGTGAGCGTGCTAAGGCGATGGCTGCCAACAGCGTCGTGTCTAACTATCCTAATAAATATGGTGTACACTTTGCCATCAATAGCTATAAAGGCACCTACGACAAGGATGCTGCTATGGAGATTGTGAAGACTGAGCGTCGTCTGGAACTGGCTATGGAGAGCGAGCGCTTCTTTGACCTCGTGCGTTGGGGCGATGCTGCTACCGTCATCAACAAATTCTATACTTCGGAGAGCGAGAAGATGAGCTTCCTGAAGGGCGCCCGGTTCACTGCCGACAAGAACGAGTATCTCCCTATTCCCTGGGAGCAGTTGTCAGCCTCTAACGGTCACTATACACAGAACTGTGGCGAGTGGTAATGAAGAGTTTAAAGTTTAAAGTTTATAGTTGAAAGTTATGAAAACGATATATAGTATCATTTGCATGGTTTGTCTGCTTTGCGGGTTCACTGCCTGCAACGACGACCATACGGGCAGCATCAATGTTGGCGGCTCGTGTCTGGTAGAGTCTTTTGAACTCAACAACCAGTTCAAGGCTACCATCAGCCATGAGAAGCGTCTCATCAAAATCAAGGTCCCTGAGACCTTTGCACAGAAGGGCGACATGGAGATTACCAGTCTCACACTTCCTGCTGGCGCCTCTGCTAACTTTAAGTTGGGCGACCACATCAATCTGAATGCTGACAAGACACTGCGCGTCACCAATGGCGACCTGCAGCTGGAGTATCAGGTTAGCGTACGCAACGATGAGGCCCTGCTGAAACAGTTCCTGCTGGAGGGTGTCAAGGGTGCCATCAACCAGGATGACAAGACGATTACCGTCAGTATGATGGCCAGCAGCGGCATCGACCTCTCTAATGCCACCTTCGAGGCTGTGGTTAGCGAGGATGCCACCTGCAGTCCTGCCAGCGGTACGAAGGGCAACTTCACAGAGCCTTTCCTGCTGACCGTCAATGACAATACGGCAACCAATGTATATACCGTCAATGTGACGTTGATACAGGCTCCTGTCGCTATCTTCGTGGGCGACGCTGAAAATGTAGAGGCACTGAACGACGAGGAGAAGGCTGCTGCCAAGTGGCTGACAAGTAATGTCGCCGGTTCGGCATATCTCTCATGGAGTGACATTAACTCTGGCAGCGTGTCGCTTGACAAGGTTCGCCTGGTATTCTTCCATCGCCACTGCCCGGCTTATGGCAACTACAATGGCTTTGCCGATGCCGAGACAGGCGCTATGACTGCACTGCCCAAGATGAAGGAACTCTACCAGAACGGAGTAGGCTTCGTACTGCAGCGCTCAGCTGTCAACTATGCCATCGCACTGGGTGCACAGCCTGAGGACTCTTATCCTAACAACGTCTGGGGTGGCAACGGAGAAGGTTCCGACGTGATGGGACCAGAGCCTTGGACCTATCGTGTTG
Source organism: Prevotella sp. E15-22 (assembly GCF_023204875.1). Lineage (NCBI taxonomy): Bacteria > Pseudomonadati > Bacteroidota > Bacteroidia > Bacteroidales > Prevotellaceae > Prevotella > Prevotella sp. E15-22. The sequence continues at coordinate 3,042,754 of NZ_CP096247.1, forward strand.
CTGACATCAACCATCCATTGTGGAAGGACCTGAAGCGCTCAACAGGACTGGGCGACGACCGCATCATCACACTCGACGAGGGCTACACCATCTGTAACACCACATCACAGTACGGCTTCTGGGGTGACTATCCTGACGAGAATGCTGTGGCTGCCAGGACTGGCGGTCGTGTCCTCGGTGGCGACGGCAATGTCTCTTCATGGGAGTTGAAGAATGCCGCAGGCAACTACGGTAAGGGAGGCATCGTCTGCTTCGGTACTGGTGTCTTCGACTGGAACTCTCCGACTCCTTACACCTCTGTATACCACGACAACATGGGTCAGATTATGCTCAACGCACTGGAGTACCTTGGTAAGTGAATAGAGAAGGCTGCGATTAAGCGAGAGCAGTGCCATGCTTGCATGAGCAATGCCGAGCGTAAGCAGGCTCGACCGTAGGTCAATAGTGAAAAGTGAAAAGTGAATAGTGATAAAAAATAAGGAATAATATGAAGACAATGATATATTCAGCAATCGCACTCATCCTGTCAGCCTCTGCGCTGACAGCATGCAGCAGCGACGACGGTGTGACGGGCGATGCCGCTCGCAACTGGGCAGGTACAACAAATGCGTTCACCCCCACTGACGAACAAGGCTTTGGCACCTACTACATGCCAGCTATCGGACGCGTCGGAGACCCCATGCCTTTCTACGATAAGAAGGCTGGCGACTTCAAGGTGCTCTACCTGCAGGAGTTCGACAACAATATGAGTCACCGCTTCCATCCCATCTGGGGCGTCTCTACCAAGGACGGCGCCAGCTACCAGTCACTGGGCGAAGTGCTGCCCTACGGCAGCAACGACTATGTGCAGGATGCTGCGCTAGGTACCGGCTGTGCCTACTACGACGAGGCAAACGGCCTGTACTACATCTACTATACCGGTCACAATGGCAACTGCCAGTATCGTGAGGTTGTCATGCGTGCCACCTCTACCGATTTCAAGACGTGGACAAAGGACGAGCTGTGGGCACTCAATGGTCCCGACTACGGCTATTCTGCCAACGACTTCCGCGACCCGCAAATCTTCGTAGCTGACGATGGACTCTACCGCATGGTGATCTCTACCTATCCCAAGAATGGCGGCGACCCGCAGTTTGCTGAGTTCAAGTCCAGCGACCTGAAGAACTGGGAACATGTCGGTCCCTTCAAGATGATCTGGGACCGCATGCTGGAGTGCCCTGACATCTTCAAGATGGGCGACTACTGGTATCTGGTCTACAGTCAGAGCTTCCGCGCCAGCTGGAGCCGCAAGGTGAAGTATATGTTCGCCGACAGCTGGGATGCACTGAAGGACTGCTTCAACAACGGTCCCAAGTGGCCTGCCGATGGTCCGCTGTGGCGCGAGGGCAATCTCGACACCCGTGCCTTCTATGCAGGCAAGACAGCCTCTAACGGCACCGACCGCTTCATCTGGGGCTGGACACCATACCGCTCTGGTGCCGATATCCACGAGAAGAATGTCAACGTGGGTGCAGGCGACGGCAATGAACCCAACTGGAGTGGTGCACTGGTATGCCACAAACTCATCCAGCATGCCGATGGTACGCTGTCGATGGGTGCCGTGCCCGCTATGGCTGCCAAGTACAGCAAGCCCCAGGAAGCCAAGGTGATGGCATCCAATGGCTACGACAATGGCAAGCTCAGCGGCGACGATGCCTATGTGCTCTACAGTCGTCTGGGCACCTGCAACCACATCTCGTTCAAGGTGACCACCTCCAACAACAAGGATAAGTTCGGAGTCTCCTTTGTACGCAGCACTGACCCCGACTACTACTATACGCTCGTTGTCCAGCCCGAGAAGCAGGATGATGATGAGGAGAACATCCGTAAGGTAAACTTCGAACAGGAAGGCTATCGCATCGTAGAAGAGTGGAGCGAGGAAGAGCAGAAGATGGTGGAGAAGAAGGTCTATGGCAAGGGCTTCATCGAAGGTGCCGACGGCTATGGATTCTATCGTCCCGAGAACAACGAGTACAACATCGACATCTATACCGACAATAGTGTCCTCGTCATGTACATCAACGACATCGTCTGCTGCACCCACCGCATCTATGGCATCCAGAAGAACTGCTGGAGCATCAACAACTATGGTGGTAACATCACCATTAGCGACTTGAAGATTAGTCAGCAGTAAGAGATTATTAGCGACAAATAAGAAAAATCGTTCAAGGTAACGTAAAAATGTTACCTTGAACATTTTTTTTATTCTATGAAACATTATTGATAGTACTTATTGTAATTTGATACTAATTTTGCAGCAACAAAAAACAATATTAACTCTAAAACAACAACGCTTATGAAAAAAGTATTTTTACTCATGTGCCTGATGGCAACCACAGTTATCGCTTCAGCAACCGACGTTTGGGAAGGAGAGCATGCTGTTAGCTGGAGTAACACCCTGACAATCGAAAAGGGTAAGTTTACAGATATGAAGGTTGGCGACAAACTCGTCATTGAGTTTAAGGACGCTGCAGGCGAGGTTATCGAGCTGCACAGCAACGCAGGAATGCTCCCCGGCACACGCTTTGAACATCACATTTTCCCCGACCAGAGCAGTGTTGAGGTCTTCGCTACCCCTGCAATGCTTGCATCCCTGAAGGAGTATGGCCTTGAAGTCTGCGGTGTCAACTTCACCGCTACCAAGATATGGTATGGCGATGGCAAGGATAATATTGATGAGAACACCGCATGGAGCGGCTTCTTCTGGATGGACGATTGGAGCACGCTGGAGATTACAAAGAACTGTTTCGCTGGCGTCGACTGGAGCAAGGTCAAGGCTATCCGCTTCTATTCTGAGGCCAACCGTACCGACTACGTCATCAATGTTCTGACCAAGTGGGGTGAAGGTGGCAAACTGGGCGATCAGACCACGATGACTATGACCAACGAGTATGCAGAGCTCAATGTAGAGAATATCGATATGGCAGCAGCCCTTGCTGATGTTGACCGCCTTATGATTCAGTGCAACAAGGAGGCTGGCGATCCTTTCAACTTTACAGCCGTCGTGCTCGTCAAGGATGGTGCTACTAGCATTGCTGCCGTTGCCAAGAGCCAAGAGCAAACTGCCAACAGCCAATACTTCAACCTCGCTGGTCAGCGTGTCGCTCATCCTGCTAAAGGCCTGTATATCGTCAATGGAAAGAAAGTTATTGTTAAATAGTTAGGTTTGGTTAGTAGTTTTATTTGATGATAAGATTGTTAGTTAGTGTGTCGCCCGCAGTCTGTGTAGACTGCGGGCGATTTTCTTATTGTCGCTGAAATACCTTCCCTTCACTGGCGTCAAGCGCTCTTTTAATATTAGTCCCTGTGGCATTCATATTATGTTGCAGAAAAGCGGGGACTGAAATAGTTTGTTTACGCATTGTTTACGCAGACATAAAAAAGCACTTGCGAGAAACTCGTAAGTGCTTGATTTTCAGTGTGGACCAGCCAGGGCTTGAACCTGGGACCTCCAGATTATGAGTCTGTTGCTCTAACCAACTGAGCTACAAGTCCGAGCAAAAGTTTTTTGCGGCTGCAAAGGTACGAGTAAAATGTGAATTATCCAAATAATTTGTGTAAAAAGACGTAAAACGACCACGATTCTTTTGCTTTTTGCGCACTTATTAGTAACTTTGCACCCATATGAAGACGATTTTTTTCCCAGACCAGACAGTACATGATGGCACATACGCTGCCACCATCGGCTTCTTCGACGGCGTGCACAAAGGGCACCAGTTTCTGATGGAACGCCTGAAGAGAGAAGCGGCAGAACGTGGACTACTGTCGATGGCCATCACCTTTGAGCGCCATCCGCGCCAAGTGGTGCAGGGGGATTGGAAGCCAGAGTTCCTGACGGAGCTTCACGAAAAGCTGAAGCTGCTGAAGGCCACAGGCATCGACGTGGTGGTGGTGTTGCGCTTCAACCGCCAGATGGCAGACCTGTCGGCAGGCGAGTTTATGCAGCTGATGCACGACCGGCTGGGCGTGAGGATGCTGCTGACGGGCTATGACAACCGCTTTGGCCACGACAGGACGGAGGGCTTTGAGGACTATCAGCGCCACGGACAGGAGATTGGCATCGAGGTGCTGTGCCATGAGGCCCTGTCGCTGGGCGAGCAGAACGTGAGCTCGTCGAGGGTGCGCCAGCTGCTGAAGGAAGGCAACATTGAGGAGGCCACCCAATGTCTGGGACGCCCCTATAACATCAGTGGACAGGTGGTTCACGGCGAGCAGATAGGTCGCACCATCGGCTTTCCAACGGCCAACCTGCAGCCCGACGACAACCTGTTGATTCCGCAGGACGGCGTCTATGCCGTGATGGTGGACCTGGACAACGGCATGCAGAAGCCCGGCATCATGAACATTGGCACGCGCCCCACGTTCAACGGCACCAACCGCACGCTGGAGACCAACCTGCTGGAGCCCGTTGGCAACCTGTACGGACAGCGCCTGGTGATCCATTTCATCGGTCGTTTGCGCAGCGAGCAGCAGTTCCCCTCGGCCGAAGCACTGGCCGACCAGATTAAGAAAGACAAAGCGCAAGCGGAAGAGATGCTTGGAAAATTAAAAGGATTAGAAAGATAAAAAAGGTAAAAAGACGATATGAACAAAAAACTATTCCCCTACATAGCCATCGCCTATGTGCTGATGTTCCTGTTCATCCAGGTGGTGTGCCAGTATCTGGCCATGGGCATTGAGAAGTTGATTAGTGACGAACCAACAACGGGTCTGTCGTATATGGGCGTCATCATCTCGCTGGCGGTCTATACGCTGGTGGCCATCGCCGTTTTCCTGAAGTGGAAATGGGCCGAGGTGTCGAGAAACTACATCATGACACGCCCCTGGGCCACCCTGGCATGGAGCGTTGTTGCCGCCCTTGGCGCCGTGGTTCCATCGGCCTTCCTGCAGGAGCAGATGCCCGAATGGCCCGATGCCATTCAGAAGCTGATAGAACAGAACGCCCAGCAGTTGATTGGCATCATGAACACGAGGGGCGGCTATGCCGTGATCTGTCTGCTGGCGCCCATTGCCGAAGAGCTGGTGTTTCGTGGCGCCGTGCTGCGCAAGCTGTTGGAATGGAAGCCTGAGCATCGCTGGCTGATGATTATCTTCTCGGCCGTGCTCTTTGCCGTGGCCCACATGAACCCAGCACAGATGATTCATCCGTTGCTCATCGGCATCCTGCTGGGCTGGATGTACGAGCGCACGGGCAGCATCCTGCCAGGCATTGCCTATCACTGGGCCAACAACACCGTGGCCTATCTGATGACCCGCCTCTATCAGGACCCCGACATCACCCTCACCCAAATTATGGGCTCAGAGAGACAAGCTCTTATTTCAACAGGCTTTTCGCTGCTCATCCTCATCCCAGCCATCTATCAGTTGAACCTCTGGATGAAGAAGGCCGACAAGTCTTATCTCAAGAGATGATAACTGCCGCCGGCCATTGCACGCACCACGCCCTTCATCTCCATCTGGAAGAGCAGCGCCGTGAGTTGGCCAATAGGAATATTTGATTTCACCGACAACTGGTTGAGTTGAAAATCGCCGAATTCATCGAGGATTCTGGCGATTTTTTGTTCCTCGTCACTCAGTTCTGGAAACATCGAGCGCTCAATACCCTCGGTCTGTGCCTGACGCAGTTTGGCATCCATCTGCCATCCCATGGCCTTGACAAAATCGTCGGCACTGGTGATGAGCGAAGCCCCATTGTCGCGAATCAGGTTGTTGCAGCCCTCGCTATAGGGTGCCCCCACAGGACCAGGGAAGGCAAAGACCGCACGGTCGTAGTCCATCGCGATGCCAGCGGTGATGAGTCCCCCACCCTTGGCAGCACTCTCCACCAGGATGGTGGCATCGCATATGCCCGCCACAATACGGTTGCGCCTTACGAAGTTCAACTTGTCGGCACGCGTCTCGGTCATATACTCCGTGAGCAGTCCACCATGCTTCACCATCAGCTTGGCCGCATCGCGATGACTACTGGGATAGATCACATCCAGACCATGCGCCAAGACGCCCACCGTTTCGTAGCCGTTTTCCAACGCTTCATGATGGGCGCAGATATCCACGCCATAGGCCAGTCCGCTGACAATGAGCACCTCTGGGCACATCTGCTTGAGGTCTCGGACAAAGCGGCGGATGAGGTCCTGACCATAGATGGTGCACTGACGTGTGCCCACGATATTCACCACACGCCGCTGGTTCAGGGGAGCCGTACCCATATAATACATGATGATGGGCGCATCGGGACATTCGGCCAGGCGCTGCGGATAGGCCTCATCGCCCAGCAACAGCGGCTGTACGTGGTGCTTGGTGATGAACTCCATCTCCTGGGCAGCACGCGCCAGTGCCACCGTCCAGTCCTTCAGACTCTCGGCCAGGCGGTCGGTGCATTCAGGCAGTACGTCCTTCATGTCCAGCCGATGCTCGTAGACAGCCTGTCCACTGCCCAACTCCCTATACAGGCGCAGTGCCGTCTGGAAGTTGAAGCCCGTCATGCGCGTCAGGGCAATGGTGTAATAGACTTCCTGCTCGTTCATGCGATATACTTTGCAAACGCTGCATCGTAGTCAGCACTGTTCGACAGTCGGCCGTTGACCAGGCACACCAGCTCGATCTTGCCACGGAAGCAGAGCTGCTCGTCGCTGGCGCGATAGATGTCCTGATGGAACACATACTTGATGCCTTCCTTCGTCAGGTTCAGACGCGAGATAAACTCATCGTCAGGGCGCAAGGGCACCTTATACTGCAACTGCATGCGAGCCACCACGGCATCAACGCCCTTGGCGTGCATATCGGCAAATGACAGGCCGCACTCCTTCAAGAAAAGGTGGCGTGTGTGCTCACAATAATGAACATACTGGGCATTGTTCACAATGCCTTCGATGTCGCACTCGTAGTCGCGCACTTCCATGCGCGCTTCAAAGATATAATTCATATGCGGTTTATTTTAATTTTTCATCTTTCATCTATCATCTTTCACCTTTCCTCAGGTATTCATAGCCAATGCGGCAGCGAAGGCAGTCGCGCTTGTCGCAGTATTGTTTTTTGAGTTGTATCAGGGCCTGCGAGTCGCCAGCCGTGTTCACCTCCAGACCGCAAGCCTTCCACATGCGGATGATATGGTTGTCCTCCGCCTTCAACTGCTCGAGGAAGTCGAAGGCACGGTCGCAGTATTTCTCGTTCTGACGATGGCGACCCACGGCAAAGAGCATGGGGATGGCCGTATTGATAATCAAAAGATTGGCCGATGAAATCGAAGTTTTTTTACTGCTCTGCGGACTCTCGGCTCCAAAGAGGAAGTGGGTTTCCCAATAAGGCGTGACATGCGTCTGGAGCAACTGGCGCAACTGCTCCAGCGTTTCGCACTCCAGCAGCACACTCAGTCCTGCCTTGCGCTCGTAATAGAGGTTGGCCAGTTGGGCAATACGGATATGGGGGAAGTTCTGCGGACGCAAACGCAGGAACTGCCACGGCTCGTAACTCATGGGGGTAAGCGTGAACTTATGGGCCAGATAGAGGTACTCGTTGCGCAACTTGGCAAAGTAGCCCTCGTTCAGGGCATCCGCCTGGTAACGCTCAGGGATGCTCTCCAGCTGCAGCAGTCCAGCCTGTCCCATGAAGATGGCCTCTATCTGAAACAGGTCGTCGCGATGCTTACCCACAGCACGCAGCGGCACGTTGAGCGCCCACTGCTCGAAGGCCTCACCATTGATGCCAAAGCCATAGTTGCGCGCCAAGGTCACAAAGTAGGCATCCTCCCACGAGCCGTCGCACTGGTCAACCCGCCTCTGGATGGCCTCCGTCTTCTGTTCCAGGCGCTCCGTCTGGAGGGCAGCCATCCAGGAGTGAACCGTTAGTCGGGTGAGGTCAGGAATGATGCGATAGCAAGGCGGATACTGGTCGTTGTGCAGCAGTTCTTCGTAGTTGTCCTTCAAGGGCTGCGGAATCTGGAGTACCATCTGCGGCAGGTAGTTGCCGTCCTGCGTCTTGGCCTCCATGTCGGCCAGCGCCACCACATGGAGCACCACATTGTTATAGTGCGCATCGCGGTCGTGCCCATGGCGATACCAGTCGCTCGACTTCATATGAATCTCCACGTTGCCCACCCACAGGGTGCCGCCAATTTTCACCTTGGCATTAAAAAAGTCAGGCCCTGCATTACGATTATACAATCCAGGGTCCAGTATCTCGATGACACGTCCGTCCGTGGTCTGCAGCTCTGTCAGCGGCAGCAGCTTGTGTTTCCAGACGTAGTGAAGCAGTTCTTCCATTGTTTACGGTTTTGTGCATGCAAAGGTAAGAATTTTTTCTGTACAGACAAAAAAAACCGAATCGAAAAAGTTCGATTCGGTTAGAACAACATACATATAGTTATGTTTCTTATTTCTTCTCAGCTGGTTTATTGAGTTTGAACGTTACGGGAATAGTATACATCACATTAACTTCCTGACCTCTCTGCTTACCAGGCTGCCACTTCGGCATGGCGTTGACAACACGCAGAGCCTCAGCATCCAGCTTTTCGTCAACACTTCTCACCACCTTGGCATTGTTCACAGCGCCATCCTTGCCGACAACGAACGTCACAACGACGCGTCCCTGCTTGCCAGCCTTCTCAGCCTCAGCTGGATACTTGATATTGTCTTTCAAGAACGACATCAAGCCCGCATCGCCACCAGGGAACTTTGGCATCTGCTCAACAACATTCCATACTCGGTCATCCTTGTCATCGTCGATAACACCAATGGCCACTTTCTCGTCTGCCACAGGATTCTTCTTTTTAACAACAACATTCGAAACGGTGGCATCCTTCTTGGCCTTCACCACGACGTTCTTGACAGCAGCATCCTTCTTGGCCTTGTTCTGAACTGGGGCGGCAGGCTTGACAGCCTTCACCTCGACCTTCTTCGTACCTACCTTCACCTGGGCATTCTGGTTGCCCTTCTTCACTACCTTTGTCTGGTTCTGCGGCTGTTCAATCACGTAGTCGTTCACGGTTTCGGCCTGCAGGGCCAGGGTCATACCCACGATGGGTGTCAGTGCCAGCAGCTTCAGCAAGCTGGCGCGACTTGAATTCTTATGTAGCATCATATTTATGCGGTTTTTAAGGGTACTATGACTAATACCGTTGGCCACCGAGTACCCACACTGGCTGACGGCTTTTTGGATTAACAGATACTGATATTGGCACATATTGATGCCTTGAGAGAGTACCGCTGCATCGGCCTCGTACTCGTGGATGGCGCGCAAGTCCTGGCGCAGCATCCACATGGCGGGGTTGAACCACTGCAAAGCGGTGAGCGAATCAACGAGGAGCAGGTCGAGCGAATGGTGCCGACGGATATGCCCCCGTTCATGAGCGAGGATAGAGGCATCGTTAGCCTCATAGTCGCTACGAGAGAGTACAATATACTTCATCCAACTGAATGGCGACACGTCGCCAGGAGCCACGCAGATCACGGTACCATCTGTCTGCTGATGTTGCTCACTATGCTGGATGAGCAGCCACACACGCACCACGCTCATGATCGTATAGCCCAGTGTGACTATCATGCCGATGAAGAAGATAGCAATGGCGGCCATCTGCCAGAACGGCATCGCAGCGTCGTCCACCACCTCGGCATCCAGACAGCCGATGGCCACATCACCCTCAGCGAGGTTGAGTACCACCGTTTTGTGCAGTGTGATGACACACAGCGGCAGCACAAACGAGGCCACTGCCGTGAGGAGCAACACCACGCGGTTGACACCATGGAACGTCTCGCGACTCAGTAACAGTCGGTAGAACATATAGAATACTGCCACCAACACAGCTACCTTCAGGTCGTATGCCAAAAACTCCATCATACTCTTTTTCTTTTTAACGGTTAAACACTTTATTATTTTCTAAAGCGCTTCTTGACTTTCTATCTTATCAATCAGTTCTCTCAACTCTTCCACGGAGATTTTTTCTTCCTTCACGAAGGCCGAGACGGCACTCATATAGGAATCATTAAAATAGTCTTTGATGATGCCCGTCAGACTGCTGCGTCCGTATTCTTTCTCCGTGACGAGTGGGAAATACTGATAGGAAGTGCCATACTGCTTATGACCCAGGAATCCTTTCTTCTCAAGGATGCGGACCGTGGTAGAAAGCGTATTGAAGTGGGGTCGCGGCTCGTCGTAGTACTCGAGGAGTTCCTTGACGAACATTGGGCCGTGCTCCCAGTACAGCTCCATGATTTCCCGTTCTTTCGTGGTTAGTCTTTTCATTGTTCCAACGTTTTAAGTTCGTTTCAGCTCTTGTCCTTTCTACTCATTTCACCTTGGTTCATTTTCAAAAGGGAGCGCCAATATCTGTATCCGTTGGCAAAGTAACTAAAAATTTTAGTTCGATGTAACTAATTGCTTTAGTTTTTAAAGAAAATTAAGTAGTTTGTGGCTTTTTTTTTAGTTATTCACACAAGTATTTGAAAATTTTCGTCGTTTTATTTGTTTTTTGTTGAAAAGATGACTACATTTGCATCATTACTAACCTAATAACATTCGAACATGCTGATAATGATCTTGCAGCTCCTCATTGTGCTGGGAGCATTATGGGTAGGATCACGATACGGATCACTTGCCCTTGGAGCCATCTCTGGCATCGGACTGGCCATACTTGTATTGGGGTTCGGACTGAAACCAGGCACCCCGCCTACGGAGGTCATCTATATTATCATCGCTGCTGTCACCTGTGCAGGCATCATGCAGGCCTCAGGTGGTATGGACTGGCTGATTCAGGTGGCCGAGAAACTGCTGCGCAAGCATCCAGACCGCATCACCTTTCTGGCTCCCCTGAGTACGTTCTTCCTCACCGTATTGGTGGGAACGGGTCATGTGGTCTACACGCTGATGCCCATCATCTGCGACATCGCCCTGAAGAAAGGCATCCGTCCTGAGCGCCCGTGTGGTGTGGCCAGCATTGCCTCGCAGGTGGGCATCACCTGTTCACCCATAGCCGCTGCCGTGGTGGCCTTTGTGAGCATCTCGAACACCAACGGCTTCGACATCACCATTCCCCAGGTGCTGATGGTGAGCATCCCTTCCTGCCTGTGTGGACTGATGCTGGCGGCCACAGCCTCGTACAAGCGTGGACTCGACCTTGACAAAGACCCCGTCTTTCAGGCACGACTCAGAATTCCTGAACAGCGCGAATATATCTATGGCAGCAGCGCCACTACCCTCGACAAGGTGATTCCCGTTGAGGCCAAGCGCGCCGTCTATATCTTCCTGGCAGCCCTCTGCGTCATCGTACTGTTTGCCGCTGTGCCCTCCTTGCTTCCGTCGTGGGACGGCAAGTCGCTGAAGATGAGCATCGTGATTCAGATTGTGATGATCACGGCGGCTGCCCTGATGATTATCTTCTGTAATGCATCGCCCAAGAAAGCCGTGGCAGGTCCTGTGTGGCAGTCGGGCATGGTGGCTGTGGTGGCCATCTATGGCATTGCATGGCTGGCCGACACCTATTTCTCGAACTATCTGGGCGAGATGCAGACGGCGCTGACGGAGATTGTGAAGGAATACCCATGGAGCATCGCCTTTGTGTTCTTCCTGGTCTCTGTGCTCATCAACTCGCAGGGAGCCGTTGTCGTGGCCATGCTGCCCCTGGCCTATTCCCTCGGCATCGAGGGCCCTGTACTCCTGGGCGTGCTGCCGTCGGTCTATGGCTACTTCTTCATCCCCAACTATCCATCGGATATTGCCACGGTCAACTTCGACCGCTCTGGCACCACAGTCATCGGCAAATACCTGCTGAACCACTCGTTTATGATGCCTGGACTGGTCTGCGTCACCACGTCGACCATCGTGGCCTATCTTCTTTCTCTCCTATTCTTTTAACAACCCATCAATCCTACAGATATGAACAAGAACGAAAAATTTGTCATCACCATCAACCGTGAGGCTGGCTCTGGCGGACGCACCGTTGGCTCAAAGGTGGCCGAGAAACTGGGTGTTCCCTTCTACGACAAGGCACTCGTACAGGCTCTCATGGAGAAATATAACCTCACCGTAGAGGAGATTGAGAGTCTGAAAGGACGCAAGCACAACTGGTGGTCGGAGTTCAAGCGTGTGGTAGGCATCGAACGCTCGATGGCCGACTCCGTCATCGACACGCCCGATATGTATAATGCCGCCGACATCTTCCGACGGGAAGTGGAGATACTCAAGGGCATTGCCGAGTCGGAATCGTGCGTCATCGCGGGCCGCAGTGGCTTCTTTGTGTTCGAAGACCATCCCAACCACCTGAGCATCCTGATCACGGCACCCCTGGAGCAGCGCATCCAGCGCCTGATGAGGAAACAGGGACTCACCGAAGAGGAGGCCAGGAAGGCCATCAAGAAGGTGGACACCACGCGCGAGAACTATATCAACAAGTTTACAGGCACCTCGCGTTACGACACGCGCAACTACGACCTGGTGATCAACATGGCAGGCAAGACCGAAGACCAGATTGCCAACCTGATACTGGCGTATATAGAATAAAAAAGGAGGCCCACCGTTGAAGTGGGCCTCTTTTTTTATTTATGATTTATCTTAATCGAGGGCGAAGAAGCCGCCCACGAAGGTCGTTGACACACGGGCACCACGCTCGGCACGGGCTGTAGCCACATCGGTGCGATAGATATAGACACCATCGGCCGTTGACACAGGCAGATAGACATAGCCGTTCTCCACCAGGCAGGCAAAGCGGCGACCGCCATTGCCATTGTGAACGGGGATGCCCTCAACATCCGTCACCGTCTGGTTCACCAGGTCGATGATGCAGCACTTCAGACTCTTGTCACCCCAGCGGTCGTTGGTCGTCTGAGGGTTCAGCGTACTCACCTCGGCAAACACCAGTCCGTTGCCCACATAGGTTACGTGCGCAGGCTTCAGTCCACCCGTGGCAGCCTCAAAATCAAAGAAATAGTCGGCATCGAACGCCGTCGCACCCTTCTTGATGCGCAGGAAGCCAGCATGCTTGGTACTCTGTGAATAGCCGTTCGAAAGGGCCGAGTTCGACATCACATAGAGGTTGTCGGCCTCGTCTTTCAGCAGTCCGTTGAAGGCACCCCACGAGCCGCCAGGCCCCATACGCGTGTCTTTCATCAGCGTCTGAAACTGCATGGTGGGATAGCTATATACAGCCACAAAACACGTATCGGTATAGGCCGTCTCGAATGTCATGCTGTTCATCGGCGTATAGGTTACATAAAGGTTGCCACCGCTGTACATCATGCCCGTCAGCGAAGGCCAGTCCAACTGGTCGATGGGAGCAACGGCCGTCTGCGTGTTCTTACTGAGGATAGCGGCGCTGTTGGTATCCACGGTATAGAAGGTGAGCTGTGTGCCGCTCTCCTTGTTGGCAGGCAGTTCCAGACCCACCATCGTGTTCTGGTCCACCTGACAGAAGCCACTCAGCTTATCGTCGAACACAAACTCGCCCTGCTCCTTCAGCAGGCCATCGGCACCACGCACCACGGCCGTAGCACTGGTCAGGCCCAGTCCGCCAATGCAAAAGATGCTGCGGCCACCCTGCTGATAGTCGTGATAGCCGTTCTGCTCGATGCCCTTGCCCACAGCATTGATGGTGCCCTCCATCAGGTTGTCGGTAGACACCACATAATAGGTGGTATTGCCATTCGAGGTCACACCCAGACTCAGCACATAAGGTGCAAAGGGTGTCTCCTGCTCGGCGGTGAGGTCATCCTCGCACGAGGTGAGTGAAAAGGCTGCCATCATCAGCAGCATCATGCTATATATCTGTTTCATCGTTTTTCTTCTTTTGGGGTTTACTTACTTAAATAAAGGCGGAACTTCACGTTGAACGAACGGCCAGGCTTCTGCAGGCGGTAGTTGTCGTAGAGCTTAGCGTCGGTCAGGTTCTGACACTCGGCCACAATGCTATAGCGACCGTCACAGAGGCTATAGCCCAGCGACACATTGTGTGAGAACTGCTCTGGGATCACCTTCTTGGTGGCCTTGGCGCCCAAGCCTGTGAACGACAGGTAGTAGTCGTGAACGTAATTCACGTCGTAGTTCAACGACAGCGTGTTGCCCTTGGCGCCCAGGTCAACAAACTGATAGTCGGCATGACCGTTCATGAAAAGATAAGGGATGTTGGGCAAGCGCTGTCCGTAGGTGATATTCTCGCTGATGCCATCGCCCACGAACGTATTTTCTGATGTCTCGTACTTCATCTTGTCCTTGATATCCTGATAGGTCAGGTTACCGTTAAGATGCAGCACCTCCTTGTAGGCATAGCCCAGCGAGGCCTCAACGCCACGTGTCTGCACCTTACCCAGGTTGTCGTAGCTGGTGGTGGGGTTGCTCGACATGCTCACACCCTTGAGAATAAAATCCTTCGTGTCGCGATAGATATAGTTCACCTCGGCCTGCAGGCGATGGTCGCCCAAGGTGTGGTCGAACAGGAGACCAGCATTCAGGTTGTTACTGCTCTCTGGCTTCAGGTCGGGATTGGCTTTTTGTACCAGTCCGTCGCCAAACATCTCGACAGCCTCGGGCATGCGGTAGGCGCGCTCAAAACTCACCTTGGCCTGCAACGAGGGTAACATATAATAGGTGGCGGCGGCACCATAGCCATAACGCTGTTTGCGGTCTGTCAGTTTCTCCCAGCGCTGGTTCTCAGTAAACTGGTCCATCAGCTTGTTCGTCGAGCTATACAGGCGATACATCTTAGCAAACACATTGGCGTTCCAGCGATTGTAGCGGATCTGATAGCCCAGGCCTGTGATGTTCTTCGTCAACTGCTGGGGCACGTTGTTCATCTCGTCGTCAGGATACATCGCGTCGCTGCTCTTACGACGGAGGGCCGAGAATACGTTGTTGAGGGTGAGCGAATGGTGGTCGCTGATAATGTAGCCCATGTTGGCATTGGCTTGCCACTGGCGCTCGCGAATGGTGGCATCCGTCAGATAGGCCTCGCCTGCCGACGTACTGTTCATCCACTGTCCACGCCAGTTATAGCGGCGTGCCAGGGTGTCCACGTTATAGGTGTTCACCATACTGTAAGTGCCATAGAGCGAGAGCGACAGACCTGGCACCAGGAGGTCGTTCTTCTTATAGCGGATGCTGGGGATAAGCGACCAACTGCGATTCTTCACGCCACCATACACGGCATCCATCGTGGCACCCGTCTGCACGTTGCGCTTATCGGCCGAGGCAATCATACCTACAAGTAGGTAGTCGGCCCACGAACGGCGCACCACACCCGTCTCCATCTTCACGCCATACGACTGATAGCCGTCGTTGAAGCGCTTCACCCACTCTTCGCCCTCCTGCTTGTTGGTCTGCAGGTTGACGATGGGCGCCCACACCTCATAGTCGTTGTCCGAGTAGTTGGCAAAGGCGTTGGCACGCAGGGTAAAGCCGCTCTTCGAGGTATAGACACCATTGACAGCAGCGCGATGGGTGTTAAACGACCCAACGGAATAGGTGGCATCCAGATAGTTGGCATTGGTGCGCGACACGATGTTCACAGCACCACCCAGTGCATCGCTGGCCAGACTCACGGGCAGCACGCCCTTATATACCTCGATGCGGTCGGCCATGTTGGCCGAGATGGTGGCCAGGTTGAACGACGAGCCAAAGTTATCCATGGGAATGCCGTCGAGGAAAAACTTCACCTGGTTGCCCGAGAAGCCATTCATCGAGAAGCTGTAGTTGGAACCCAGTCCACCGTCCTCGCGAATATTCACTGAGGTCACTGTGTTCAACACCTTATTTAAAGGGGAAGCGGTTTGATACTTGGTAGCCAAATCGACCACCGATACGGCATAAGCCTGTTCGTGCATCTTGCGAGCCTTACTTTTGCCCACGATGCTCACCTCGTGCAGACTCAGCGAGTCGTGCACCTCATTTTTCTGTGCCTCTGCCTGACCGCAAAGAGCCAGTGCCACAGCAAGGCACATCACATGTCTTGAGTTAAGTCTTGTCATGTTATCCTGATTTATATTTTCTTGCTTTGTTTTTCGACTGCAAAGGTAC
This sequence comes from Prevotella sp. E15-22, assembly GCF_023204875.1. Taxonomy (NCBI): domain Bacteria; kingdom Pseudomonadati; phylum Bacteroidota; class Bacteroidia; order Bacteroidales; family Prevotellaceae; genus Prevotella; species Prevotella sp. E15-22. The sequence goes on from NZ_CP096247.1 coordinate 3,058,786, forward strand.
TATATTTCAGGAAGATAGACAATACCTAAAAATGATGAATCGCAGGAAGAGGCGACCCCTGTTCCTTGCGATTCCTTATATCTATAAATCATCTTTTTACATCCTTTTCTTTATATTTTTGCAAATTTGTTTGCAGAATTGCAAAGAACACCATATCTTTGCAGCGTAGTCATTTTCATAGGTGGTGTGATGAATATACGTTTTGTGGGAACACATTCTGAATATGATAAGATAGACTGTTCAACAATATAAAAGAAAGGAGAAGTTATGAACAACAAATTAACAACGAAACAAGAATACAACAAGGTTAAAAACCTTGTGGAATCTCTTATTGCTGAGGCAACAGAAAAAGGGATGCTTGAACCTGAAATGGATAACGAATACACAAGAAAGATTTCTGATTTGAGCAAGCAGATGGCGCAATACGAAGATGAATACATGGATATTATGCCTCTTCGCGAAAAGACGCCATTAATAAAATCTATCGAGGAGTACTTCTATGCTCGAAACATGAAGCAGAAAGAAGGAGCCAAGTTTCTCGGAATCAATGAATCAGTATTCAGTCAGATACTAAGTGGCAAAAGACGTATCACCATGCCACTTGCCAAACGGCTACGCACAAAACTCGGCATTGATGCAGAAACAATTCTTGAATATGCATAAAACAGGACTTGCACAAATCTGTGCAAGCCCTGTTTTTTCTGAGGAATCAAAAACTGAAGTGAACCCAGAAAGTTGGACACAACAGAAAGGTTCAAATGAAAAAAGAATTTAGTTTAGAAGAAAAGATGTCCGCAATTGGGTTTGTGTTCCAAGGCGAGTCAGCCCGTTCTGTGTCCCGTAGACTCCACTTAGGCCATCATATTCTATATGAGTGGATAGAGAGTTACAAACTCCTTGGCATTGAAGGTCTAAAATTAAAGCCGAAGAAGAAAAAGAGGCTTTCATATGAAGAAAAATGCAAAATAGTTCGTGATTATCAGGAAAGTGAATTAACTTTGTTCCAGCTTTCAGCCAAATATCAATTGTCAAGCTCGATAATTGGCAATTGGGTTAAATTGGTTGAGCGAAATGGATTTGAAGCACTGGAATCTCGACGATCCAGGCATTTCCAAACTGGTGAGCATATGGTTAAACGACTACCAAAAGAAGAGTACGAAAAGGAGAACGAGCGTCTTCGCAAGGAGAACGAACGCTTAAGACTGGAGAATCTCCTGCTAAAAAAAGTGAGAGCCTTAGTCGAGGAAAGAGAAACCCAAAACAGAGCGATTGGGCGCAAGCCATCGAAGAACTAAGGCGTAATGAGCATGCGGACTTAGATGTCCTGCTAGAGCTCAAGAAGATGGCGCGTAGCACGTTCTACTATCACCTCAAGCACGGCAAGAAGAAAGACAGGTACAAGGAAGTAAAAGATATGATATACACCGTATTTCATAAGCACAAAGGTCGTTACGGCTACAGGCGTATAACGCTGGAACTCCGTAAAGATGGCTGTCCTATCAATCACAAGACAGTCAAGAAGCTTATGGACGAAATGGAACTGAAGAGCGAGGTGAGGAAGGTGAAATTTCACTCCTATAAAGGAGAAGTTGGCAAGACTGCGCCTAATATCATAGACAGGGATTTTACAGCTGAAAGACCTTATCAGAAGCTTGCAACAGACGTGACCCAGATGACGATAGGCGGACGCAAGATTTACCTGTCACCTATACTTGACATGTGCGATGGTGAGATTCTTGCATATTCAATCACAGAGAAGCCAAACATGGAAATGGTACTCGGTATGCTCAACCAGATGTACAGGCGTATAAAGCTGCCTGAGGGTGTCGTATTGCACTCTGACCAAGGATGGCACTACCAGCACGTAGCCTACCAGAATAGTCTAAAGAAACATGGCATTATCCAAAGCATGTCTCGCAAGGGAAATTGTCTGGATAACGCCATGATGGAGAATTTCTTTGGTCTCATGAAGTCAGAGCTGCTGTATTCTGGAAAGTACACATCAGCAGACACCTTCATCAAAGACCTGGTAGAATACATGGAATATTATAATAACGAGAGAATAAAACTGAGGCTTAATGGCATGTCGCCCGTACAATACAGGAAGATGCTTACTGCTTCGATTGTTTAATCCGTCCAAACTTTGGGGTTCACTTCAAAACCTGTCCCTGTGATAGCTTTCTCAATCCATTATTTTAAAAATTCATATTCAAATAGGATTGGGACTATTTCTTTGTTATAATAACCCTTTACAAGTTCTGCTAGTGTTTCAATATTTCCGTTTAACTCAGGATAATCAGGAACAGAATCACCAGTATCTGTGTCAATATGCTCAGTGTTCAGCTCTGTTTTTATCTGATACAAGCCATAATTGTATTGTGGTTGGTAATTTGCAGTTTGCTTAGCTTCTTCTATTATTTTATTTAGCAATTCCAGCATCGTCTCCTCGTCATCAGTTTTCTTCATACTTTTTAGTCTCTCTGAAGCAAGAGTATCACCGTTTGTTGTATCAAGACATAATTGATTTTTGTAATGTCTGCCATCAGAGCCAACAAATTCACGCATATGATTCTGAGGTTCAAGAATGGTAAATAGCAAACACTTTAACAGATATGCATCAAGTTTTCCTGAGGAAACTGCCTTCTTAAATCTTTCTGCTCCATCTCCAGATTTCATGATACGACTACGTTCCGTCCATTCTCTATTATACGTAATATATCGACTTGCTGCAAACATAGGAAGTTTTTCCAAATAATTATCATTACGAAGAAAGAAGCCATTGCCATCATATCTTCCAGCAATGAGAAGACTTGCCATATTGTCGGGATTATCAAAACCACTACTATAAACTGCCATATAACCAAGAATATTAGAGTTGAGAATTGGCTTAATCCTTATTGTATTAGAAACAAGTCTTTCTGTTCCATCCTTGCTACAAAGAATACCCTCATTTATTATATCATCAGAGAATGTACGCTTGTCAAAATACAGCTGACTATACGACGAGTGTATTTTCTTTATAGCTAAATCTCCTACATAATCCAAGTTGTTCTCAGCATTGATATCATATGCAGCTATATTGAAACTATCTAATTCTTTATCATCTTCGTTACTCCAGAATGCAACCATAATTGTAGCTGCAATATTTGTATGGAAGTGTTTTCGATTAAAAGCAAAACCTCCAAGGAATTTCTTGTCAATCAAATGTTGCGCTTTCCAATATTTAACAGGCGAATAAACTATATAGCTATCTGTAGGCTGGCGAAGATAGTATTTAAATGCAGACCAAATGAATACATTACCCAAATCATTAAGGGCCGTGCCCTTCACCTCTTTCTTCATCTCTTTAAAGACATCATACGTCTTCCATTCAGAGCTTTTCTTACCAGCATTTTTCTTTTGGTGTTCAATCGATGTAGTGTCTGCAAAAGGTGGATTCTCAAACAAGATAATAGTGCATTGTGGATTGCGAACATATTGCATGATAGTCTCATTATTAACATAATCCATGCTTAAGGCGTTTGCACCTCGAACCATGCCTCCATTAAAGGTGTCGATTTTTTCAGTTGGAGGAATTATATGCCTTACCTTATCACCAAAAGTTTCCAGTAGCACTTTATATTCATAGTACTCATATGTAGATACAATTGTATGCGTAAGTTCCTCTGTAGTCATTCCTGACTCCAAATTACCTGTTCCTGCACAGCGATCTATTATCACATAATCATTTCCAATGGGTACTCTTGCAATTGCTTTTCGAACTAGTTCAAGAGATTTTTTAGCATATACGGTGTGGGTATAGAAAGCACCTAAATCTTTCTTGTGTAAATCATCATTTAGACGATCCATCAGATAACGGAATTTCTCATTACTCTTTCCTTTATATGGATAGATATAATCGCGAAATTTATCTGGTTTCCTTATTTCACCTATAATTTTTGTCTCTCCTGTTTCATCTCCAATAAATTCTGCTTTTGTAGATTTTGGATACTGTTTATAGAAAAAAGATGCCCATCCAACTATGCAGTTTTCGTCGATATGAATCTTCGTATAATTCTCAGTTCGAAGTATTCCTATCAACTTTTCTTCTTCAATGGGATTGCTATAACTAAGTCGCAAGAAAGGGTCATCTGCAACAAATGTTTTATTGTTTCTTGACGCAGCTCCGACATATACCTTTTCAATTTTTTCAAGATAATCCGCAGAATGATATATGTAGGCAGTTGTATCATTCAACGAGATAAGGATGATATTTGCAGGTAATGGGCGTCCTTTTAATCTCATTGACGACAACAATTTTATTGTTTGTGAAAGCACTACATTTAAATTCTCTATCTGTGTCTTAAATTCAAGAAGATTTCCACGAACGACACCATCACTATAATATTTCTGCACATCAGAAATATCCAACGATCGGTCAACTCGAGGAAGATACTTCTGCAATAATTCTATCTGACCTTGCAGTTCTTTGTCGTACTTCTTAGTAAATGATAATTCATCCATATGCGATTGATAGTTTTAAGTCAAAATTAGGCATGAACTATCAATCGCCTACGCACAAAGAAAGCGTGATGCTCCTTATGCGTTAAGCTGGGGTATGCCTAGGAAAATGGGCCCCATCCTGTCATATAAGTATGCACCACGCCTATTGCGTCGATGCATTGCTATAATATTGACAGGATGCGAGTATACATATTCCTATACCCACAAATCTCTATTACTTCAGAGCGTTTCTTATCCCAATTTGTTTCCTAGGCATATTGGCTTAACGCGAAATAATAGCAAATGCTTCTTAATTTGTTCGGATTTCTCCCCGAACCAGCTGCAAAGTTACGAAAAAGTTTGGAAAGAGAAGGACTTTAAGAGAATAAAATGAAAAAAATGATGAAAAGAAATGATACGATAAATTTATACAGAATTTCCCAAAACCCCTGGTACCAAGCGGTTGGTACTCACAGTACCAACCCCTCTGGTATTTTCAGTACCAACGCCTCTGGTACTCTCAGTACCAAGGCTTGGTAGCGTCAGTACCAAGCTTTGGTAGGCACACTACCAAGCTTTGGTAGTCAGGCTACCAAGCCGTGGTAGCGTGGCTACCAACGTATGGTAGTCACGATACCAAAATTCGGTAGTATAATAGGACTATTAGAGTTCGATTACACGGAAGGTGTAGGGAGGAAGCGTGGTGGGCTCGCTGGTCTCGATTTCAACGGCCTTTGCCTTCTGGTCGTCGATGGCGCCAGTGAACTGCTGACACTTGACGGTGGCAGGCAGGGAGATGCCCTCGACAGAGATGTTCAGGGTTGAAGGCAGGGCGTTGATGAGTTTCAGATAGCACTTGCCCGTCTTCGAGTTGCGCACAACACTGGCACCCACACGATGAGATAATTGAGAATTGACAATGGATAATTGAGAATTCACATACTTGTCGCCACCATAGACAGAGAAGAGACGCTGAATCTCGTAGGCAGGCGTGGTGCGAATATCTGTATTAGAGAAATAAATCATGTCAGGGTTCCAGTTGGAATGGCCATCCTTACTGAGCATGGGCGCATACGATGTCATCTCGACCACATCGCCATTGCGCTCGATGTCCGTGAGGTAGAGGGCCTCGGCCAGTGCCGTCTCCACATTGGGGCGCTTCACGTTGGTAGAGGCAGCCCACTCGCCCAGGTAGACCTTCGCCGCCGAGCGGTCGTAATGGTCGTAATAATCGCGGTTGTGCATAAACCAGCCCGTACTCTCGTAGTAGTGCTCATCGACCATATACTGCAGGTCGGGATGCTTCTTCGTAAAGTCCCAACCCTCCATATAGTCGGCCGAAGGACTATGGAACGGACCCACCGTGCCACATATCTTAATATCAGGATAGCGCTCGCGGATGGCCTTGCAGAGCATCTCGTAGCGCTCCTCGAAGACCGTCGAGATGATGTCCTCGTTGCCCAGGCCCAGATATTTCAGGTTGAAAGGCTTGGGATGACCAGCCGCAGCACGCATGCGAGCCCACTCGCTGGTGGCAGGATCGCCGTTGGCCCACTCGATTAAATGGCAGATTTCATCGATATAGGCCGGCATATCCGCCATGGGGATGCCACCCTGCTGTCCGCCGATGCCCTCAGCATTATTGGCCGAGTTCTGACAAGGCACGCCAGCCGCAAGGACAGGCAGCGGCTCGGCACCGATATCCTCGCAGAACTGGAAATACTCGAAGAAGCCCAAACCACGCGTCTGGTGATAGTTCCAGATGTTGAAGTCAGGCATGCGACTCTCGAGCGGACCCACCGTATGGTTCCAGTGATAGATGTTTTCAAGACCCTGACCATGACTCATACAGCCACCAGGGAAGCGCACGAACTTGGGATGCAGGTCGGCAATGACCTGCGCCAGATCCTTTCGCAAGCCGTTTTTACGGCCCATAAAGGTTTCCTGTGGGAAAAGCGACACCATATCGATACCTACGTGGGCTGCTTTCTGGGGGATGATGACCAAACGCGCCTTTTCATCGCTCGCCTTAGCCTTGAGCACCGTTGAGAACTGCTGCCAGTCGGAAGCATGTGTCTTCAGCTTGCTCTGAGCCAGCACCTGTCCCTTCTGGCCAACCAACTGGATGAGAAAGTCCTGCTTCTGACCACCTGCAAGGACAAACATGGAAAAGTCATATTTTTTGCCCTTTTCAACGACGATGCCATCCCATCCCTCGTTCCATAGTGTGTCAGGCCAGATGAGGGCATAATGAGGATTATTAGGATGCAACGGGTGCTCAGTAGCTATCTCTATTGGTTTTGATGAGTGCCAAGCCGTGGTGGCATTCCAGCCACGATGGTCCCTCGAGGAATATTCGAAGTCGCGGTTCTGAATCAGTTCGGCATAAAGACCACCATCGGCCGCATAACTGATATCCTCGAAGAAGATGCCAATGAGTTTGTCGCTGATATTTTTCTCCTGCTGAGGAAGAACCGTCAGTGTGGCGTTAATCACCGATGGAATCGATAATTTTTGCGCATCATCGTGCATGCGCTCGCCAGTCAAAGCACCCTTTTGGGCCTGCAGGCGTGCATCCTGCCGCACCACCTGCAACTCGGCATCAGAGATAGAAAAGATCTGGCCGATGCGCTGCTCGCCCTTGATAATGACCGTGTCACGCTGCCACAATCTGGCATCAGCATTAACGACCTCATCACCGATGAAATGGCGGAATTCTGCATCAGCATTGACACGATGCACGGCACCATCAGCCGACTGATAATATACTTGGAAGGCATTGCCGACCGACTGAACCACAGGCTTGAGGCACTGGGGCGAAGAAACGCGAGGATAGTCCTGCGGACGCCACGTCACAAGGTCGCGGCTATAGGCTGCTGCAAAGAGCGGTGAGCGGTCGTTCACCTGAAACACCAGTCGCCACGAGCCATCAGTGGCACGACAGAGGGAGGGGTGATACATTTTCTTCTCGACACCCCACGTGCCATAGTCGGACGAGCACAACTGACGGAGATCGGTCCATGCGTTGTCCTCGAAGACAGCCATGTGCAGGCCGCCGCCAGGATTGGGTGAATAGAAGAAAACCTTTTGCTGGGCGTTGGCACTCACACAGGCCAACGAGACTGCTACGGAAAACAGTATAGTTCTTAGTTTCATACGATTTAGTTTTGTAAGTTTTTATGGTGCAAAGATAATGATTTATAAGCAGATGGCCACAGCGGTTTAAGCAATTTTAACTTATAACGCATTCCACTATTGAAAAAAATTGTATACCTTTGCACCGAATTCATATATATTATTGTACACGCGCAACAAGAACATAGCTATGAAAAAGTACCTCAAATATAGTTTAGCATTCCTGATAGCAGCCCTTTTTGCAGGCTGTTCGCACGACGTGGTGTTTACAGAGCCATCGAACGAAGAGGCCCTTCAGAACGCCGCCGAGAGACTGGGTGTAGAGATAGACCCCAACCAGAAATGGAACTTGGCCACCGCTATCCAGGCCAACGTGTCCGTTAACCTGGGACTGGATCAGGAATACACACTGGTGATCTACGACAAGAACCCATTGTTCAACGACGATGTGCACTACTATGCCAAGACCATGGTGACAGAAGGCGACACTGCCCGACTGAACCTGGACATGCCTACGGCCGACAGCGTGCTCTATGCAGCCGTGTTCGACAGTAAGTATCGCCGCATTGTGCAGAGTGCCTATGTGGAGGACAGCGTCTTCAACATCAGCTTTGGAGGCAAGCAGGAGGAACCTGCCGCAGAAGCCCGCTCGTGGAATCGCGCCTCTGAGACCGACGACGATGCCGCTCCCTATGCCAAGACACTGAACGACTACCTGAACCCCTTCTATACGAAGGTGAACAGTTGGGACCAGGTGCCCACGGTGGATCAGATTAGTCTGGAGCAGATGAAGAACTACACCATCATTGACGACGACATCGTAGGCTCGAAGTTCCAGGGCCGCAGTCTGCAGAACCCCACTTACAACCGGCAGGGACAGCCAGAATACTATGGCGACATGAGACACTATCGCGTGCCTGCCAATGTAGAACTGAGACAGATATTCAATACCAATGGCTACAATGGTGTGGTGAACGGCCTGGTGGTCTATATCGAGGGCAAGGTACACCTGGTAGGCAATAGTCTGAACGACATCACGCTGGTGGTGGCCGACGGTGGCGAGATTATCCTTGATACCGACGAGAACCACTTCAGCAACCAAGGCAGATTCGTGGTTTGTCCTGGCGGCAAGATCACAGGCAAAAACGGTGCTGTGTTCAATGTGAACAATGGTGGCTGGTGCTATAACGCAGGTACCATCGACTATAACGGCACACTGAACCTGAACGGCTCGCGTTTCTATAACAACAACATTGTGAACGTGGATGTGCTGATGGGCACCACCCAGGGCACGCACTTCACCAACTTCGGACATATCACCGCCCGTACCAATGCCATGCAGGCCGATGCCTACAACCAAGACATTGTGAACGGCTGTTATATGAAGTTTACAGAGAACTCTGGCGTGGGTGGACTCATCATGCTGAAGAACAGTCGATTGGATGTGGGTGGCCAGCTCTATATCACAGGCAACGGTCTTTATGGCGGTTTTCTCAACGAGCTCCATCACCTCAGCATGATCACGGCTGGCTCTATCAAGGCCAACGGTGCCACCATCTATGGCCCCAGAAACTATAACGAGTTTGCCGTGGTGAAGGTGGGCAGCGTGTTTGCCAACAACGACACTGACCTGCAGACCGCCTACAACCTGTATATGGACTGGAATCCCAGCAACTTCTACTACCATTACGGAGCGAAGATTGACAACAGCAACACCTATATGCGTGGCCTGGTGTACAGGATATCGAAGTGGACCAACGAGGATAACTCAACCTTCACTATCCCTCGCGGCGACTGTACTGGCACAGGCTATCACGACACAAGCTCTGTTCCCTCGCAAGACATCCCTGGCGAGCCTGCCGTATGGACCTACGCCTTTGAGGATACACCCTTGGGCGACTACGACATGAACGACGTGGTGATCAGAGTGAACGAGAATGCTGAGGACGAGAATGTGCTCGACGTGACCCTCTGCGCCACTGGTGCTGCCTTCAACCTGAATGTCTATCTGGACGACAAGATGCTGTTTGCCGGCGGCGGCAAGGAAGTGCATCGCATCTTCGGCCATCAGGGCGGCGTGTTCATCAACACGGTGAACAACGGCATCAAGGAGGAGTTTGTGACCACAACCATCACCAAGCCAGCCAACTTCTCGTACGAGACGGCCGACTTCTGGATTAAGACGCCTTATATGGAGGTGCACGTGGCCAAGCAGGGACAGGATCCTCACGGCATCGTGGTGCCAGGCAAATGGCGCTGGCCGCGCGAGGCACACAGCATCAAGGATGCCTATCCCAACTTCATTGAGTTTGCCAAGGATGCCTCTACCACCGATGAAACCGTGAGAAAATGGTATCAGACAACCCAGACAAACCCCGTTGAGGACGAGATCTACAAGCCAGAAAACTAAGAGAACTAACATAAAGAAAGAGGCCGTTTCCTGCGAAGAAACGGCCTCTTTTTATATTTCCCCCGTACTTAATACACCTGCGGTTTGGTGGCATTCTCGTAGAGCCACCAGTCTTTCGAGCTATTACGATTGCGCCCCCACTGACCAAAGGAGTGATTACGACGGCTATAGGCACCTGATATCTCGCCATCGCGATACATGCCCAACGTGATGCCCTCGACAGGGTAATGGAACGTGGCATCTGGAATCATCAGTGCCCAGGGCACACGGTCGTCCATACCGCCAGAGCCTGTGGTATAGTGCCACAAGGCCTCGTCGTACTTATGCATATAGGTGTGCACCTCGACACACATACCGTTGTTGGCCACGATGATAAAAGGGTCGATATCGGCCAGCGACAGATAATAGGCATTGATGGACGACTTGAGATGGAGGTCGTAAGTACGGGTGACGGTGGGCACAACGGCTGCCTCGTCCTCGATCTCGTATTTCAGGGTATTATAGCGCAGGCGCACCACCTGACCCATCGACTCCTCAGGCTTCAAGCTCCAGTGGGCATCCTCGAAGAGGTTGATGACAGCCGAGCCGTCAAGACCGCTGCTCACCACCTCATCGTCAGAGATGAAATAACGACTGGTGGCATAGTTCTCGTCGAAGCGAGAGCCCTCCTCTATTGTCACATCGTGCACATCATCCCTGTTGATATGCGGCAGACGGATGGCAGCGCCAATCTGCTGGGCAGAACCAACGGCAGCCAGTGTGACTTGAACAGCCAGGGTGCTGTCGTTGACGGCATGCTGCGAGATACGAAGCACCACATCATTGAAATCGAAATCGCCAGGGAAGGGATAATCCTCTTCAAAAAGATAGGTAAACGTCTGATAGATAGGCTGATGGAGTTCTCCGTCGTTAATCACCCTACTACCGCCTATCGTCACATCAACAGCATTGTCGACAGGCACCACATAATATCGGCCCTCACCGTTTACGGCAGCTACATAGAGGGTGGGCATCACATTGGGCACCTTGAAGGTGGGGCGAACCACCTGACCCGTCTTACAGGGGCGCTCGGCCAGCACCTCGACACCCTCGCTGATATAGGGGTTACCATTCAGTATCTGCACTTTCTGTATGTCCTGGTCGGCAATCTTCACACGGATGGTCAACGCCTTGTCTTGCAGCAGGTCCCACGTATGATAGCTGTCGATGGAATCGATGGGATAGTTGGCCTGAATAATCTGGCGCCACTGCTCGTTGCTCATCTCCATATGGCGACAAGACGACAGCAGAAAGGGGGCCGTCAGCAACACTATTCCACAAAAAATCTTGATGATATTCTTCATGACATTTCTTCCAATTTGTTGGCGAAATTACAAAAAAACAATCGTTCGCACCGCATGAAATACGGTTTTTTATTGAAGTATCTGTCGTTTTTTAGTCTTTTTAACGATTTACACAAGCCCACCACGACTTTTTTGCTTACCTTTGCAACGAGAATCTAGATAACATATTTTGCGCAAAAAAAAGAAGATGATAAAGATGAAGAATTTGTATTTGTTAGGAACGGCTGCGATGATGATAGCCATGGGGCTTACGAGCTGTTCTCATGATTTTGAAGGAACTAATCTAAGCCAGGTAGAACTCAATTATCGCACCAGTTTCGTTAACACATTCGGCGTTCCCGCCGCCGATCAGGACTGGGGTTTTGGCGCAGAGACAGCCAACGCCCGCAGAACGCGTGCCATCCAGCCCACGTTCAATTTCCCTGAGGACGCCCCCGCCAGCAAATTTCTGGCCGACGTGCCTGCCGGCGTGGAGAAGCTGACACAGAACGTGGCTCGTGCCAACAACTATATTGATGAGACATGGCAGGGCGACCTGAACATCTGGGGCGGTGCCACTGCCGAGGGCAATTGGCAGGACCGTTCGGGCGGTGTGCTCTATATCAAGGGTAACTGCGACTTCTCGAACCGCAGTTTCTATTTTGACGGCCACTCTGAGCTGTATCTGGTCGAGGGTGCTACCCTGACGCTGAACGCCAGTAATGCCGCCAACCTGCAGACATACACGAACATCTATATGGCACCCAACTCGAAGATTGTGACGCCTGGCGAGCTGAAGCTGAACAACGGTCTGCACATCTTCAACCACGGCACTATCGAGGCCAACAAGCTCTCGACCAACAGCGACAGCTGGCTGGTGAACACGGGTCTGGTGAAAGTCACCACGAAGATCTCTGTAGAGAACGACTACTCGGTGGTTGAGAACAATGGCATTATCACGGCTGCCGACCTGAACACAGCAGGAACGGGTAAGTTCGAGAACAACGATTCTGTACGCATCACAGGAACAACCTTCGTGAACAGCAACAACAACACATGGGTGAACAACGGCCATTATCATACGGGCAACTTCATCTATAACGCTGCCAGCGACGAGGTGATCAACAACTGTTTCCTGACGGTGGACGAGGACTTCAATATCAACCTGGGTGACAACCCTGGCAACGGCAACTTCAAGATGGATGCCGGCTCGAGCGTGCTGACGAAGAACTTCAACGGCGGCGGCAACTGGGCGAAGCAATACTCCACAGGTTGGAGCGCCTTTAACGGTGGACCGTTCTTCGTCTATATGGGCGAGAACTCAGTGTTTAAGGTGACAGAGACCTGCACCATGAACGCCACCAAGGCCTACTACGGCTTCTATGGCCCTGAGACAGGCGGCTATGCCGTGCTGGATGCCAAGAACATTGTGAAGGGGGCCCAGAATCAGGGCTACGAGGTGACCTACGGCGGCAACCTGTATGTCAACGCTGAGACCCACTTTGGCAACGGCTATTCTGGCCAGTATCCCTATATCGACTTCTCAGGCAACGCCAAAATTTATGCGCCTGGCTTTGAGGACGGCAAGCCCGCCATCACCATCAAGCCCACACGCTGCTGTCTTGGTTTTGCCGGCAGCGGTAGCATTGAGCCAGAGCCTGACCTCGACCTGACGCCCGATGTTCGTATCATCGCCGAGGACTTGAGTGCTTCGGAGTCGTCGGACTTCGATTTCAACGACGTGGTGTTTGACGTGACTTACACCTCGAACACAACGGCCATTATCACCCTGCAGGCCGCTGGTGGTACACTGCCCCTCACCGTTGCCGGTCAGGAGGTTCACCAGTTGTTTGGCGTAGGCACAAGCGTGATGGTCAACACCTACGAAAATCGCAAGAGCGAGAAGACACCAGTATCGTTTGACATCACTGGTATCGACAGGACACAAAGAGGCCGTGACATCCAGATTATGGTCAAGAAGAACGACCAATGGTATCCACTCGAGGCACATGCTGGCGTGCCCGCCGCAAAGATTGCGGTGAAGCCCACCTACGAATGGTGCGATGAGTTCGAGTCTATCGAGGTGAGATACCCGAAGTTCAAGGATTGGGTTCATAACAAGGATGTTATCTGGTATTAAGATACGCATTGTTTAAGAGAATTTTTTAATTTTTTTCATTTTGGAGGACGTCTATGTGAATAGGCGTCCTTTTTCTTGTATATTTATTTGGCTTTTCGCTCACTTCTTTGTACCTTTGCACATTGGTATGGTACTGAATTATATTTGGATAGCATTCTTTGTCATCGCATTTTTCGTGGCATTGGTGCGACTGATTTTCTGGGGCGACTTTGACGTGTTCCCCGCCATGATGGACTCAACGTTTTCATCCTCGAAGACGGCATTCGAGATATCCCTCGGCCTGACGGGCGTTCTGTCGCTGTGGCTGGGCGTGATGAAGATTGGCGAGAAAGGCGGCGTGGTCAACGTTCTGGCACGCATGCTGTCGCCGTTGTTCGTCAGACTGTTCCCCGATGTACCTAAGGGACACCCCGTCACGGGCAGTATCTTCATGAACATTGCAGCAAACATGCTGGGACTCGACAATGCGGCTACACCACTGGGACTAAAAGCCATGGAGCAGCTGCAGGAGATTAATCCCAAGAAAGACACGGCATCGAACCCCATGATTATGTTCCTGGTGCTGAACACCAGCGGACTGACCCTGATTCCTGTCAGCATTCTGGTGTATCGTGCCCAGATGGGTGCGGCACAGCCCACAGACATCTTCATCCCCATCCTGCTGGCCACGTTCTTCTCGACCATGATAGGCGTGCTTATCACTTCTATCTTTCAGCGCATCAACCTATTTAACAGGGTTATCTTCGTAACGCTGCTGGGTGCGTGCTTGTTGGTGTCAGGCATCATCTGGGGCTTCAGTCAGATGGACGGCGAGACGATGAACACGGTGAGCACCACGGCAGCCAATATCCTGCTGATGACCATCATCATTGCCTTTATCCTGGCTGGCGTTTTCAAGAAGGTGAACGTCTATGATGCCTTTATCGAAGGTGCCAAAGATGGCTTTTCGACTGCCGTCCGCATCATCCCCTATCTGGTGGCTATTCTCGTGGGCATCGGCGTGTTCCGTGCATCGGGCGCCATGGACTATCTGATTGATGGCATCCGTAGCGGCATTGAACTGACAGGCATGAACAGCGACTTCGTGGGTGCACTGCCCACAGCACTGATGAAGCCACTCAGCGGCAGCGGTGCTCGCGGCATGATGGTTGATGCGATGACCACCTATGGCGCCGACTCGTTCATCGGTCGCCTGTCGTGCATCTTCCAGGGCTCAACAGACACAACATTCTATATCCTCGCAGTTTACTTCGGCAGCGTGGGCATCGTGAAGACACGCCACGCGGTGGTCTGCGGACTGCTGGCCGACCTGGCAGGCATCATAGCAGCTATCTTCATTGCATATTTCTTCTTTGGATAAAGAAAGGCAAAAGAAAAAGGTAAGAACGTAAGAGGGTAAAAAGGTAAAAAAAGACAAAAGACAAATAATGGCAAATCTTAAGTCACTTGCAAAAGACACGGCCATCTACGGCCTTTCAAGCATCGTTGGCAGATTCCTGAACTATCTGCTGGTGCCACTGTACACACACTACATGCCCAAGGCATCGGGCGACTATGGCGTGAGTACGAACATCTATGCCTATACAGCACTCATCCTGGTGCTTCTCACCTTTGGCATGGAGACCACACTGTTTCGCTTTGCCAACGACGAGCGCCATAAGTCCGACACGGTATTCTCGACAGTGATGGCGGTGGTGGGCTCGCTGACGCTGGTATTCCTGCTGCTCATCTTCGGCTTTATCACACCTATCAGTAACAGTCTGGGCTATGCTGAGCACCCCGACTATCTGTTGATGATGGCAGTGGTGGTGGCACTCGATGCCCTACAGGCTATTCCTTTCAGCTACCTGCGATTCCAAAAGCGTCCTATCCGCTTTGCATCGCTAAAGATGCTGTTTATCGTATTGAACATTGGTCTTAACGTCCTCTATTTCGTATGGTTGGGCAAGACATCTGTATTCTATGTCTTCTTCATCAACCTGGTATGTACAGGACTCATCACCTTCTTCTTTATTCCTGGACTGTTCAGCATCAAATGGCAGTTCGACGGCAAACTGCTCAAGCAGATGCTCGGCTACTCATGGCCTATCCTGATTCTGGGCATTGCCGGCATTCTGAACCAGGTGGCCGACAAGATCATTTTCCCACTGGTTTATCCGGATGAGGCAGAGGCTAACGTGCAGTTGGGCGTCTATGGCTCGTGTGTAAAGATTGCCATGATCATGGCCATGATTACGCAGGCCTTTCGCTATGCCTACGAGCCCATCGTCTTTGCCAAGAGTAAGGATGCCGACAAGACGGAATACTATGCCTCGGCCATGAAATACTTCTTGATATTCACCCTACTGGCCTTCCTGTGTGTGGTGGGATGGATGCCTGTGCTGCAGTATATCATCGGAGAGGAGTATCGCGAGGGACTGGGCGTGGTGCCCATCGTCATGATTGCCGAGATTATGATGGGGGTCTATTTCAACCTGTCGTTCTGGTATAAACTTATCGACAAGACCATCTATGGTGCGTGGTTCTCGCTGGCTGGCTGCACAGTGCTCTTTGCCGTTAACATCCTGCTGATACCGAAGTATGGCTACTGGGCCTGCGCCTGGGGGGGGGTGGCCGGCTATGGCACAGCCATGGTGCTGAGCTATATCGTTGGTCAGATCAAGAATCCTATTCCCTATCCCATGAAGGATATCGTATCCTATGTCGTTCAGACCTTTGCGGCTTTCTGGGTGATGTACTGGGCACAGGAAGAGTTACCCACCTGGGCATCGCTGACGCTGAGCACGCTGCTTATCATTGGCTTCCTGGTCAGCGTCATCAAAAAAGACCTGCCCCTAAGCAGTCTCCCCGTTGTTGGACGATATTTCAGAAAACAAAAAACCTAATTTATAACAATAACTAAAAGAACCATTATCAAACCATGTGGAATAGCGCATTGACCTTTGCCATTGTCATCAACGAACTCATGGCATCAAACGCTGGCTCAGTGATGAGCCCCGCTGTCAACTTCGACAGTTGGATTGAGTTGTATAACCCGACAGAACAAACCATCAACCTTGCAGGTATGTATCTCAGTAACAACGAGAACAACCTGACACGTTGGCAAATGCCCAATAACATAGGCACCCTCCCTGCCAAAGGCCATCTCGTCGTTTGGCTCGGCTCCAACGACATCAAGAGCAACCAGGCACCTTTTAAACTGAACTGCGACGGAGGTTCCATCTTCCTGAGTGACCAGAACGGCCAGCTTATCACCAGCATGCAATATCCACAGGCAAAGAGTCGCACGGCCTATGCCCGCACCACCGACGGTGGCGAGGAATGGGGATGGACTGCCACCCCTACCCCTGGAGAATCGAACGCCAAGGCCCAATATGCCTCAGAGCGCCTCGATGCCCCAGTGGTTGACCAAGGCAGTCAGCTCTTCAACGGCTCGCTCAATATCAAGGTCACCATCCCCGAAGGCACCAAACTGATGTATACCACCGATGGCAGTCTGCCCGTTTCTCTGGACGGAATGGATCCTTGGACAAACCGCGTAAAGAACAGCAGCTGCGAAGGCAGCGATGCCTCGTGCTTTCTTTGTCACGACGGCAACACCACGGGCAATGTGAACCGCATCACCGACGGTGTGGGTATCGACGGATCACGTGGTATCAAGGTACACTCTGTGGCCAATGCCAGCAGCGACCGTACCACCCAGTTCTTCGTCTATACCCCAGACCACACCTGGAAGACGGGCGAGAAGTTCCGTTTCCACATGAAGGTGCGTGCCGATCATCCCACCACCATCACCAATATCGCCCAGAAGAAACCTGGTCAGACCCTCGTCAATAACATTCTGGGGGGCGAGTTTCAGGTGACCACAGACTGGAAGGACTTCGTCTATGAAGGCACCCTTACCAAAGAACAGGCCGGCGAGAAGGAGGAATGGGACTGGTGGAACACTACCATCACCTACTCGCTTCAGACCATTGCCTTCAATCTGAACAAGAAGAAGGACACGGACAATAACTTCTATTTCGACGAGATCTATTGGGAAGTCATGGACGACAACGTCAGCAGTCAGGAGAGCACCACTGGCGAGTTCACCATCTCGCAGACCACCAACCTCACCTTCCGTTTGTTCCGCGACGGTTATCTGCCCAGTGTTCCCGTTACTCGCAGCTATATCCGTACCAGCAACAACTACACGCTACCAATTATCAGCATTGTTGGCAATCAGAAGTACTTCACCGACCCCAAGATTGGACTTGACTGCGACGGTGATGGTACTAACGGAAAGACAGGAAACGGTCAGGACACCCCCAAGAACTACAACATGGACTGGGACCGCCCTGTGAACTTCAGCTATCTGAGTCCTGACGGAAAGATGCTCTTCAATCAGGATGTCAACATCAGTGTCTCGGGTGGTTGGACACGTGCCCAGTCAAAGCGTTCGTTCAAGTTGAAGAGTAACAAGATCTTCGACGGTCAAAACCGCTTCGACTATAGTTTCTTCCCACAGAAGCCCTATATTCGCAACAAAACGCTTCTGGTGCGCAATGGCGGCAATGACATGTACACCCACAACGCTCGTTTCATGGATCCTGCCTTGGAGACTATCATCCAGCGCTCGGGCATAGACCTCGACGTGCAGTCGTATGTGCCTGTCATCGAATATGTCAACGGTCAGCTGCGTGGTGTACTGAACCTGCGTGAGCCCAACAACGCCAACTTTGCCTATGCTAACTGGGGCTATGTTGACGAAGAACTCGATGCTTTTGAGAACATGCAGATGAAGAATGGCAATGACTCTGTCATCAACCGCATCTTCGAACTGGGCAGCAACGCCACCAATGATGCCGCCTACGAAGAGTTGAAGACCCTGCTCGACATCGATGAGTTCACCAATTATATGGCTGTCACGATGTTCCTCGACAATGATGACTGGCCCAACAACAATATCAAGGCTTATCGCAGTCGCAACGACGGCCGTTACCGCTTCGTCAGCTTCGACCTCGACTATGCTTTCGCCCTGCGCAACTTCAACAAAGACAACGACGACCCATTCAAGTATTTCGTCCGTTTCAAGGACGCCGACAAGGTGTATAACGAGGACAACAAGAACCGCGAGATTGTGCGTCTCTTCCTCAACCTCCTGGGGCGTGAGGACTACCGCCGCAAGTTCACCGACACTTTTTGTTTGGTGGGCGGCAGCGTCTTCGAGCCCACCCGTGCCGGAAAGATTGTCGATGAGCTGCTGGCCAATGTCAAGGCCATGTGCCAACTGATGCAGCAACAGGGTATCACCGACGGTCATGAACCCAGCAGGACTGCCAGCACCATCAAGACCAAGCTGAAGGGACGTGCCAAGAAGATGGCTACCAGCATGAAGAACTTCTCGTACCTGAATCTGAAGAATACGACTGCTCAGAACGTCATTCTGAGCACTGACACTGAGGGGGCCACCCTCCTTGTCAACGATATAGAGGTGCCTTACGCCGATTTCAACGGCTATCTTTTTGCGCCCGTCGAGTTGACAGCCAAGGCACCTGCCGGCTATCGCTTTGCTGGCTGGAAAAAAGGCAGCGAACAGTATGCCAACGAGAGCACCATCACCCTACCCTCAGATGCTACTGTCCAGTTGACCGCCACCTTTGTACCACTCAGCGACAATGAACGTAAAGCACAGGGATTTACACCTGTCTGTGTCAACGAGGTGAGTGCTGCCAACAGCGTCTTCGTCAACGAGCTCTTCAAACGCAACGACTGGGTTGAGCTGTATAACAACACTGACCAGGCCATTGATGTAGAGGGCATGTATTTGAGCGACAATGCCGATAAGCCAACGAAATATCAGATTGTGAAGACCGACGGCGTGGAAACCATCATCCAACCACACGACTATCTGATTATCTGGTGCGATAAGCTGGAGCCTCAGTCACTGTTGCATGCCTCTTTCAAACTGGCTGCCGAGGGAGGTGACGTGCTTCTTAGCGCCGATGACCAGTCGTGGACCAGCAGACTCACCTATGCCGCCCACAATGGTGATCAGACCGTAGGCCGCTATCCCGACGGTGGCAATAGTGTCTATGTGATGAACATCCCCACCATTGCCAAGGCCAATATCATGAGCAGCTATGCCACCATCGTGGGACAAACCATCGGAGCCAATGGCATCAGCGACATGATGGCACAGCAGTCAGATGCTGAGCAGACCTACGACCTGAAGGGTCAGGCTGTGCAGGGCAACCTGAAGCCTGGCATCTACATCAGAAATGGAAAGAAAATTTTGATTAAATAATAAAATATAATGAAAAAATTATTTCTATTACTCGTCACATTTCAATTCTCACTTCTCACATCTCATGCTGATGAGGGCATGTGGACCCTTTACAACCTGCCCAACGCTGTATATGAGCAGATGAAGGGCTATGGTTATCAGTTGCCCTACGAAAAGCTGTATCAGGCTGACGATGCCATCATGAAGGCCGTGGTTAACTTCTCGGGCTACTGCTCGGGCGTGGTTGTGAGTCCTGACGGACTGGTATTCACCAACCACCACTGTGGCTTCGAGGCCATCCGTTCGCATTCTACTGTGGAGCACGACTACATGCTGAATGGTTTCTATGCCAAGACCTATGCCGACGAGCTGCCCAACAAGGACATGTTTGTGAGCTTCATGGTGGAACAGAAGGACATCACCGACCAACTCATGGCTCAGGGCTTTGACAAGATGAGCAACGACCGTCGCTCGGAATTTCTCGATTCCATCGAGAATGCCATGTCGAAGGACGTGAAGGCACAGGACTCTACCCTGCGTCTGGAGATTAAGCCTTTCTACGAGGGCAACCGCTATTTCGCCACCACCTATCGCGACTTCACCGACCTGCGTCTGGTGTTCGCCATTCCTAAGTCGATGGGTAAGTTCGGTGGTGAGACTGACAACTGGATGTGGCCACGCCAGACCTGCGACTTCTCGGTGTTCCGTATCTATGCCGACCCAAAGACCAACGGTCCTGCTGCCTACTCGAAGGACAACGTGCCTTATCACCCCAAGCACTGGGCTCGCGTGTCGGACGAGGGCTATCAGGATGGCACCTTCTCAATGACCATGGGTTATCCTGGCAGCACTAACCGTTATCTGTCAAGCTTCGGCATCAAGGAGCGCTACGAGGAGAACGCTATCCGTGCTCAGATCCGTGGCATCAAACAGGAGGTGATGAAGCGCCATATGGATGCCTCGGAGGCCGTACGCATCAAGTACGACTCGAAATATGCACAGTCGTCAAACTACTGGAAGAACTCGCTCGGCATGAACAAATGTATCGATTCCATCGGTCTGATTCAGCAGAAGGAGCTCTTCGAGGCAAAGATTAAGGAATGGATGGACAGCACAGGTTTGCTGATGACCCAACTGAACTTCGACCAGATGAAGCGCCTCTATGCCAAGCGTCTGGCGACCAGCAAGGCGTATATGTACTTTGCCGAGACGTTCAGTCGTACCGACGAACTGTCGAAGCGTGCTTTGAAAGCCCACAACGGCATCTCGCCCAAAGGTAAAGGCAAGCGCCAGTATATCACGTTCGATGATAACAGCGAGACCTGGGACTATGATACCGACCGCGAGACGCTGGGCACGCTGCTGAAGAACTATCGCGAAAAGGTGACCGATGCCAAGTACCTGCCCGAATTCTACCAGACCATTGACAAGTCATTTGGCGGCGATTGCCAGAAGTATGCCGACTACCTATACAGCAAGTCGAAGGTCCTGAAGAAGGGTGCACGTCTCTATCCCAACAAGAAGTCGTTCATGAAGGACCCCGCCATCATGTTTGGCCTCGACCTTACTGAGTTGTACATGAACCTGCGTAGCGAGTTTAAGGAGGTGGTTGACAGCATCGACCTGCAGGAGCGTTACCTCTGCGCTGCTAAGTTGCGCATGGAGGAAGACCTGCCTCACTACAGCGATGCGAACTTCACCATGCGCTTGAGCTACGGTCAGGTGAAGGAGTACAAACTGGGTGGTGTATCGTCTGGTTATCAGACCAAGGCTCCCAGCATCGTGAAGAAGATGAAAATGGGCGAATCCTTCGAGGATTATAAGGTGGAGCCCGAGATGATTGACCTACTGGAGAGCGCTGGCGACATGCCGCTCTGCTTCCTCACCACCAACGACATCACTGGTGGAAACAGTGGTAGCCCAATGTTCGACGGCAAGAACCGCCTTATCGGTCTGGCCTTCGACGGCAACTGGGACTCACTGTCGAGCGACCTCTTCTTCGACTCGCAACTGGCACGCTGCATTGGTGTCGACATCCGCTATGTCCTCTTTATGATGGACAAGTGGGGCCACGCTGACCGATTGATCGATGAGATCAAGAAATAGGAGAAAGAAATACTAAACGAACCATGAACAAATGGTTGATCATACTACTGAGCCTGCTGTGCATCGATGCCGATGCGCAGCAGGCTCTTTACTCTAAGAAGCTCGTCCTGTCGGAACGGAATTTTGCCGATTCCATCGGGATTGAATGGGAACGCAATCAGGTATACGTGCCCGTTCAGATAAACGGCAGGAACTATCGTTTTCTGTTGGACACAGGCGCAGCCCAGTCGGTGGTCTATGCCGACACGCCCATCGACGGCTGTCAGGCGGCAGGCTATATCCGCTCGCACGATGCCACTGGTGCCATGGACACGGTGCCCATGGTGATTCTGCCACCTATGACTTTAGGACGCCTCACCATCAGCCGCTGTCAAGCCACGATACAACAACGTCCTATAAGAATGCCAGGCGTTGACGGCATTCTGGGGTTCAACCTCATTAACAGCGGACTACTGGCAAAGATAGACGTCTATCGTCGTCTCCTTGTCCTCACCGACCGCAAGAAGCACTTTAAAGAGGAGAAGGGTATCGACATGCCCTATAAGTTGCGCTACCACGTGCCTTATCTGGATGTCAACCCCTTTGGCCGCTACCATGAGATGACGCTTTTCGACACTGGAAGTCGCCACCTTTACGTGATGAACCGTACGAGCTTTAACCGCTGCGCCGACATGACTGGCTCGCTCATCGACTCGCAGGTGGAAGGACGTAGCATGGGGCGTCACGCCATTGGTCATTTTGGTGTAGAGCCATTGAATGAAGTTGTTTTTCTATGTCTGAGCAACCTGCACGTGGGCCGCTACACCCTCCATAACCTCCACACGTTAACCTCCCAAGGCGAGTCGCACCTTGGTGCCCAATTATTAACCTACGGCGCCATGATTATCAATCCCAAGAAAAAACGTATGACCCTGTTGCCATACAACGGACAGCAGGCCGACAGTGTGAACAACCGCCAACTGGACATCGCCTTTGTGTCGGAGTTAGGTCGGCCCTGCGTCGGACTTGTATGGGAGCAAGGTGAGCC
Organism: Prevotella sp. E15-22; assembly: GCF_023204875.1. Taxonomy (NCBI): domain Bacteria; kingdom Pseudomonadati; phylum Bacteroidota; class Bacteroidia; order Bacteroidales; family Prevotellaceae; genus Prevotella; species Prevotella sp. E15-22. Next base: position 3,081,673 of record NZ_CP096247.1, read on the forward strand.
TTATCGGTTGGGGTTCCGACAAGGCGACATCATCACAAAAATCAATGATTCCATCGTAAGAGACTTCTCTCAGTTTATTTCCTGGCCATTCATCATCGGCCGCGAATATCGCTTCACAGTGCGTGGGCTCTATGGTGAGACAAAGGAGATACGATGGGTGAGAATAAAATAATTTTAAGATATCTTCAACGGTGTTGAAGACAACAGAGAAGGAGAGGTAAGAACTATACTTCTTCCAAAGTCTGATAATCGGCAGGCGAAATGCCTGTCTTTTCCTTGAATTTCTTTTGGAAATAACTGCGATCACTGAATCCGCAGTGCTGAGCAACACTTTCGTTACTCCAATCGCGGTGAGCCATAATGATACGCTTGGCCTCGTCTATGCGCAGGTTCGTCATCCATTCGGAGTACCTCAGATCCTGTTGACGCAACCAAGATGACAACAGGTAGCGCGGCACGCCAATAGCATCGGCGGCCGTGGGCATCGTCAAGCCACACTGCAGATAACCCCTCTTCTCGAGCCATGATTCAATAGCTCGCTCCACGCGTTGCAAGGCCTCTGTACTAAGGGACGTACTTGCTGTCGTTTCCTCCTCATCACTATTGCTCTCGGCCTCCTGAATCTTTTTGGGAGCAGAGCTCATAACGAAACTACTAAAACTATCTATCAAAAAGAAGATGGCCACAAAGAAGACAATGCCACATATGGCCAACACGATTTGTAATGGACAATAAATAAGAAGTGGTACCATGAGCGCCATCACAGGCGGAATGATCACGCCAAGTTGCATCCAGTGTACCACACAAGCCATGTCATTATCGTAATAATCCTCCATCGCATTCTGGATGGCACGCATTCTCAGGATATGTCTGTTGGTGTAATAGCCCTGCATAAAAATATAAATCGCCGACGACAACATCTCGGCCCAGCGTAATTCTGTCGTATCACTCAGCAGTGGCTCGCCATCGATAGCGGCTGCTACACCTAACAGCGTGAGCGACACGCCCCAGCACAATGCTCCCAAATACTTATCGAGCCAGGTAACAGAGCCCTTGCGCTGCAAGTAGATAACCGACAGCGAGAACATCCACGAACAAGGAATGAACAAGGCGAGATTGAGCATGGCAGCTTGCGTCACGCCCATAGCACGCAAACCAAAAATTAATTGCAATAGGAACTGGAATACCAAAGCGATGGTGCCCGCCATCATCATCCAGCGTGATTTGTTTGCAGCTGGGTTCACCGAAACCTTACCAGGAAGTAGCAACAGTTTCAGGGTTAGTAGGGTCATCAGCACAACGGCTGTAAATTGCATGTATTCCATTTCAGGTTACAAAAGTACAATTTTTTTCGAAATTATTATCAAAAAGTAGTGAAAATTGTTACAATTTACACACCTTTTTGTCGTATTTTACACACCATTGTCGAAAATTACACACCATAATATCCTTTTAATTCCTATTTTTGCACATGAATTAAATACCTACTATATAATAATACAAAACAACAAATAACCGAATTATGAAACAAAACCCTACCTTCCGCACGGCAGCGCTGCTGACCACTGGTGCCGCCATGCTGATGGCCTGTACAGACTCGCAGGACAGTACAAAGAATGAGAATCAGCCAACGACAAACGCCGATGGCAAGTACAACATCATTTTTATCACCTGTGATCAGGAAGCCTACATGGAAGAATACCCTGCCGGCAGCAACTATACAGCGCGTGAACGTCTTCGCCAGATAGGTACTACCTTTGAGAAGCACTACGCCTGTGCCAACGTATCAACCAGTAGCCGTTCTGTGATTTACACCGGTCGTCATATCACCGAGACCTGCATGCTGGACAACACCAACTATGCGTTTGTTAATGACATGCCTCGCAACCTTCCTACCGTAGGCGATATGTTACGCGATGCAGGTTATTACACAGCTTTCAAAGGAAAATGGCATGTTTCCAAAGATACAGTATCTTTAGAGGACTATGGTTTCAGCGACTGGACCGAGGGCGACATGTACGGTTCTGTACAAGAGGGTTACCACGAAGATGGAACCATTGCCGAGCACGCCATTGCATGGTTGAAGGAGAAAGGAAAAGAGCTGAATGACAGTGGACAGAGCTTTTTCCTGGCTGTCAACTTCCTAAACCCACACGACATCATGTATTTCAACGAGGATAGCATTGGGGGTATTGCCGGTTCTGGAGTGCCTGAACCCGACGATCCTCTTTACCAGCAAACCTACAATGTGGAACTGCCCAGCACTTGGAACGAGCCACTCAACAAGCCCGGGCGTCCACAGGCCCACACCGAGTATTACTACAACTGGGAGCGCATGGTGGGACCAACGCCTAAAAGTGCGGAAAGCTGGCTGCGGTTCCGCAACTATTACTTCAACACCATCAAGGACGAGGATAACCACATGCTTACACTCATCAATTACCTTGAGAAGGCTGGCCTGATGAAGAACACTATCATCGTCTATACCAGTGACCACGGTGAAATGCAAGGCGAGCACGCCATGAAAGGTAAGGGCGGCAATATCTACGAGAACAACATCCACGTGCCCTTGGTCATCTATCACCCCGAGATTCAAGGCGGACGTCACTGTAGGAACCTTACCTCACATCTCGACCTGGCTCCCACCCTTATCGATTGGGCTACCAATGGTGACAAGAAACAGTTCCAGAAGATTGCCGGAGCACTGCATGGTCACTCTCTGGTGCCTGCAGTGAAGGATCCCAACGCTGATATCCGCAACGCAGAAGGAGCTCTGTTCTGTTTCGAGATGCTTTCAATGATAGACAGCGCCTTCGTTATCGACCCCGACATCCAACCTGCCTATCGTGCTGACTTGCACAAACGCGGCTTCGTACGCGGCATCATTACCCCTGAATATAAGTTTGCCCGTTATTTCTCGCCGTTGCAGTTTAACAGTCCGACTGACATCGACACTTTATATAAATACAACGACGTGGAACTCTACGAGTATGGTAGCGATGAGACCAATAATCTGGCATGGCCTAAAGGCAGCAACACCACACTCGTCAATCATATGAACCAAAGACTCAATGCACTTATCCAACACGAGATAGGTGCCGACGACGGCCACGAGGTGAAGATGGGTGGCGGTTATCGCGGTGGTATCAGATTATATTCAAGAAACTGATCATGGAACACGACGAACTACGTCACTATGCCATAGAAGTAAAACCCATCGGTGCCACCTGTAATCTGAGGTGCAGATACTGTTACTATTTGGGAAAAGGAAGTGGAGCAACCACTTCCTCTTTACTCATGTCAGACGAGGTTCTGGAAAAATACATCCAACAAGTTATAGCCATCCACGGCCAACAAGCAGAAATTGAGTTCGCATGGCATGGCGGAGAACCAACACTCTGTGGTATTCCCTTCTTCGACAAAGCCATGACTCTCCAGCATAAGTATAGCGAAGGGCGTCGAATCCTGAACACACTTCAAACCAACGGCACGTTGCTCACAGACGACTGGTGCGAGTTTTTTCGTGCCAATAGCTTTCGCATCGGTATTAGTATCGATGGACCGGAGCATCTCCATAATCATTATAGAAAAGATGTGCACGGAGAAGGAACCTTCAGCCGCACGATGCATGGCATAGAGTTGCTGGTGAAGCATCGCGTAGAGTTTAACACCCTGACCACTGTCAATGCAGCAAATTCCCTGCACGCCAAGGAGGTATATAACTTCCTACGTCAGTTCAGTGATTTTATGCAATTTTTGCCAGTGGTAGAATGTCTTCCACTAGAAAATGCAGGCAATGTAGCCCTTCCCCCTGGGGTCTACAGTCAAGTGGACCCCAAACATAGTATAGCCGACTACTCGGTAGAGCCCGAGACTTATGGTAAATTTCTTTGTTCCATCCTTGACGAATGGGGCTGCAAGGACATAGGCCACAAGTTTGTACAGACCATCGAAGCAGCTTTTGGCAATCTGACCCGACGTCCGGCAGGACTCTGTGTGCACGAGGCTGTTTGCGGGCATTGCGGCGTTATCGAGAAGAACGGCGACCTCTATCGCTGCGACCGTTTTGTCTTCCCCGAATACCGAGTGGGAAATATTCTCAATACACCTCTATATGACCTGATGCAAACAAACCGTCACTTTGGAGAATACAAACTGGACAGTCTGCCCACGACCTGTCTCCATTGCGATGTGGCCGACCTTTGCTTCGGTGGCTGTCCCAAGGATCGTCTTAACGAGCGTATAACCATCTATGGACCAGAGCGGCTCAACTATCTATGTACGGGTTATCGCCTGTTCTTCCGATATTTCAAGCAACAAGTACCAAAACTAATAAAAAATCAGATTTGTAAATGAAACCATTCATCACCTCTCATCTCAACCGGGTCCTCACCCTGATTCTGACAATAATAGCACTTGTTATGGGTCAGAACACATGGGCCGACAATGGCTGGGACATACAAACCAACACCAGCGGCAACGTTACCACGTTTACCATTACCCGCACCAACACGGCAGTGGCCGAAACAGTGCGCTATCGCCTGGTGAACCTAAGTGCTTATGCCATGCAACACTACTATGTGAGTAAAATAAATGGAGAAGACGCCGATCTGACAGTACCAGTAATGAATCTGAGAGGCGAGTTCACCTTTACCGCAGGCGAAACTAAGAGCAGGACCATTACCGTCACGGAGCAGACAGCCAATAACGATGCCTACCTGTATCAGACAGGCACCGAACGTAGCTATAAATTGGAGGTGACTGACATAGGTGGTTTCCTACTTGCCGAAAAAACTCGCAGTTTCAAAACTGGCACCAACATTAGCGACAATATATTCAGAATTAGGGATATAACCATTCAATCTGACGAGTATAAGAACACAGACGCTGGTTATGAAAATAACAATGTCAAGTCAGTAGCAAGTTCTAGCTATTTTGACTATGTCGCTCCAAGAACCTACTTTCAACATATTGGTGCCGAGCTGCGTATGACACTAACTATGGATGTCAGGGAACAAAATGACGGCTATCAGTACATGTCTATTCTAACCTCAAAAACTTTATTCGACAATCGCTCTGGTTGTAGTAATGGGGATCCTGGCAATATCAATAATTCGCTTTACATGGCCGGCTTTGAGCACAAAACTAACGGTAAGGACACAGAGTATAAAAGTTATAGTTTTCCTGTAACTTCTGTAAGCGACAACGAAGGACATAGTAATCCCTGGGGCCACGGTACACAATATATCTTGAGTAAACAGAAATTCAATACAAATCGTCGGGCTTCTGACGGTCGTCTTATCCTACCTCTGGATTTTGATTATCTTGCTGTTCGCTGCAACGCCTCTGGCGGTGGTACTGATCACGATGAGTGGTGGGCTAAGAACGTCAAGGCCCACATCCAGGCCGTGGACGCCACTGCGCCCAGCGTATTAGCTGGCTTCGTGGCTCCTGGCAAGCACGCTGCCGGCAATACAATGTACGTATCTTTGGCTTTCAACGAGATTGTCAAGGTGACAGGCACACCGACACTCAATACCGCAAACGGTTGGGGCACACTCAGTTATGTGGCCGGCAGCGGTTCCAACGTGCTGACGTTCAGCGGAATAATCGGCGACAACGCTCTTGGCTATCTCACCATCACAGGCTGGAGCGGCACCATCACCGATTTGGCAGGCAACGCGCCCAGCAGCATCACCTACAACAGTAATTGTGAACGCGATGCCAGCTACGCCTATTCTATCGGCTATAGCTTAAACGGTGGCCAAAACCCAGGCAACCCAAGTAAATACACATACGACACAGAAACATTCACACTGAATGCCCCCACCAGGACCGGTTACACCTTCGCAGGATGGACGGGCAGCAACGGCGACACGCCTGAGACAACCGTACAGATTTCCAAGCATTCGTATGGTAAGAAGAGTTTTACCGCCCACTGGACGGCAAACCACTACACCGTGCACTTCGATGCCAATGCTACCAACGGCATCAATGCTACCGGTTCAATGGACGACCAGACTTTTACCTACGATGAATCCCAGGCGCTTACAAAGAATACCTTCACTCGCCCGGGCTACACCTTCGCTGGTTGGAACACCAAATCCGATGGCACTGGAACGAGCTATGCCGACGGCTATAAGCTCAATAATCTCAGCGCTACCAACAACGGCACCGTGACCCTCTATGCCAAATGGAACGTCATCAATTGGACAGGTAACGGACAAGACATGAATCACGCTTACATGATCGAGTACCCCTCACAACTCATCAAACTTTCTGAGGACGTGGCAGGTGGTAATAAATATGTCTCTTTTTGTTTCAAATTGAAAAACGATATCGATATGCAAGGTGTTACTTTCAATGGAATAGGCGATAACGATCATTCATTCCAGGGAAGGTTTAATGGTAACGGCAAGGCCATCAGAAATCTCACCATCAACAGACCAAGCAGTAACTATGTTGGGCTCTTCGGCTATGTCACTAGCGAATATGCATCTGTCAAGAATCTCACCATTGACGGGGCAGACATTATTGGCAATAATTATGTTAGCGCCATTGTAGGGTATAACAGTAGTACTATTGAGAACTGTCTTGTTAAGAATAGTTCCGTTAAAGCAAAAGCCTCAGATGCTTTAGCAGGCGTCTACGTTGGACACAATAACAGTTCTAATAACACCCTTAACAAGGACTACTACATCAATTGCACGAGAAAAATAGGCAACGCCACCAATAGCAGCACCAACATAGGTACAGGCGATGGCGATATCAAAGGTATACACAGCTTGCACACCATTACGATGGATGATGACAGAATAAGCGCCAGCGGCGAGACCCTTGTCCTTGACAACGTCACTTACTACGCCAGCAACACTACTGTCATGCTGAGTTGTTCCGGTGTTCCCGAGGGCTATTCTTGCGCTTACAGCACCAACAAGGGTGCCAGCATCAACAGTTCGTTTTCCATGCCAGCTGAAAACATAAGGATTTATGTCTCCATGGCCCCAGATTTCTGGCGATGGTGGCATGCCGATGCTGATCACGATGGAACGACAGAAGATAGAGCCTACATCATCAGAACAGCCACAGGCATCAATCTGTTGGCAAATCTGGTGAGTCAGGGAAATACCTATAAGAACAAATTCTTCAAGTTGGAACATGACATCAAATACGATCCCAACAACCTTGATGAGAATGGTGAGAACTACACCCCTATTGGAAACTTCTATCACAATTTTCAAGGCACCTTCGATGGTCAAGGATATACCATCAGTGGTATCCGTCTGAAAAAGATGGGCGACAACAATACTCAAAATGGCAAACAGGGCATTTTCGGTGTGATTATGGATGCAACAATTAAGAACGTCGTTCTGAACGATGCAATCATTACAGGCTGTAACCAAGTGGGCGGTATTGTGGGTGACACCAGTAGCAAAAACACCATTGAAAACTGCCTAGTGCTCAACTCTGAGATAAACAACACATCGGGTACTCAATGCGGTGCTATCCTCGGTATGTATTCTAGCAACGTCACCCTCGCAAATAACTACTACTATCATTGCACCGTCAACGGAAAGACCACCAACATTGGAACCTATCAAGGTGATAAGCCCACTAACAACGGTGCCCTTTGTGTCTACACCATGACACGACAAAGAAATATTCGCGCTGCGGCACAACCCATTCTCAACTATCGGGAAACAAATTATTATCTGCCCGGCACCCCTGTCAAACTGAGCCACGTAGACGGTTTTAACATGACCGCCTATACAGTGAAGGATGCCAACGACAACGACATCGCCCTGACCAACGGCAACACCTTTGAGACGCCTGCCAGCGATGTAACCATCACGGCCGATCTCACCGCCATACCATGGGATGGCGACGGCCGACGGATTAACCCATTTGTGATTGAATACCCCAGTCAGCTGGATCTGCTCGCCAAGAAAACAATCGGCCTCGATGGTTTCGAGCCCAACTACTTCGCCGGTACATACTTTATATTGAAAAACGACATTAGATACGACCCTGAAGACCTCGATGCTGAGGGCAAAAACTACACACCCATAGGAAATAATACAAGACCTTTCGCAGGCATCTTTGAGGGTAACGGCCACACCATCAGCGGCATCCGCGTTGCCAGAAGAGGTAATACTAACGATGATAGTTATCTAGGACTTTTCGGAAATGTCATAAGCGGAGAAATACGGAATGTTATCCTGAATGATGCCCGTTTCTTCGGTTACAGTAATATTGGCAGCTTTGTTGGCCGTGGCGTGACTACTCTTATAAAAAATTGTTATACAACAGACAGTGTCTTCGTTTGGGCAGGATACAATGGAAGCCAATGTTTGGGCGGAATTGCGGGATATCTATTCGATAGTAAGATAGAAGGCTGTATCAATTTTGCACAAGTCAAAGACAATGCCAACTCCAACTGTAAGTATTTCGGCGGAATTGTGGGATATGAAAGTCTATCAGCTATCAGTCATAACACGGTTATCGAATCAACTATTGCAGCAAGTAGTTACGTTGGTGCTATCAGCGGATGTACGGAAGATTTTTCTCACCTCAACAACAACTACTATTATGGAGCTAAGGTCATAAAGAATGCTAACAGTACATGGGACGGAATAGGCAACGGAGGCATAGGCTTGAGTGGTGGTTTTGCCGATATCACCGATAATGATGGTGCAGTGAAGGCTAATGGCATACCTCTATCGGATGACCACAAGAATACCTTCATCCTACGAAAGTACTATAAAGATGAAAAAGGCTCGCGATCGTTCACCCTTACTGGTCGCAGATTCATTGTTAGTGACAAGACATGGAACACGGTTTGCCTACCGTTCTCCATCTCTGAATCTGCAATGAAGAATAACACTGCTCATCTGTTCAACGACGCCATCGTCATGGAAATGGATCCGGACGAGACGACCCTTGATAATGGTGTACTCCGTTTGGCCTTCAAACAGACTAAAAGTATTCAAGCGGGCAAACCCTACCTTATTAAGGTCGTCAACCATCTATATCAACCGAACACGTCTCCCACGTTCAATAATGGCTATATTAGTGTCGTTGAACCAGAAGCTGTAACAAGCAATGATGGGACGGTGACCTTCGTCGGACAGTTCGATCCGTTCGTCGTCAGCGACGGTCGCAATGACGAAGACTATAATCCCACTCCCAACAACATTAATGATATTGTCATGTTGGGTAATAATAATACGTTGGGGTATTCCAAGAATCCCCGCACGCTACATACCTTCCGCTGCCATTTCTATGTGTCATCGGGTTCTGACAAGGCACGCGACTTTGAACTAAACTTCGACGATGGTGAAATAACATCGGCAACCGACACAGAGATGGTCGTTGAATTCAAGTTAGACAACTGGTACACCCTCGATGGCAAAAAACTTGATGGCGAGCCCACCGAGAAGGGTGTTTATATATATAAAGGTAAAAAGGTAATAAAGAAGTAAGATTATGAAAAAGATATATTCAAAGCCTGAGATGCAGGTCGTCACGATTCAACAGCAGGGCCACCTGCTGGCAGGAAGCTCTAAGTTTTATAAATATGAATTTAATAAGTTTGAGAATAAGGACGAGAAACTTGAATTCAAATTCGACGGATTTGATGACGACGAATATGATTATTAGAACCCAAAGTATTCTGCCACAGATATGTAGAAATAATTTGTAATTCTAAAAAAATATAACAATATTCTTGGTGGATTCAAATATATATTGTATCTTTGCCACCGATTAAACAAATCATACACATACTTACACTTAATTTCAACCGCAAAAATGAAAGCTAAAAACCTTTGCAAAGGAATCCTGCATTCCAAAGTGGCAATGAGCATGCTCGTGGCCCTGTTTTCAGCATCAACGGTTTGCGCCCAGGACAATGTCAAGGCCAACACCGCTGACAGTACCAACGTAAAGACAGCCATCAAGGCCGTAGTTGTTGACATTAAAAAAGGTAAGAATGCCAAAACTGCCAAGGACAAGGACGCTACCATTCTGAACCATAGCGGCAAAGGCACTACTACTGGCACAGGTACCCCCACCGAGTTCCAGGATGGAGACGATTTGTGGTTGAGATTCAGAGATGGTCGTCGTTTCATGCAGAGACCAACTGAAAAGGGAATCTACCTCCACCAAGGCAAGAAGATCGCCATACAATAATCCCCCTCTATAAAAACATTTTTAATTAGTTTGGTTAGCAATCACCATAGATTTGCTGACCAAACTAATTTGTTTATTAACACTCTCTAAGCTCGTTTGCACAGCTTTCAAATAAAAAATTTGCTTTTTTCTCGTTTTATTTGTAACTTTGTCCCACGTGAATCGTCATACTAAATAGAGAGGATGAAAAAGATCAGTTTTCGCACCGACGTGTTGCCGCTGAAGAATGAACTCTTCCGCGTGGCGCTTCGCATCACTCTCAATCGCGAGGATGCAGAAGATGTGGTGCAGGAAACAATGATCCGAGTCTGGAACAAGCGAGAACAGTGGGAACAGATAGAATCCATCGAAGCCTTCTGTACCACTATCTGCCGAAACTTGGCGCTCGACAAGACAAAACGAGCCAGCAACCAAGACGCATCGCTCGACGACGAGGGGCACGACGCACCCGACCACTCATACGGCGCCAATCCTGAGGAACAGGCTGTACAGCGCGACAAAGTGGAACGTGTGAGGACGCTGATGAACCATCTGCCCGAGAAGCAACGCACTTGTATGCAGTTGCGCGACGTAGAAGGCAAGTCATACAAGGAGATAGCCGCGGTGATGGACATTACCGAACAGCAAGTAAAGGTAAATATCTTCCGAGCCCGACAAACAATTAAACAAGAATTTTTGAAACAAGAACAATATGGATTATAAATACATCGAACAACTGCTGGACCGCTACTTCGAGGCCGAAACGACCTTGAAGGAGGAGCAGATTCTGAAGGCCTTCTTCGAGCAGAGCGAGGAGGAGTTGCCCGAGAGCCTGCGCCAGTACAAGCCCTTGTTCGCTGCCATGGAGCAAGACGAGACACTGGGCGATGATTTCGATGCACGCCTGCTGGAGATGACGGAAGAGAAGATGTTGGTGAAGGCTCGCATCATTAGCCTCAGCGACCGTATCCGTCCATTGATGCGCGCTGCCGCAGTAGTTGCCATCTTGCTGACGCTGAGCACCGCCCTGAACCAGTCGTTCAAAGAAGACAAGGTATGGGCCGACGAGTCGGACTATGCTCTGAGATACGAGCCCACGGGCAATGAGCCTGCCATGGCCTACGATCAGGTCAACACAGACTCGGTGAAGAGCGACTCGCTCTATAAGCCCTCCGGCTATTTTGAGTAGAATACATTTCTATGCTTTCTCTATATTAAATGAATCATTTATTTTGAATTAAAACGAGCCTTTCTGGAAGTTGAGAAAACTTCGAAAGGAAAAAAGGCCACCCCAGCGAGGATGGCCTTTTTTATGTTGTTATGATATTTATCTCAAAAAAAATGTCTACCTTTGCACCCATGAAGATAGGAAACATTGAATTTGGTCCGCACCCGGTGTTCCTGGCACCGATGGAGGACGTTACCGATATTGGCTTCCGCCTGCTGTGCAAGCGTTTTGGTGCCTCGATGGTCTACACAGAGTTTGTGAGCGCCGAGGCCTTGATACGTGATGTAAAGTCGACCCAGCAGAAGCTGACCATCAGCGACGAGGAGCGACCTGTAGGCATACAGATCTATGGTCGCGACGTGGACGCCATGGTCGAGGCGGCCAAGATTGTAGAGCAAGCAGGCCCCGACCTCATTGACCTGAACTTCGGCTGTCCTGTGAAAAAAGTAGCCGGCAAGGGTGCTGGCGCCGGCATGCTACAAAATATCCCCAAACTTTTGGAGATTACCAAGAAGGTGGTGGACGCCGTAAAGTTGCCCGTCACCGTAAAAACACGCCTGGGCTGGAATCAGGATCAACTGATTATCACCGAGTTGGCCGAGCAACTGCAGGACTGCGGCATTCAGGCACTGACCATCCACGGTCGCACCCGTGCCCAGATGTATACTGGCGAGGCCGACTGGACCCTGATTGGTGAGGTGAAGCGCAATCCACGCATCCACATCCCCATCATTGGCAATGGCGACATCACCTCGCCCGAAGAGGCAAAGGCCGCCTTCGAGCGCTATGGCGTAGATGCCATCATGGTGGGTCGTGCCACCTTTGGTCGTCCATGGATTTTCAAAGAGATTCGCGACTATATAGATAATAATATGGTGGACAGCAGTTTCGATTTCAACAAAAAACTGGATGTACTGGAAGAACAGTTGCGCATCAATGTGGAGCGCATTGACGAGAAGCGCGGCATTCTGCACACCCGTCGTCACCTGGCTGCCACACCCATCTTCAAGGCAATTCCCAACTTCCGTCAGACGCGCATAGCCATGCTACGTACCGAGAAGATGGACGAACTACTGCAAATATTGGAAAGTACACGCACCCTTCTAGGATGAGTGCATGATGTTACGCGGATGATGGGTCAGCACCTCTTCGCGTAAGGTCTGCATAGACAAGTGCGTATAGATCTCGGTGGTGCCGATACTCTCGTGACCCAGCAAAGCCTGGATAACACGGAGATCGGCACCACCTTCTAATAGTGCCGTAGCATAAGAATGGCGCAGGGTATGGGGCGAGATGGTCTTTTGGATACCTGCCTCTAATGCTTGTTCTTTCAGCATGATGAGTATCATGGTGCGGGTGAGATGACCACCGCGACGGTTCAGAAAAACATAATCCTCCTCACCCGGTTTTATTTTCAGTCCCTGTCGCCACGGCAAGTAATTCTCTATATCCCTCAGTGCCGTGTTAGAGATGGGCACCAAACGTTCCTTTGAACCTTTACCAAGGATACGCAGATAGCGTTCTTCGGTAAAGACCTGCGACCACTTTAGATTGACCAGTTCAGACACACGTAAACCACACGAGAACAATACTTCAATGATAGCACGGTTACGATGTCCTTCAGGCTTTGACACGTCAACACTAGCTTTCAGTTTATCAACCTCCTGCGTTGTCAGAAACTCGGGCAGATGTTCACCCAGCACAGGCGACTCGAGCAATTCCGTAGGGTCGCTTTCCATATAGCCATCCATCACCATAAACCGATAGAACGAACGAACGCCACTCAGTATGCGACATTGCGACCTCGGCCCAATGCCGATGTCGTGGAGTCCGGCGGCAAACTGTTGAAGGTCACTCAGTTCCACCTGTTCCGGATGTTTTTCCTGATGACAGAGGAACACCAGCAACTTATCCAAGTCGCGGGCATAGGCATCCAGCGTATTGGTCGACATGTTGCGCTGCAATCGCAAGTAGCGCAGATAGTCCTTTTTCAGTTTCTTTGTTTGCTCGTCCATCATGCTGCAAAGATACATGTTTTTCATCAGTCAAACAAACCATTCGTCACAAAAAGAAGCAGAATATCCCATTTATTTGGCACAAACTGTAATAAACTCTACTTTTGCAGCGTCGAATGTATATGGCAACAAAAAGCCTTAGTACAAACATTAAAATTTTTAGGATAATGAAACATTTGTTTTTGAGTTTATCGGCCGTGATGGCTGCAATGATGATGCCCGCGACAGCGCATGCCGAGGAAAGCGACAGCCTGAATGCGGATACCACAAGATGGTATAACCAGACACAAGAACTGAGTGGCGTAACCATAAAGGGCCGTTTGCCCAAGACGCGCGCCAAAGGCGATGCCATGCGTACCACCGTGGCAGGTACCATCTTAGAGAAAGCCGGCACCGTGAGCGATGCCCTCTCGAAGATTCCCTTACTGGAGGCTGAGCGCGACGGTGGAGTGAAAGTAACAGGTCGCGGCGATGCGGAGGTATATATTAATGGACGCCGGGTGCTGGACACGAAGGAGCTCTCTCGCCTTCGTTCCGATCAGATTCTGCATGTCGATGTGGTGCAGAACCCCGGTGCCCGTTATGCCGCTTCGACCAAGGCCGTAGTGCGCATCACACTGAAGAAAGCACAGGGCGAGGGGCTGAGTTTCCAGGACAATCTCTCAGGCTACTATCAGTACGGGCATACACTGCACAACAACCTGGATGTGAACTACCGCACAGGTGGTCTCGATGTCACTGCCACATTCTGGGCAGGTCGCTATGGTCACTCCAAGTCACTGCAAGAAGACGACATGTTCTATTATGTAGGCAACGACCAATATCTTGGAAAGACCAAGCAGGAGACCAAACAGCTGTGGAAGGGCTGGTCACCGCAGTTGCAGATTAACTACATGGTTGACCTGAACCACAGTTTTGGTGCGTTTTATAAATACGACCGTCACAGCAGTGGCGAGATGAACAGCGAGTTTAATACCGACAACTACGAGAATGGCATATGGCTTGAGCGCTCAGAGAGTCGCATCTGGATGGACGACAATTTCGACAAGCACATCTTCAACGCCTATTATAACGGCAAGATAGGCAAACTAGGCATCGACTTTAATGTGGACGGTCTCTTCGATGACACAAAGACACCAGGCAGAACCTGTGAGACAACAACACCGGTAGAGCAGGGTGTTATTACACAGCAGCCAACACAACGCAACATAGAGAGCAACACCAACAGCGGCAATAACTTCTGGGCATCGAAGCTCATCTTCACCTATCCTATATGGCAAGGCAACCTGTCGGTAGGAGGAGAGTATGCTTACAACCACCGTACCGATGCCTACACCTTTACCTCGACCGAGGTGGTGCCAGTGAAAGCCACCGACAGCGAGATTAACGAAAAGAGCACTGCAGGCTTCGTGGAGTATGGTCGTCAGTTTGGCAGAGTATTTGCCCAGGTGGGTCTGCGCTACGAGCACCTGACTAACGACTATTACAACTTCGGACAAAAAGAAGACGAAGTGTGTCGCGACTACGGTGACTGGTTCCCCACGGCAGTGGTGGCCATGCCCGTTGGTAAGGTACAGTTGTCACTCTCCTACCGTCGTGACATCCAGCGCCCCAACTATAGCAGTCTGACCAACTCTACTATATACCTGAACCGCTATGCCTATCAGAGCGGCAACCCCTATTTGAAGCCCACCTACACGCATAGCATGGTACTGAATGGAGCCTATCAGTGGCTAAATGCCACGGTGAATTATTCGCGAGTGAAGGACTCAGAGACCATGTCGACCGAGCCCTTCCCAGGTTCCGCCGATCCGTTGGTCAGTTTGGTACGTCCCATCAACAGTCACGAGGACTATAATCAGTTGATGGCAGGCGCTCAGGCCCGTCCCACTATAGGCTGCTGGCATCCCTCATGGAGCTTCTATGCCATTTTTCAGGATTACAAGTCGCCAACGGCCGATGGTTCTACCATCACCCTGAAACGCCCATACTACAGTTTCTCCTGGCAGAACGACATCGAGTTACCCAAGGGTTACCGTCTGAATATACGTGCTGCCTACAGCACAAAAGGCGACTACAACAACTACCGCGTTACGCGCGAGAGTTTTAATACCTTGTTGGGCATTCAGCGCGACTTCAGCCTGAACACCTTTGGCACACTGACCGCAGACATACGCTGCAACGATATCTTCAACACCAACAAGAGCGAGACCATTATTTACGGCATGCGCGAGCTAACCGCCTTTAACCCTGCCCGTCGCACGTTTGTGCTCGACCTCACATGGAAATTCAACGAAGCACGCAGCAAATATCGTGGCTCTGGTGCCGGAGAAAAACAAAAGGCAAGAATGTGAAACATAGCGATTTAACATAATTTTGGAATGATTGACAAGGTTTTATGATGATTTTTCACTATATTTGCTGCCGATATGCGGCCAATAACTAAAATCATCAATAAGACCTTGTCAGTTCGTTTAAGTCTGATGGTTGTAGCGGCTATGACTATACTGCTCATGGCCTCCTTGTTTGTATTGCTGCATTTCTCCAGAAGAACCATCAAAGATGAAGCACTGAGAAAAGCCTCTCAGACGTTGGAATGCACAACTGAGCACATTGACAACATCCTGTTGAGCATAGAGCAGGCAACAGGCAACATCTATTATAACTTGCGCCCCGAGATTAACAATCAAGACATGGTGAGAACCAGTTGCAGGCAATTGGTGGAATCAAATCCATATATCGTGGGAGCGGCCATCGCCATGAAACCAGGTTATTACAATGATGGTAAGAACTTCATGGCCTACTTCCATCGCGAGCTAAGCGACACTGTTTTGTGGAACGACTCACCCATTCTGCAACTGAAGCTGTATAACAATCAGCCATATGTTCAACAGGCTTGGTATAAAGAGCCCATGAGCACCAATAAACCTACATGGATGGTTCCTTTGGAGGATATGGATACCCATGTGGAACCTATCATCACCTTCTGTCTGCCTATTCCCGGAGACGACGGTAAACCCATAGGCATCATTGGTGCCGACATGTCGCTAAGAGTGCTTTCTAAAATAGTTTTAGAAGGCAAGCCATCGGCCAACTCCTACTGCACACTTTTGGATTCCGACGCATCGTTTATCGTTCATCCCAATGGCGAGAGACTGCTTCAGCAGAGTGCCTTCACCATATCCCGACACGCTGCCGACCCCACTATAAAAGAAGCCATACGCTCCATGTTGTCGGGAGAGACTGGCTACAAGTCGTTTACAATGAAAGGCACCACCCACTATGTTTTCTATAAGCCCTTCACACGCATGGTTGTTCCAGGACGCTCAACAGAGGACCTTGGTTGGAGTATTGGAATCATCTATCCAGAAGACGATATCTTTGGCGACTACAACGACCTGTCGTACTACGTCATTATCATCGCCATCGTTGGTCTGCTCATCATCTTCCTGCTTAGTCGTGCCATTATCCATCGCCAACTATTGCCACTGCGCCTTCTAACAGCATCGGCCCAGCGTATCACAAGGGGCAACTACACCGAGCCCATTCCCGACAGTCGTCAGGAAGATGAGATAGGTAAGTTGCAAAACAACTTCCAGCACATGCAGCAGTCATTGGCCAATAACATTGGTCAACTGGAGCAACTGCAGGCCACCCTGCAGGAGCACGAGCAAAGTCTGCGTAAGGCATATAACCATGCCCAAAAGGCCGACCGCATGAAGACGACCTTCCTGCACAACATGACAAACCAGATGACAAAACCGGCCCTGACCATTGGCAACGATGTTCATAAGTTGTGC
This sequence comes from Prevotella sp. E15-22, assembly GCF_023204875.1. NCBI lineage: Bacteria > Pseudomonadati > Bacteroidota > Bacteroidia > Bacteroidales > Prevotellaceae > Prevotella > Prevotella sp. E15-22. The sequence goes on from NZ_CP096247.1 coordinate 3,098,886, forward strand.
AAAGACAACGCCAACATCAATGAGCTGGTAGACGAGATACAAGAGAACGGTAAAACCATTGCCGAAATTCTGAACAACATCATCAATGCATCCGACGAACAGATGAGAAAGGAGGTGGACCATGATTAGCATCCGCAAATCTCTCTCGAACAAGCTCAGTCTGAGTATCATCCTCCTGTCTGTTCCTACGTTTGTCATAGCTCTGGGAGTACTGTTCTCACAATCGCGCCACATCATCCGCAAGGAGGCCGTGAACCGTGCTAACAGTGTGCTGAGCACCACCATGCAGCGTGTTTATCGTAACATGCTGACCATCGAGATGGGTACCAATGCCAATTCCTGGTTGGTAACGCGCCACCTGAACCCCGACTCTGTTCTGGAACTTTCCAACCGTATTGTGCGTCTCAACCCCCATATGGACGGTTGTTCCATCAGCATGGAACCAAATGTCTTCCCTCAGCACGGTCGCTACTTCTCCGCCTATTCTATTAGGAAGAATCATCGTTACCTTACTGGTGATAATCAAGAGAAAGACAGCATCTCAACAGTTGTTGAGGAGCAATACGAATACTTTGATAAGATCTGGTATTCGATGCCTCGCGATGAAAACCGCCCTTGCTGGGTGGTGTATTTCGATGAGTGCGACTCACTGGCGCTGACACTTGACGGCATGCTTGCCTCCTATAGCAAACCGCTGTACAACGACGACGGGGAATTTGTAGGCGTTATCTCAAGCGATCTCTCACTGCTGCGCCTTTCTAAGGTTATCAATCAAGAGAAGCCCTACCCCAACTCATACTTCATGATGATTGACGAGAGTGGAAACTATTATGTACATCCAGACTCATCGCGCCTCTTTACCCATAGCATCTTCGACGACACCAACCCCAAGGACCAGGCCGGCCTCATAGCCATGGGACATGAGATGACTGCAGGCAAGCAAGGCAGTATGGCCGTAGATATTAACGGCAAGTCATGTTTGGTGTGCTACCAGCCGGTACCTGGCACCGCATGGAGTATGGCACTCGTATGTCCAGAGAGCGATGTCCTGGCAGGCTATCAGCAGCAAACCTATATTGTCATAGCACTACTCATCATCGGACTGGCTGTCATCCTTCTGCTATGTCGTAGAGCCGTGGCACGTGCCATCGGACCGCTCCACGAATTACTCAAGAAGACAAGGAGCATTGCCGAAGGCAACATGGAAGTACACATTCCACGCAGCAATCGCATAGATGCCGTGGGACGACTGCAAAACAGTTTTGCCGCTATGCTGGAATCACTGAATTTCCACATGGGTAGTGTTCGCTACACCTCAGAGCAGACGCAACACCGCAACGAGGAGTTGGTAGTGGCCACCCGACTGGCTGAAGAGAGCGATCGTCAGAAGACTGCCTTCATCCAGAACGTGACACACCAGATTCGCACCCCATTAAACATCATCATGGGTTTTGCGCAAGTGCTCAGAGATTCGGCCAGCACCCAACCTTCGGAAGACGATATGAAGAGTATCACTAAGACAATGGATCATAACGCCAAACTGCTTTATCGTTTGGTATCCATGCTGTTCGACAGCTCCGATGCGGCATTCACCGAAGAATTGAACAGTCCACAAATGGATATGGTACCTTGTAATGAGGTGGGACGCGAAACTCTGCACTACCTAAAGGAACACTACCCCGATGTTCCTGTCACCTATCACTCGGAGGTAGACGATAATTTCTGTTTCCAGAGCAATCATCTGTACATCATGCGCTGCCTGCGTGAATTGCTTTACAATGCAGCAAAATACTCCGATGGCAAGAACGTATCACTAAGCGTATCGGTTGTCGGCGACAGGATCCGATTCATTGTACAGGATACGGGCAAAGGTATTGCTGAGTCCGATCGCGAGTTGATGTTTAAGTTCTTCACCAAGGTAGACGACCTTTCGGAAGGACTAGGACTTGGACTCCCCCTAGCCAAGCGACATGCACAGAACCTAGGTGGCGACCTGACCCTGGACGAGAATTATCACGACGGCTGTCGCTTTATCGTCGACCTGCCATTAAGAAAGGCATAACACAGTTGAACAACATAAAAAAGAAGCCATCAAATTTCCTTGATGGCTTCTTTTACTTGTGTCATATTACTACGCGACACCGGAATGGCATCGTGACTATGTTTTATCATCAACTGCATGGAGCCAGCATGCGAAACAACCTGCTCAACCTGAGCCAGATTAACAAGGAAAGCACGATGGCAACGCACCACCATGGGATAGTCTCTCAGTTCATCCTCTATCTGCTTAGAAGTGGCACGCAACATGTCTGTTTGCACCACACCCTCGCGCAAACGACACACCTTTACATAGTTGCCAACAGCCTCAACATAAAGCAAGTCGGCCACCTGGAGGGTTACAGTATCGTTCGTCGTACCTGTAAGCACCAGCGCTCCTCCTTTCTCTGCCACCTCTTCCCGTTCCACCTTCTCTACCTTTGTCAGTTGGTCGTTCAACTGCTTTGTCTCTTCCAGTTCCACCTTTAGGAACTTACTACGGAACTTGAAGCGCCAATAAAGACCGATGGTAAACGAACAAAAGGCTATAATCAATAACGATTCTATAAAGTTAACCACCGACAGCTGGTTGTTTTCCGTCCCATTGCTCAGCACGAAATGTCGATAAAAACAAACAGACAATGCTACCAGCGGCGTATTGATAAGCTGGAACCAAAGATTACGACGAATAACATACTCGACTCCCTTTTCATAAGAGCGAGGCATACGAACAACATATTTCAGGATGAGACCTGTCAGCATACATATCGAGATGCCGATGATCCATAAGACAGCCAGATGCACATAAGCTTGCCACTGCCAGGTATCAAGTCCGAAAGGCTTGAATACCGCCAATGCAACAATAACAAACGTCGTACTAATAGCGCGAGTGGATATGGTTTGATTTCTTTCTTTATTCATACAGCCGACAAAGGTAATAAAATATTGCGAAAGAAAAAAACGGAAGCAGAAAAAGTGCTGTCATTCATCACATTTATTGCATTTTTCCCTCCACTCGTCACATTTCCCTGCAGAATATCCCAAATCTTTGGTGGAAAATAGATAATTTTATACTTTTGCATCAAAAGTAATATTTAAAAACGTCAGATTATGAAACCAAGAACGATTATTGGACTATTATTGATTGTGGCCGGCCTGTGGAAGCTGGCCAACATGTGGGGCATCATTGAGAACGATTGGTTGTGGAGTCAGCCTTGGACGGCATATATTGCCCCAGCATTACTTCTCTATGTGGGTGCCGGAACCATTGTTAACAGCTATCGTCACGACCCCGACCAGTGGCTACAACGCCAAGTTCCCATTAACGAAGACGGCAAACGAATCGTATGCAGCGTACACTATGGCGGCGATGAGTATATCTTTCATGGCGAGCCATTCCATGGTGCTCGTCTCGATGCCTTCTGCGGAGGTATCCGCATGGACCTGCGCGAAGCCATCATCACCGAGGACGAAGAGATTGACATCCACACCTTCTGCGGGGGTATTGAGCTCTATGTGCCAAGCACGGTCAACGTCGTAGTAAAAAGCCGTTGTTTCTTTGGTGGTGTCAGCAACCAGGCCATGCGCACCGCCGACCCTTCCACCCCATGCATCCATATTGTAGCCGACAATTTCTTTGGCGGCGTAGACATCAAAAACTAGGCACAAGAAAGAAAAATAAAAAAAATACTGTTATTTCTGTAATTTTTTAGTTGTACCTGACATCTAATGTACAAAACCTGTTAGGAAGATGAAACAAGAAGAAGAAATGTTTGCCCGGTTAGCTCGAGAGCACAAAAGCACCATCTATACTGTGTGCTATATGTTCTCGAACGACGAGGACGAGGTGCAAGACCTCTTCCAAGAAACCCTCATCAACATGTGGAAGGGTATCAAAGGTTTTCGCGAGGAGAGTAAGATTGACACATGGATCTACCGTGTGGCCTTGAACACCTGCCTAACCATGGAGCGCAAAAAGAAGCGCGAGGTAAAGAAGGTACCCCTGGCCATGGACGTCAACCTCTTCGAGGATAATGATGCCAACAGCAAACAGGCACGTGTGCTACACGAGCGCATCAGCAAACTGGCCTATGTCGACAGGGCCATCGTAATGCTATGGCTCGAAGGTATGAGTTACGATGAGATTGGAGCCGTGGTGGGTATCACAGCCCAGAACGTGGCCACCAAACTCTTTAGAATCAAAGAACAACTAAAAAAGATGTAAATATGGAAGAACAGTATTTCGACGAGATGCGCCAACAGATGGCCGCGCTCAAGGAACAGCTTAACAAACAGGAGATTGTCAATGATCACCTTATCCGCGAGATTATGAAGGTGAAGAACAAAGATATTAGCAAGACAAAGAACGTATGCTTCATTGCTGCTATCATTGCCTTCCTCACTTTTCCCTTCAACACCTTCACACATGCATGGAGTTGGACGTTCACCGCTGTTACGGGTGCCATGCTCATCTTCTGCACCATTGCCACGATTTATATCCACCGTCCTGTAGACAAGCTAAACTACATGACGAGCGACCTGGCTACCGTGGCACGTGTCATGACGAAGTTCAAGAAGCAGTATGACAACTGGCTGCACTACGTCACCCCAGCCCTCATGATCCCCTGGATTGGTTGGGCATGCTACGAGTTTGCCTGGAAAAACAATATTTCAGGGGTGAACCCACTTTGGCTGACCCTGCCCATCCTCTTTGGTGCGGCTATTGGCGGACTCATCGGATATTACTTCCACTGCAAGGCCGTGAATGCAGCCAAGAGCATTTTGGAACAGATTGAAGAGAAATAAATAACAATCATCAATATAAGAAAATGAAAAAGATTCTTTTCTGCCTGACCATGACTTTCGTCAGCATGACAGGCATGGCACAGGTAAACAAGTCCGATATGGACTTGAGTGTGAAACCAGGTAATGACTTCTGGCAGTATGCCGTAGGCGGATGGCTGAAGAACAATCCACTGGACAAGGAGCATCCTGAAAACGGCGCCTTTACCGATCTCGAGGAACTGAACAAGAAGCGCATCAACAACCTGATTATGATGTATGCCGAGAAGAGAGACCTGCCCCAAGGTTCCGACGGTCAGAAGATTGGTTCTCTCTATCGTCTCTATATGGACTCTATCAGTCGCAACAAGATGGGCTACGAGCCCATCCTGCCCTACCTGAAGCAGGTACGCGCCATCAAGACCCGCGAGGAAGCTTTGAAACTGATGTACGCTTTCGACGCCAAAGGCTTTAACACCGCTCCCTTCGGCATTGGTCTGAGTCTGAACCCCTATAACTCATCAGAGTATATGATGGGCGCAGGTCATGGCGGTGCATCACTGCCTCAGGAGTATTACGACAATCCCAACGAGCAACAGCAGGCCACTGTCAATGCCATCAAGAGTCTTAATAAGGACCTTCTCAAGATGGTGGGCTATAACGACAAAGACGCCGAGCGCATGATGCAGGCCGAATGGGCCATCGAGCATAAGATTGGTATCAAAACCCTGAACCAGGTGGACCAACGCGATCCTCAGAAGACCATTCATATCATGACGTGGGACCAGTTGCTCAATGACTTCAAGGGCATCGACTGGGTAACCTATCGCGACGTCATGGGCTATCCTCAGGACATCGACGTGATAGACGTGAGTCAGCTGGAGCCTCTGCATGTCGTTGAGGACATCCTCGCCAACACCTCTGTCGACGACTTGAAAGCCTACATGGAACTGCATATCATCAACTCATACGCAGGTTTCCTCTCTGACGCCTTCACCGACCGCATGTTCGAGGCCGACAAGGCCATCAGCGGTGTTCAGGAACAAAAGCCCCGCTGGAAGCGCGCTGTCAGCACCATCAGCGGCAGCCTGGGCGAGACCATCGGCAAGCTCTATGCCAAGGAGTACTTCCCCGAGACCAGCAAACAGCGTGTGGTAAAACTCATCAAAGACCTTCAGAAAGCCTTTGAAGAGCGTCTGAAGGAGAACACCTGGATGAGCGACTCTACGAAGGCGAAAGCCCTGGAGAAGTTGCACGCCATACATATCAATGCCGGCTATCCTGACAAGTGGCAGGATATGGAGAAATATATCGACATCCGCGAACAGGAGAACCTGGTGGAGAACTTCATCCGTATCACACAGGAGATGCGCAAGGCCAGCATCCGCAAGCACTGGCGCCAGCCCGTTGACAAGACCGAGATGCCCTGCTCTCCCCAGACAGTCAACGCCTTCTATCACCCACTGTTCAACAGCATCAACTTCCCTGCTGCCATCCTGCAGCCGCCCTTCTTCGATCCTGAGGCCGACTATGCCTCAAACTATGGTGCCATTGGTGTCATCATGGGACACGAGATGACCCACGGCTTCGATGATCAGGGTTGTCTGTTTGACAAGAATGGCAATCTGGCCAACTGGTGGACAGCCGAAGACAAAGCCAACTACGACAAGCGCACCAAGGTGATTGCCGACTGGTTCTCTGAGCAGGAGGCTGTACCTGGCTTAAAGGTGAACGGCGAGAAGACCCTGGGCGAGAACGTGAGTGACAACGGCGGACTGAACATCTCTTTCCGTGCCTTCCAGGACCGCATGAAGCAGGAACCCCTGAAGACCATCAACGGTTTCACACCTGCCCAGCGTTTCTACCTGGCCTACGCTCGTGTATGGGCCAGCAACAGCACACCAGAGTATACCGCTATGCTTGTCAACAGTGACGTACACTCTCCCAACCGCATCCGTGTCACAGCAGCCCTGCCAATGATTGACACCTGGTACGAGGCCTTTGGCATTAAAGCCAACGACAAGATGTTCCTTCCCAAAGAGAAGCGAGCACTGGTGTGGTAGTCGTATGACATCATGAGAATCGATAAACAGTTAACGCGATTCTCCATTCATCACATAATCATGCAGAATATCCCATAACTATGGTGTATTCTGCATTTTTTTATACTTTTGCAGCGTCAAAAAACGATGAAATAGAAAAAAGACGAAAAGATGAAAAGATTGATTTTAGGAGCAGCCCTGATGCTGCTATGTGCTACTGAGGTCATGGCACAGGCCACGCAGACCGTTCGTGGACAAGTATGCGACGTGGCCTCTGGCGAGCCAATGATTGGCGTAACAATAACGGTGGAGAATGGTACAACACTGGCCACCGTCTCTGATGCAGAAGGAAACTTTGTTATTCATAATGTACCCGTAGGGCGCCATGCTGTTCGCGCCAGCTACATTGGCTATGAGCCCGTATTGCTGAAAGAGCAGTTGGTATCATCAGGTAAGGAGTTGGTACTCACATTGAGGATGCGCGAAAATGTATCCGAAATGGGCGAGGTGGTCATCAAGCCACGCGTCAACAAGCAGTTGCCACTAAACGAGATGGCACAAGTGGGTGCTCGCATGTTCAGTGTAGAGGAGGCCAGCCGCTATGCCGGCGGCATGTCCGACCCTGCCCGTACGGCTTCCATGTTTGCAGGTGTGGCTACGGGTGGTGCCACCAATGGCATCTCTATTCATGGCAACTCGCCCCAGATGCTGCAGTGGCGTGTTGAAGGTGTGGAAGTACCTAATCCCAACCACTTTGCCGAGATAACTGAGGCCGGCGGTGGCGTGTTCACCTCATTGAACGGCACCGTACTGGCCAACAGCGACTTCCTCACGGGAGCGATGCCAGCCGAGTATGGCAACGCCCTCTCTGGCGCTTTCGATATGAAGATGCGCGTGGGTAATAATACCAAGTACGAACATGCCATTCAGGTGGGCACGCTGGGTGTCGATTTTGCCTCCGAAGGTCCACTTGCAAAGGGCTCCAAGGCTTCGTACCTGGTGAACTATCGTTATAGTTTCCTCGAGATAGCCAAGAAACTGCATGCCATCAATATGGAGAAAGAGACACTCGACTATCAGGACCTGAGTTTCAAGTTGAACATGCCGACGCAGAAGGCAGGCACCTTTGCCGTGTGGTTCACAGGACTGATAGACCGCTACGAGAACGAGGTGCCCGATGTGTCTGACTGGGAGACATTGTGGGACATGAACGACTCATGGTCGCGCCAGAAAAACTGTGCTGTGGGCCTCAACCATCACTTCCGCCTCCGTTCTGGAGGCACGCTCCATTCCAGCGTGGCCTTTACTGGTTCCTATCGCAAGTTGGGCGTGAACGACTACGATGCTGCGATGAACATGATGCCTGAAATGGCTGGTCGTAACTCACTGTGGAACGTCATCATCAGCACCCAACACCAACACAAATTCTCATCACGATACACTATGCAGAATGGCTTCGAGCATCAACACCTCGACTTCCATACCTGGATGGACTATATCCACGAGACGGGTGGTCCCCTCTATCGCGTGTACGATTCTGAAGGCAACACGGGTCTCACCCGTCTTTACACCAATCACAAGGTGGCACTCAGCAGTCGCTTGTCAACAGTGACTGGTGTCAATGTCATGTGGTTCAACCTGAACGACCAGTGGCTGGTAGAGCCTCGCGTCAGCATGCAGTATAAGACATCACCATCCAGCACCTTCTCTGTAGCCTACGCCATGAACAGTCGTAAGGAAACCACCGATACCTATTTCGTGCTGATGAATGACAAGAATCCCAATAAGAACCTCGGTCTTACTCGTTCTCATCACATCTCAGCATCGTTTGCCCAGCGCCTGGGCGAGAACATCATGCTGAAGGTAGAACCCTACTGGCAGTGGCTGTTCGATGTACCCGTAGAGGATGGCACGACCTATTCGATACTGAATCATCGCAACTTCTTCCAAGACCGTGCTTTGGTCAACAAGGGCGCTGGTCGCAACTATGGTATCGACCTCACGTTGGAGCGCTATCTGAAGGATGGCTTCTATGGCATGGTCACAGCCACCCTGTTCAAGTCGGAATATCGCGACGCTCAAGGTCAGTGGCACCATTCGCGCCACGATCGCCGCTATATCACCAATATCCTTGGTGGCAAAGAGTGGATGATTGGTAAAGGCAAGAAGAATGTCTTTGGCATCAACGGCCGACTCACGATGATGGGTGGCGACCGCTATACCCCCATCCCTGATGGCATCACCTTCGAGGATGTGATGAAACGCCCAGACAAGTCAATCCCCATTGACGAAGGCATGGATCCCTATACTAAGCAGAAGGGTATGAACGTGGGCTATGCTTTCTCAGTGAAGTACACCATCAACAAACAGCACACGGCGCACCACATCATCCTGGAATATCTGCAGATGAAGACCTTCCAGGGTCAGACGTTCGACCTGCAGACCCACGATATTGTGGATAAGTTCACCTCACTCACCTTCCCCAACATCGCCTATCGCGTGGAATTCTAATTCAAAAGCATCATGAAGAAAAGTCATCTCACTATCATAGCCTTGGCACTGGCCTGCACGACAAGCTGGGCACAAGAGCCCCAAGACTCCATAGAATCTGTAAACAAGTTATTAAACCTGAAGGAGGTCGTCGTCAAAGGCGGCCTCCCTCACACGCGCCTCAAGGGTAATGCGATGATCACCCGTATCGAGGGCACACCACTGGCATCGTCAGGCACTTTGGGCGAGTTATTAGTAAAAGTGCCAGGTATGACAGGTACAGACGAGTCGCCCGAGGTATTGGGCAAGGGCACGCCACTCATTTATATCAATGGCCGCAGAATGCGCGACGATAGCGAGTTGAAGCGCCTGCGCAGCGAGGATATTCGCGATGTTGAGGTAATCAACAACCCTGGGGCTCAGTACGATGCACAGATACGTGCCGTGGTGCGTATTCGTACCAGGAAGTTGCAGGGCGAAGGCTTAGGACTGAATGCGACGCTCTCGAACGAGCGCGACCTGCGTTACGACTTCGACCGACCGCAGGTGAAACTGGGTGCCAACTACCGCAAGAACGGTGTCGACGTGTTTGGACAGTTGTATTTCTATCATCAGGACTACCGCCAGTACAGCACCATTGAAGACAAGACCATGACCAACCAGAAGACATTCCTGCAGTATGGTCCCTACACCATGACGTGGAAGCACAACCAACTCACCTATAGTGCTGGTGTAAACTGGCAGTTGGACGACAACCACTCAATGGGTGTGCGTGCCGAATTGACACACCGTCCTGGCAGCGGCACCAACCAAGTGATTTATGATGAAGATGTATTTGAGAACGGCACCCTGATTGACCATCTGTACTCGCACCAGACCAGCAGCGAAACCAAGCCTCTTGGTCTGCTCACCAACACCTACTATAATGGGAAGGTGGGCAAGTTGGGCATCGACTTCAACTTCGACTTCATGAAAAGCGGCACCGATACCAATCGCGAGAACGTGGAACTGAGTCAGATACAGAACGACTTCGTGCGCAGCAAGTCGGACACGGACAATCGACTGTATGCTGCCAAGCTAGTGCTCTCCTACCCCATCTGGAAGGGTTCGCTGGATGCAGGCACTGAGATGAGTTTTGTGAAGCGCAACAACACCTATTGGATAGACAAGAGTACCATCGCCAATACCGATGCCGATATCAAAGAAAATAATATCGCCGCCTTTGCCGAGTATGGCTGCGACTTTGGCCAATATGGTAACGCCAGTGCAGGCTTACGCTACGAGCACACACGCTTGGATTACGACGATGCCAGCAATAACGACTTCCTGCATCGTTCGATGGACGAGTGGTTCCCCACAGCATCCTATTCAGTTACGTTAGGCAAGGTGCAGGCAAGCCTTTCCTATAGCCTCAAGACCGACCGTCCCAGCTTTTTCGCCATGAACGATGCCGTCACCTATATCAGTCGCTATACCCTGCAGGCTGGCAACTCGCAGTTGCAGAACGAGCGCATCCGCGACCTGACGCTGAACCTGGCGTGGAAGTGGATCAACTTCTCGGCCTCATACGAGCATACCAAGAATGCCATCATCCAGTGGACGTATATCAACACGGCCCAGGAGGATGCCACACTCGTCAAGCATTGTAATCTGGATAAGCCCATCAAAACGCTGAGTGCCTATCTGTCGCTCACACCACGTGTGGGCATCTGGTCGCTCAACGCTACGTTGGGTGTCGATAAGCAGGATTTATATCTGGATGTGGAGGGACCTCATAACCACCAGTATCGTGTATATTGCAACAAGCCCACTTACACCGTGAATGCCTTTAACACCTTTTCGCTCCAGCATGGCTGGCAGTTTGATGTTAACATGATGTTCCGCTCTAAGGGTAACTCATATAATTTCTACAACGACACCAACAGCCTGCGTCTGGGTTTGTTTGCACAGAAGAGTTTCCTCAGGGACCGTTCGCTCATCGCCCGTGTGGGTGTGCTCGACTGCTTGCAGCGTCATCATGTGAACGAGGTGGGCGACCTGGGTTACAACTGGTTCCGCCAGACCAACCGTTACTCAACCCACAAACTGGTGACAACGCTCATCTATCGCTTCAATGCCACCCGCAGCAAGTACAAAGGTACAGGAGCTGGACTGGATGCACAGGCCCGCATGGGTTCGTAATAATTTGTTTCATGCCGCAATAATACCGCAAATAAGCGAGTTCACCAAGTTATTCATCACATTTTTATGCAGATTATCCCAATTGTTTGGTGAAATCTGTAAGAAACACTACTTTTGCAACATCAAAACAATAAAAAAAGATGAAAGAAAAAGTATGCTTACTACTCCTGTTCAGCATGTTTCTGACAGGATGTTGTTTAAAACCAGAAAAGCTGAGCGACATCGACTCAGCATACGCAACCATCAACGATAGCGTACGCGTACATTATAAGACTTATGGCAATGGCGGCCAGACCATCTGCTTCGTTCATGGTTTCGGCTGCGACCTCAACACATGGGAGAAGCAGTTTGAAGGACTGCGCGATGAGGAGAGACTGCGCCTGCTGTTCATCGACCTGCCTGGCTATGGCGAGAGCAGTAAGCCACATGTGGACTACACGCTCGACTTCTTTGCCAAGGGCGTCAATGCTGTATTGGATAAAGAACATGTAGAGGCTGCCGTCCTCGTGGGCCATAGTCTTGGCACACCCGTCTGCCGTCAGGTGTTGCTGGGTGGCCGACAGGGAAACCTTGTTGATATCGATGGTGTCTATTGCTTCTACAACGGCACGGAAACGCCAGAATACGTGGAAGCCGTCAATCAGTTTGGTCATGCCTTCGACGGACCTGATTGCAGTGAGGTTATCACAGGCTTCGTCACCTCGTTGGCTGGTCCTGAGACGCCAAAGAGTATCACCGACTATGCCATGAGCGTCATGCCCCAGACGCCACAGTATGTAGCATCAAGCACCATGCAAAACCTGGTGGAGCGCCAGTGGTGGACGCAAAGACCTATTCAGGCCAAGACAATGGTCATTTGCACACAGAACAGCGGTCTTGATCCTGACAATCGTCAGAAGATGGAACGACTTTATCCCCATCTCGACTACACAGAGCTGACCACCTGTGGCCACTTCATCCACATGGAGCAGTCTGAGATGTTCAACGATAAACTGAAAACATTTATAAAAGAGTAAAATATGGAACAGAAATATAAGATGATTGCATGTTGTGGCATTAACTGCGAGACCTGTGAGGCTCGCATTGCCACGATAAAGAACGACGACAAGATGCGCGTCGAGGTTGCTAAGAAATGGTGCGAGATGAACCACACCGACCAGATTACACCTGAGAGTATTAATTGCACAGGTTGCCGTGTGGAAGGCCAGAAGTTCTACTTCTGTAGCCACATGTGCGAGGTAAAAAAATGTGTGGCCGCCAAGGGTTACGAAACCTGTGGCGACTGTCCTGACAAGAAATCGTGCAAAAAGGTTGGTGCCATCTGGGAGAACAGTGCCGAGGCAAAGGAGAATTTGTGCGGGGAAGTAATGAACAACAAAGCACTTGTCGTTATCGACATACAGAACGACATCACTAAGCACTATCGTGACATCATCGGCAACATCAATGCTGCCATCGAATGGGCTGTGGCAGAGGGGATGCACATTGTGTATATCAAGCATAACAACATCACCGCTGCTACGCGAACGTTCAAGCCAGGTAGCAAAGGCGAAGAACTGGTGCCTGAGATGAAGGTCGTGTCAGACAATATCTTCGTGAAGACGAAAAGCAACGCCCTTACAAGCGAGGCGTTTTCTGCTTTCATCGCTGCGAACGGCATCAATGAGTTCTACGTAGCTGGCGCGGATGCTACAGGCTGCGTGAAATCGACGTGTTTCAACATGGCCAAGGTTGGCTTCACGGTGCATGTTCTCTCAGACTGTGTCACCAGCTATGACCTGAAGAAACTGCCAGAGATGTTCGCTTATTACAAAAGCAAAGGCTGTGAGGTGAAAACGCTTGCCGATTATAAATAATTTTGGAATCTATGCGCTATAGAGAAGAAGCCATCGAATGTGTTAAGGATCATGTTCTCCAGATACATAAGCAAATATATGCCAAATATAATGGTGATTTTGACAGAATCTATACGGAAGGGTACAACAGCAAGTCCTATACGGGTAGGGTGATTGAGCCTGGGAAGGTATATGAACTGAGTTATTTGGAATGTACATGCCCTAAAGTTAAATGTGGGCTGAGAAACCATCCGCAGCAATGTGAGTGTTCACGACAGAGTATTCTATATATTCTTTCGCAACTTGAACCGGACAGCCAATTCGATGTTCAGATTGAGAATACAATTCTTAGAGGGAGCGACCGCTGTACATTCAGAATAATGCGATTAAGCGAATAACAAAGCATAAAGGTATATATTTAAGGAAAAAATGAATATACTGATTCTCTCAGGAAGCCCTCGGAGGGGCGGCAATACGGATTTGATGGTGGAGGCATTCGTCAAAGGAGCCTCGCAGAAACACCATGTGGAAGTCATGTCTATACACGATTACAAGGTCAATCCCTGCATGGGTTGTAACGCTTGCTTTAAGAGCAAAGACAATACTTGTGCTCAGAAGGACGATATGGCGATGATCTACGAGAAGATGGCTCATGCCGATATGTTGGTAATTGCCTCGCCAGTGTATTTCTATGGACTGAGTGCACAGCTGAAAGCCGTCATTGACCGGTGTCATAATCCCGTCAGGGATACGTTCCCCATCAAGAAGATGGCGCTGCTGCTTGTAGGTGCCGCCACACTTCCAGAACTCTTCGACAGCATCCTCGCGCAATACCAGCTCTGCCTGAACTTCTTCAAGTTGGAGGATGCTGGTCGTGTGTTGGTTCGTGGTGTCAAGGATAAAGGCGATATCAAAAACACCAATGCCTTGAACGAGGCATTCGAGTTAGGACAACATATATAAGAAACATCATATGGCGATAACAAGCGAGCGACTAAAACAGACGTTTTCTGAGGGCGGTGCGCAGGAAATATATCAGGAAGTCAAGGCTGAGGGTGATTTCCTGGGCTTTGCACGACAGTATGTTTTCGATTCGGATTATCGTGTGGCGAGGAGTGCCTTGTGGGGACTGACCAAGGCAACAAACGAAGAACTATCTGAATTGCAGGTGATATTTAATGAGTTGATTGACCAGGCCATGCAGACGGAGAACTCGTCCGTCAGGCGGCTAACGTTGAACATCATCGAGCGATTGAAGATGAACGAGGAAGATCTGCGCACAGACTTCCTCGACTTCTGTTTCGAACATGCGGTCAGCATCGAGGAGTTCCCTGGCATCCAGACGCTCTGCATGAAACTTGCCTATCGCATGTGTACCTTCTATCCTGAACTGATGGACGAACTGAAGCGCACGCTCGAAGCGATGGAGATTGACTATTACAAGCCCGCCGTAAAGTGTCTGCGCAAAAGGATTCTTAGCGGTAAGTTCCGTTAAAATGCCCTGTTATAATAGATTTGGTGAAGATTTAGGGTAAATTCGATGAATAATTGAAAGAAAATTCTTATCTTTGCGGCGAAATATTAAACAAGATGCGTATGAGTTACTCAGAAATGGCACAACTGGAACTGATGAACGCGGCGGCCAACGTCACCTCGCAGGAAGACCTTGACGCGCTGCGTCTCACCATCTCGCTCTTCTTTGCAGAGCGGGCACAAAAGGCTATCGATAAGATGTGGGACGAGGGAACCTTCGACCAGAAGAAACTCGACGAACTGCGTGGCCAACACTTGCGTACATCTTATAAATAAGAATACGATGCGACTCATAGTGCTTGATACTAACGCCCTTATTCAGAGTCTGCCCACGCGTAGCCTGTATCATCGTATATGGACCGACTTCTTGGCTGGCAAGTATCGCCTGTGCGTCAGTAATGAGATACTGACCGAGTACGAGGAAATTCTCGCCGTGCATACTTCGCCCGCAATAGCCCACAACGTTGTCGAAGCCATTGCGCATCATCCGCAGATTGTTTATCGCGAGTCATTCTTCCGCTTTCACCTGCTTACCGACATCGACAAGGACGACGACAAGTTCGTGGACTGCGCTATCACCGCTGGAGCCGACTACATCGTGACCGAGGATAGCCACTTCGATCATCTGAAAAAGATCCCATTTCCCCAACTCAACGTCCTGACGCTTGACGAGTTCAATGAAACACTAAAGCAATAGAGATAATTCAGGGGCTATTATAAATACAATTAGAAAAGATATTCGGGAGGTCGACGATGGCGATTCAGCGTCGACCTCCCGTTTTCTGAGAAGTTATGTAATCTTAATTTATTTTATTTAGGGCTATTATGGAGACAATAAATGAAAGGAAGGATATTATGGCTGCTATCACGGCATAAACATTTGCTCTTTTCGCATATAAAGATTGCTTTGTAGACTCTTCTGCTAGTCTAAGATTAATCTCGGTAAGCAGGTTGTCATTGTGTCTTGAACGCATATCTAAAAGATGGTCTAAACAATCATTTATCTGCTTGTCTACAAAAGTTTTTTCATCAGCCTGTGGAATGTTATTACCAATAGTTATCGGTTTGACCAAAATTAAATAAACCCATAGCGGCACATCTTTCCCGTTCTCTGTGTATGTATTGCCAACAAAAACCTGAACGCTCTTTAGAAAATTTTTCTTTCCTTCGAGAGTATTTGTTTTAACTGCAAATCCCTCATCAATGAGTTCATTGAGTTTCTCAAATTGCTGCTCTGTCATCTTAAACCTATTTTATTATTACTTTTTTTATCGTGCCATTGTTATACTTTAAGATATTGACACCTTTATGTATTGTATCTCTTTGGACACCATTGATGGAATAAATATTCAGGTTCCCAGATTTGCCATCATTGGCAATTGTTGAAACTGACATGGGATCAGTTATTGCCACAATATTCATAAAATTATTCCAAGGATTTGACATCTTATACAAATCAATGCTAGACTCAGGTACATGAAGCGTTGCATATTCAATACCAGCTAAAAAGAATGCTGAACTTTTTGTCGTAGGAACTTTCTCGGCAAAACAATATACATCTACAATTTCCTTGCATTCTTGAAAAGCATATTCTCCTATAGAGACAATTCCACTTCCAATTGTAACTGTTGATAATTTGTCGCAATAAGCAAAAGCACCTCGTTGGATACTACCTATATTGTCTGGTAAATAAATAGAAGATAGTCCACAACTATGGTATTTGCAAACCGCTTTATTTCAACTATTTACGTGTTAAACGGTAGAAAAGTGATGACGTGCATTCTAAAGAAGCTAAAAAAGAAGAAGATTTAACGTTTTTAACTTTTGCAAACCTCAAAATCGGCGTATCTGTGCATTTTTTGAAGGTGGTTCTTACAAAAATACAAGACATATGCAATGAAAGACTCAAAAAACAGTCAGTCATTGGTACAAAAATAAAAACAACTTGCAAATAATTGCGCTGAACATATCAATTCAACCTGTTTTTCTCGTATATAATGCCACCTAAATATAAAATAACGAGCTATTTTCGGCAAAAAACGGTTAAAGTATTCAAAAAGTATCAGCAAAATTATTATTCTATGACGATTTTTTCGTAACTTTGCGTTCAATTATGCGGCAGTAATAATATACATATTAATACGAGTTAAGAATCCTGTAGTTTTCTACATGCTACGAGGAGGTATTAAAAGGTGCGTTTCGGCAATGCATCTATTGTAGTATATTATTGCTTAATCAAATGAATATTATAAATTTAGGAATTCTTGCTCACATTGATGCAGGAAAAACTTCCGTAACCGAGAATCTGCTGTTTGCCAGTGGAGCAACGGAAAAGTGCGGCCGTGTGGATAATGGTGACACCATAACGGACTCTATGGATATAGAGAAACGTAGAGGAATTACTGTCCGGGCTTCTACGACATCTATTATCTGGAATGGAGTGAAATGCAATATCATTGACACTCCGGGACACATGGATTTTATTGCGGAAGTGGAGCGGACATTCAAAATGCTTGATGGAGCAGTCCTCATCTTATCCGCAAAGGAAGGCATACAAGCGCAGACAAAGTTGCTGTTCAGTACTTTACAAAAGCTGCAAATCCCGACAATTATATTTATCAATAAGATTGACCGTGCCGGTGTGAATTTGGAGCGTTTGTATATGGATATAAAAACAAATCTGTCGCAAGATGTCCTGTTTATGCAAACTATTGTCGATGGATCGGTTTATCCGGTTTGCTCCCAAACATATATAAAGGAAGAATACAAAGAATTTGTATGCAACCATGACGACGATATATTAGAACGATATTTGGCGGATAGCGAAATTTCACCGGCTGATTATTGGAATACGATAATCGCTCTTGTGGCAAAAGCCAAAGTCTATCCGGTGCTACATGGATCAGCAATGTTCAATATCGGTATCAATGAGTTGTTGGACGCCATTTCTTCTTTTATACTTCCTCCGGCATCAGTCTCAAACAGACTTTCAGCTTATCTCTATAAGATAGAGCATGACCCCAAAGGGCATAAAAGAAGTTTTCTTAAAATAATTGACGGAAGTCTGAGACTTCGAGACGTTGTAAGAATCAACGATTCGGAAAAATTCATCAAGATTAAAAATCTAAAGACTATTTATCAGGGCAGAGAGATAAATGTTGATGAAGTGGGTGCCAATGATATCGCGATTGTAGAAGATATAGAAGATTTTCGAATCGGAGATTATTTAGGTGCTAAACCTTGTTTGATTCAAGGATTATCTCATCAGCATCCCGCTCTCAAATCCTCCGTCCGGCCAAATAAGCCCGAAGAGAGAAGCAAGGTGATATCCGCTCTGAATACATTGTGGATTGAAGACCCGTCTTTGTCCTTTTCCATAAACTCATATAGTGATGAATTGGAAATCTCGTTATATGGTTTGACCCAAAAGGAAATCATACAGACATTGCTGGAAGAACGATTTTCCGTAAAGGTCCATTTTGATGAGATCAAGACTATCTACAAAGAACGACCTATAAAAAAGGTCAATAAGATTATTCAGATCGAAGTACCACCCAACCCTTACTGGGCCACAATAGGGCTGACTCTTGAACCCTTACCGTTAGGGGCAGGGTTGCAAATCGAAAGTGACATCTCCTATGGTTATCTGAACCATTCTTTTCAAAATGCCGTTTTTGAAGGGATTCGTATGTCTTGCCAATCTGGTTTACATGGATGGGAAGTGACAGATCTGAAAGTAACTTTTACTCAAGCCGAGTATTATAGCCCGGTAAGTACACCTGCTGATTTCAGACAGCTGACCCCTTATGTCTTCAGGCTGGCTTTGCAACAGTCAGGTGTGGACATTCTCGAACCGATGCTCTGTTTTGAGTTGCAGATACCCCAAGTAGCGAGTTCCAAAGCTATTACAGATTTGCAAAAACTGATGTCTGAGATTGAAGACATCAGTTGTAATAATGAGTGGTGTCATATTAAAGGGAAAGTTCCATTAAATACAAGTAAAGACTATGCCTCAGAAGTAAGTTCATACACTAAAGGCTTAGGCACTTTTATGGTTAAGCCGTGTGGGTATCAAATAACAAAAGGCGGTTATTCTGATAATACCCGTATGGAAGAAAAGGATAAACTTTTATTCATGTTTGAAAAATCAGTATCATCAAAATAATGGAACGATCCAGGAATTTCTATAAGACAATACGGTTGGGGTATATACTTATCTCCGTTCTTATCGGATGTATAGCATATAATAGCTTCTATGAATGGCAGGAGATAGAAGCATTAGAACTTGACAATAAAAAAATAGACGAGTTCCGAAAAGAGATAAACAATATCAATATTCAAATGATAAAATTCTCTCTATTTGGTGAAACAATACTGGAATGGAACGATAAAGATATCGAACATTACCATGCACAGCGTATGGCAATGGACAGTATGCTCTGCCGTTTCAAAGCTACCTATCCGGCAGAGCGTATAGACAGCGTACGCCATCTTCTCGAAGATAAGGAACGGCAGATGTGCCAAATCGTGCAGATACTTGAACAGCAACAAGCCATCAACGATAAGATACCCCGTCAAGTACCCGTAATCGCGCAGAAAAGTGTGCAAGAACAACCCAAGAAACCTAAACGAAAAGGATTCTTGGGCATCTTCGGCAAAAAGGAAGAAGCGAAACCAACTGTGACTACCACGATGCACCGTTCCTTTAACCGGAATATGAGAACCGAACAACAGGCGCAAAGCCGTCGCTTATCGGTTCATGCCGATAGCCTTGCCGCACGAAATGCGGAACTTAACAGGCAACTGCAAGGACTGGTTGTTCAAATAGACGGGAAAGTACAAACTGACCTACAAAAGCGGGAAGCCGAGATAACAGCCATGCGGGAACGGTCGTTCATTCAGATTGGGGGCTTGACAGGGTTCGTTATACTGCTACTGGTCATATCATATATCATCATACACCGAAATGCCAACCGCATCAAGCGATATAAACAGGAAACCGCAGATTTAATTGAGCGACTGCAACAAATGGCAAAGCGAAACGAGGCACTGATAGCCTCTCGCAAGAAAGCCGTTCATACCATTACCCATGAATTACGTACACCACTGACGGCAATAACGGGTTATGCCGGACTGATGCGGAAAGACTGCAATACGGATAAAACCGGGACGTATATCCGAAACATTCAGGAATCTTCTGACCGCATGCGTGAAATGCTGAACACCCTGCTGAATTTTTTCCGGCTGGACAACGGCAAGGAACAGCCTAATTTCTCCGCATGTAGGATTTCCGCAATCACACATACGCTCGAAACGGAGTTTATGCCAATCGCCATAAACAAAGGACTGACTCTGACAATACATTGCCACAAGGATGCCTTTGTATGTACAGATAAGGAACGCATCTTGCAAATCGGGAACAACCTGCTGTCCAACGCTATCAAGTTCACGGAGAACGGCAGTGTTTCTTTGCGGGCAGATTATGATAACGGTCTGCTGAAACTTATCGTCGAAGATACGGGTACAGGTATGACCGAAGAGGAACAGCAACGGGTATTCGGGGCGTTTGAACGTCTGTCAAACGCTGCCGCAAAGGATGGCTTCGGATTAGGTCTTTCCATTGTTCAGCGTATTGTGACAATGCTCGGCGGCACAATCCGTCTGGAGAGCGATAAAGGCAAAGGTAGCCGTTTCACGGTGGAAATCCCCATGCAGACAGCCGAGGAACTACCGGAACGGATAAATCAAACACAGGTTCATCATAACCATACATTCCACGATGTGGTTGCCATCGACAATGACGAAGTGCTGCTCCTGATGCTGAAAGAAATGTATGCACAGGAAGGGATACACTGCGATACCTGCACCAATGCTGCGGAGCTGATGGAACTGATACGAAAAAAGGAATACAGCCTTCTTCTGACGGATCTGAATATGCCGGATATAAACGGTTTCGAGTTGCTGGAACTGTTGCGCACTTCCAACGTTGGCAATTCAAGGGATATCCCGGTAATCGTGACAACCGCTTCGGGCAGTTGCGGCAAAGAGGAACTTATAGAACATGGATTCACAGAATGCCTGTTCAAGCCGTTCTCCATATCTGAACTGATGGAGATTTCAAATAAATGCGCCATGAATGCGGCACAAAATGAAAAGCCGGGTTTCACCTCCCTGCTATCCTACGGCAATGAAGCCGTCATGCTGGAGAAATTGATAACGGAAACAGAAAAGGAAATGCAGTCGCTCAGGTATGCGGAACAACGGAAAGACCTTCCGGAACTGGACGCCCTAACACACCACCTGCGCAGCTCTTGGGAGATACTCCGTGCCGACAGACCGTTGAGGGAACTTTATAAACTGATTCATCACAATGGCACACCTGACGACAAAGCAATAGGCAATGCCGTAAGAGCTGTGCTGGATAAGGGTTCGGAGATAATCCGGCTGGCAAAAGAAGAAAGGAAGAAATACAACAATGGATAAGATAAAAATCATCGTGGTGGAGGACAACATCGTGTATTGCGAGTTTGTCTGTAACCTGCTGGCACGTGAGGGATTCCGTACCGTGCAGGCTTTCCACCTCTCGACAGCGAGGAAACTTCTGCAACAAGCCGCTGACGGGGACATCGTGGTTTCAGACCTGCGCCTACCTGACGGCAATGGTATCGACCTGTTGCGTTGGATGCGCAAAGAGGGTATGACGCAGCCGTTCATCATCATGACCGACTATGCCGAAGTGCATACGGCGGTTGAAAGTATGAAACTCGGCTCGCTGGACTACATACCCAAACAACTCGTGGAGGACAAACTCGTGCCTCTTCTCCGTACCATACTGAAAGAGCGGAATATCGGGCGGAGCCGTATGCCCGTGTTTGCCCGTGACGGTTCCGCCTTCCGGAAAATCATGCACCGGATAAGGCTGGTAGCACCAACCGACATGAGCGTACTGATATTCGGAGAGAACGGCACGGGCAAGGAGCATATCGCCCACCATCTGCATGATAAAAGCAAACGTTCCGGCAAGCCGTTCGTGGCTGTGGACTGCGGATCGTTAAACAAAGAGCTTGCTCCATCGGCATTTTTCGGACACGTCAAAGGCGCATTCACCGGTGCGGACAGTGCCAAGAAAGGATATTTCCATGAAGCCGAAGGCGGCACGCTGTTTTTGGACGAAGTGGGCAACCTCGCACCGGAAACCCAACAGATGCTTCTGCGTGCCATACAGGAGCGGCGATACCGCCCCGTTGGTGACAGGACGGATAGAAGTTTCAATGTCCGTATTATCGCTGCCACCAACGAGAATCTGGAAAAGGCGGTCAATGAAAAGCGTTTCCGGCAGGACTTGCTGTACCGTCTGCACGACTTCGATATAACCGTTCCGCCGCTGCGTGATTGTCAGGAAGACATCATGCCGCTGGCAGAGTTTTTCCGCGAGATTGCCAATAATGAATTGGAGTGCAAGGTTAGCGGATTCAGCTCCGAAGCACGGAAAGCGTTGCTGACCCATTCATGGCCGGGCAACGTGCGCGAGCTTCGGCAGAAAATCATGGACGTGACGCTGGAGGACGGACTGAAGCGGTTGCCGGGCGTGGACGTGTCGAAGAACGGCGGCATCAGCTACATGGGCAAGCCCATCTCGCAGTTCAACATCGAGGGCATGGACCTGCTGGGCGGCAAGTACAACCTGGCGACGCGGAACATCCCGGCGGACTATGTGACGCAGGTGGAGATAGTGCGTAATCATCACAGCCGACGGGTGGAGAAGGACGTGCCGAGCAACGAGGTGTCGATGAACATCAAACTGTCGAACAAGGCGAAGTTTAAGCCGTTCGGGCAGGAGGAGGCGGGAGCAGGCTATATGGAGGACGGTGATGACAGGCTGCAAGCCCTCCTCGGTCTGACGGGCATGATGTTCACGAACAAGTTCCAGACCATCTGTTCGGTGAAGGGCGGCAACTACAAGGGCTTTGCACGGGCCGACATGTACGACCACTTCGGCGGTTCGGACGTGAGTACCCGCGCCACAAGCCTGTTTGGCGGCTTCGACGGCGGTGCGCCTCCGCAGGGGCAGTACCTCTACCAGCGCAACGGCATGGCGACGGTGAACGGCATCCTGCGCACGGACTCGTTCACGACCATGAAGGTGAACGCCGACTACTGTTACCACCGCGCCACGCACGACATCAGCCAGAGCACGACGTACCTTGCCGACGGCGGCGATTACGTGAACGTGAGCGAACAGACGTCGCCGCTGACGAAGATTCATCTGCCGAAGCTGTCAATGAACTATCTGAAGAACGCCGACCGCGTGTATCTCAGCGAGACGTTTGTCTTGAAGGGAAAGTTTGAGCAGAATGAGGGGGATGTGGTGGCTAATCAGCAGTCGGTGGAGCAGCGACGGAAGACATCATCGTTTGAGTTGGGCAATGAACTCTTCTGGATGGGCAGGACGGAGAAGGGCGCACGGCGACACGTCCATGCCAACGTGTCGTTCAAGCGGACACCGACGTTGCGGCTGTCGTTCAGCCAAGACGGTACGGACTATGGGCAGACGGCGCAGTCCTCTACGCTCAGCATGAACGTCGGCTCGTCGTTCCAAATCCCCATCGGCAAGTCGTTCCGCCTGAATCTGCCCGTCAGCGTGTCCGCAATGTATGACGATTTGGAAACCTATCGCATGGCAACCGGCGACCAAAACGACATTCGCGGCTGGGCCTTCACGCCAACCCTCAACCCCGGCTTCGAGATTCATTCCAAGAACCGCCGCTTCTACCTGAGTGCGGGCATCGGGGCCGCGCTGAAGGGGCTGTACTACAATAAGCTGAACTACACCAAGCCCGTGCTCAATCCCTCGATGGGCATCAATTATACCTTCTCGGCCAACAGCAAGCTGTCGTTCTCGACGGGCTACACGACTTCCATCGGCGACATGATGACGCTGCTGACGGAGCCGATGCAGGTGGACTACCGCTCGGTGCGCACCTCGTCGGGCATCATCGGCGAGTCCAACACGTGGCACACGTCGGGCGACTGGAAGTGGCAACTGCCCATGCAGTACTTCACGCTGAGCCTCGCAGCTACCCACAGCGAAGGCAAGCAGAACACGCTCACGTCGCAGTCGGTCAGCGGCATCGACGTGAGCAGCACGGCCCTGCTCCGCGACTCCCGCAGCCGCTCCACCAGTTTCTCCGCTTCCGTCACGAAGAACATCCCCACGCTCTTTGCCAAGCTCGGTGCCGACGGCAGCTACAGCTTCGGCAGCGGCGAACAGGCAATTTCCTCCTCTATGGGGGGAGGTCAGGAGGAGGCCACCGTCATCGACACCCGCACGAACAGCTACGCCCTACATGGCAACGCCACCATCACCCCCGTCCCCTGGCTCGAACTGCGGTACGACATCAATTACGGGTGGTCGCGCTCGCGCTATTCCGAAGAGAGCAACACTACGACCTCCCTCACCCACAGCGGTGCCGTCCACATCTTCCCCATCGCCACCCTCGACCTCTCACTGGATTACGACCACGTGCGCCGTCAGCTCACCGCCGACCAATACAAGCGCATGTCCCTCTTCAACGCCTCCGCCCAGTACAAATTCAAGCGCCTCGTCCTCCGCCTCGAACTCGACAACCTCCTGAACCAGCGCCACTACGCCTACACCCTCTTCAACGGCATCAACACCTACACCTACGACTACGCCCTCTGCGGTCGCACCGCCCTGCTCCGCGCCACGTTTAAGTTATAAGATAGTTAAAACAGTTAGTAAATAAAAGAAGATCAGTTAAACAAACAAAGTAATTTTTGTTCAAAAGTCCTATAGGCACCTAAGCCCCGTCGCGTCGTGATGACGAGACGGGGCTGTCAAGATTTATTAAATGGTTGCTGCGCAAATATGCGGTCAGTGACCATTTTTGTTAGCTGCTCAAAAAAAGGAATCCGATTTGTACTGATGCCAGATTGACAACGACGGTGCAACATAAGCTTTCTGTTTTCGCTATACTGCTGAAGTTTTTGTTACTATGAGAGGGGCTGTTCTGTCCACAGCATTATCCAGGTGAAACTGCCATTGAAGACTTGCCGAGGGGGTGGCCCCCTCCAATCGAACGAAGCGATGATAGGGGTATTAGGCTGCCCCTCTCTATCGTTGAGTGGACAGAGGCAAGCCTCTGTTGCGTAACGGACTTCGGTTGATGTTTCTTGCTTTCTGCCACATTGCTTGCAAATTGGGTTGGTTAGCCTCCCATGCCTCGAATGTTGGCAGGGGTATTAGGCTACCCATCCTTACCGTCGAATGGCTAACGGAGCGAGCTCCGACGTGTCGGAAACGACTCTCGTAAGCCACGTAAAAATGCTGCGGATTTTATCATCATGCGACGCTTGCGTCGAACAGTGTTTTGAAAAAACGCTAAGCCTAATAAGAGTTAACAGAAATTAACTCGGTTCAGGAGTACAGATTCTGCTGCGCGGAGCAAGCTCGTTTGAAGTATGGGAAAGAAGTTGCCCTGGTATCATCTTGCTACCAGATTTCATTCGTGCAGATGACAGTCGCTTGAAGAGTTTTCATAGTCACTACAAACCCCATTGCTTGCAATTTTATCTGGTCTGTCTTCCAAGTCCCGAATGAGGATTGGGGAATTAGGCTTCCCATGACTTTGAAAAAGTGGCATCGGCAAGCCGATTAGACTGACTGGATAAAATTGCCAGAGATTAATCGCTGCCATTCATGGCCGACCATGTGTGGGAACACCTTCATGCCAGATTCCATGACCTCTGCTTGCAGAATTATCTGGTCAAATCTCCGTCCGATGAAAATCGGAACGGGTAGTGAGCTTCCCGATACTGTAAAAATGTGGCACATGGGCAAGCCCAGTGCCCGTAGGTTTGAAAAATAACTATACAGGTGTGGATGGATGGCCTTGCCAGCGTGTAAGCCTCTACAAAGACTCGAAAATGGCTTCAGGAAGCGTCAAAATCCTTTCGTGGGTAATGACACATCTGGGATGGCAAAACCACGAATTAGAGCATTTCTGAGGCTTCTGGGGCTTTGCTGCTTGAATGACAAGACATCGCATCGGTTTCAGGGCGAGAACATTTCCGACGGCCTACTGTCGCAAATCTTTGAAAGAAGGGAAAAGGAAAATGAGCAATTGGGATGGTGATTGACTGGAAATCTGCTGTGCATCCCAAGCCCAATGCCGTTGTAAGATTTGCTGCGCATTTACCACATCCGTAAAATGCAAGATGGAACCACCCTTTGGTTTCAGACTGTATATCACCTATAGGGCTATACTCAATATGGGTTATACAAATGGCAGCCACAAAAGAGATTGCAGAAACTCCGCTAATGTATAACCGTATATCTATATAAGGCTATACATTGCAAAGCCGTCGCGCCAAATGTAAAGCTATATGCCTATATCCCTGTACATTCATACATGCTATAACCCTATACGGAAAATAAGCCTATACTTGGTATATGCTAATACTGAATATACCCCTATACGTTGTGGATGTGTATATGCCTATAGGCTTATACTCTTTCATAGTGTATAGGTATGCCATCGTTATATGGCTATACAAAAAAATGCAGACACGGAACCAACATTCAGTTCGGTGTCTGCACAAAAGGAGGAATCGTGTAACGGTCAGAAGAGTTCTTCAGACGACTGATTGGGTTCAATCAGAATTGGGCCACGCTTCTTTTCGTATTTGCAAATGCACTTGGTGAACATGCTTTCAACGACAGCCCTTACAGTCAAGTGCTCCTGCCAGGCGATAGCCCTTACCTTTGATATGATGTCTTTGTCACAGATGCAAGAGAAGTGGCCGACCTTATCAGGGGTTGAGCCATCGACACTGACATCGCCTTTTCTCCTGCGTCCACGCTTGCGGACAGGCTTCTCTGCCGTATCAGGTTCATGCTCTTCCTGCATGGGCTGTTGCACGGATAGTGTTTGGAGAACTGCTTCACTCTGCTCCTTAATGGAAGAAGTATCTTCCAGACTATTCTGCGGCTCTGTTTTCTGCTCTGTTGATGGCTTTTTGCCGAAGATTTCATTGAAAGCGTTGTCTGGATCCATTATTCTGCACCTCCTTTCTGCAATTCATTGATAACAGGTTCAAAGGCATACTTGACTGCATTCCTCTGATAGGTAGTAAGCGGAAACAGCGTATTATAGTCGCCGATGACCACGCTGCGCTTTATCCTCGGTGTTATCGTGCCATAGGCTTTCAATTGCTCAATGGCCTTGTCTCTTTCCTGCTGGAGGTGTTCACGCCTTTCCTCGACCGACACAATGCCATTGGGGACGAAGAATATCTTCGCTCCGAAGTGAGCTTTGAATACCTCGCAGAACATCTGGGTGGCATCAAGCGTATCGCTGTCATAATGGATAGGTACTACAGCAATGTCAGCACATGAGTAGATGACTTTGAGGTTCGGGTCAACGAGGTTACCCGGACAGTCAATGATGATGTCGTAGGGCAGTTGCTTCAGTTTCGACATGATTTGCGTCACCTCTTCTGTAGTCCTGCCCCAGAACGTTTCAATCTCCCAGGGCAGACTGGCATCGGGATTATGCTGAAGGTCACGCTTACGATGACGGAACAGGGACTGCTGAAGGTCGGCATCGACTACGGCGACGTTTCTGCCGATATTGGCAAGGTTGGTGGCAAAGACACCACAAAGGGTTGTCTTTCCGACACCTCCCTTTACGTTAGTGTATAATACAATCTTTCCCATAGTTGTTCAGATGATTAGTTGATAAACAAGTTCGTTGTCACTTGACAGGTTCGGCGTTACCTTGTTTCCATGCTGCCAGCCAAGCAGACACTTGATGTCTGTCACGGACGATACATTGCCCGTACTCACCTTGACGAGTCCGTCGGCCTCCAGTTCCTTCAGGAAACGGGTGACTGTACTGCGGTTGCGGTTCCATTCTCTGGCAAGTTCGGAATGCGAAGCACCTACCTGTCCCGTTTGTACGCTGTAGTCTATGCTACGCTTTGTCTGCGTACCGTCGGTTTCTGCGGCATGACGGAGGAGTGAGAAGAAGCGGAACATCCTCTGTCTTGGCTTCAGGTCTTTGGCAAGATTGTCAATGTCCTGTAGCGACAGGGACAGGATGAGCCGTGTTTCAGAATGAGAGTTCTCCATAAGCATACATATTTATATGGTTATACATGGGTTCTCTCAGAACGGGGAACGCTGAGACAGGAGAGGTGCAAGGCAGCTTCCTCCCTTATCTCGTTCTCGGACTTCACCTTCACGTTGCGCACCCAGTCAAGCAAGGCACTCTTCTCGAAGAAGATCAGTTTGCCTGCTGGCTTATAGTAAGGAATCTGTGAGAAGTGCGTCATCTTGTACTTCTTGCTGCGTAGATACTTCATCTGTTCCTCGGACAGAATGAAGCAGTAATGAATTTTATGCTCGTTCATAATTGCTTGATTTTAGATTTTATCCCCGTCAAATGGTTTTGCAATAGGTTGACGTCGTCGAGCTGAAGCTTCATCGTTCCAACTGGACTTGTTCGGCTTGCGCTTGTGCGATGCAAGGATGGCAGCGTTCTGCTCCTCATCCGTCAGAGGGATGGGATTCTTGCGGTTCGCCTCCAGCCACTTGTCAATCTCGTCAAGGTAGATGACCCATCGCTTGCCAGGTTTGGAACCTGGGATTTCCCTGTTTGCGAGTTTCTGGTAGATGGTCGCAAGGGGAATGTTGGTGTACTCGGCAACCTGCTCTGGTGTGACAGGGCGGTGTCTGTTCTCTCTCTGCTGAGTTGGTCTGTTCTGAAGGTTCAGCAGTAACTCCTTCATGCCCGACACTTCATCCCGAAGTTCGGCAACGACCTGCGGAAGGTCATTGAACGTTAATTCCTTATTTGTCATTTTACAACACGACCCTTTAGTGGAATCGTGCTGCAAAGGAACCCCGTTACGAATCGGAGGGCAAGCCACAGTTTTATAACTGGTGCGTCACGAAACAATCACGCAGTAGAGCCTTCTTTTTGGCTGTTATTAGTGGATAAAACAAGAATCTGACGCGTCATTTTGACAATATTGAACATGTAAGTATAATGAATGACAATTGGGATTACGGCTGTTTTTAGGGGTAAGATTTCAGCGCAAAAGGGCATAGGCACAACAGGACCACACCAAGTTCGGTTTCTGATGTGGCTCCAATATGTGATGTCTAAGTATTGATATAGGAGAGGTGAGAAAGTTTATCTTCTGTCTTTCTCTACGCCCAGTTGTGAAGGGATATGGAATAACAATCCGTCTTCTCCCTGAATGTCACAATGTATCTGGTCGCTGTTGGATGTGACTGTCAGATTCCTGAGTGTGCTATGTGACAATGGCTCTCCACTGGCTGTCACACACAATGAAGCAAAACGACGCTCGATATAACAGGCGCAATCATCGTTGCTGTAAACCTTGCCTTTGCCAAGTCCCAACCTTATGGCAATGCTCCAGACAAGATGACGGACATCGAAGCTACTCAGTTTGGTCTTGAATCTCTTCCACTCAACTTCAGGGCGGTAGTCGTGATCCATCGCGAATCTCAACAGGTCTGTACAGAAATCGTCCATGTCTTCCTCATATACAAATGGAGACATGATGTATAGAAGGTATTCATGAATGGTATCCAGTTTCTTCTTCTGGCTTTCTGCCTGACTCTGATAGAAGTCATCAATGCCTTGTTGATAGGTCGAGCTGGCAGAAGCAGCCGAAACAGTTGATGGATTATTGACAGGATTGTTTCCTTCTATAACCTTGGTATCTGAAACAGCTATCTCTTCGTTTAGCTCTACTTCGGTTATGTTATTGGAAAATGCTTCAACACAACCGACAGGGTTTATATCCTCTGGTTCATTAGCAAACGATTTTGCCTCCAAAAGAAAAACAGGTGCTTGCACATCTTCTTCGTGAGGATTGCTATTCTCCATAGTAACCTTGTCCTTGGTTTTCCTCGTCTGAGCTATTCCCACGAAAGCATACTGCACAGCCATGTACATTGACCATAGGATTATTACAATAATCAAGTAGATGATAGATACAGGAACGATGCCATCGGGAAGATTTGAGTCTGCCCACTGACAAAGTGGAATTGAAAGAAGAAGTACTGCAACTCCCGGCAGTATTCTTGTGGAGATCCATTCGAGCCGGATGGAAGCCTCACGTGAAGTGATTGAAGATGGTGAATCTATTTTCATTGTCTTTATGTGTTATTGTTCGTTGTTTCAGAAATTGTGCTGCAAAGTTAAGAAGATTTTTGCACATGGCGTATAGTCTTTTCGTCTGTAGGCCAATGATTTATGT
This sequence comes from Prevotella sp. E15-22, assembly GCF_023204875.1. Taxonomy (NCBI): domain Bacteria; kingdom Pseudomonadati; phylum Bacteroidota; class Bacteroidia; order Bacteroidales; family Prevotellaceae; genus Prevotella; species Prevotella sp. E15-22. Next base: position 3,129,100 of record NZ_CP096247.1, read on the forward strand.
TTATTTGTGAATCATACTTGAAGTGAGTATGATTTTCACATTTGGCCTTTTCCTCCTTTTTCTCCGTTGTTTGATTGCCCTACAAAGGTATAACGAAAAATGAGAGCCAATCCTGTTGGTTCCCATTTTCCCATGTGTGTGACCTGAAAAAAGCTTCTTTGGTTTCATTTCTCGAAGAAATAGAACCAACAAATAGGTTTAGCCCTGCCCGACGACTTTCAGTTGCGGAGTTATCTTTGGCTTCAACGTGATGCGGTTGACCGACTCGCGCTTGCTCTCGTCAGCCATGTTAGCATAAATCTGAGTGGTTTCCACATTTTTGTGTCCGAGCATGTGCTGGACGGTGTAGATGCCTGTTCCTGCATCAACCTGCAAGGAGCCAAAGGTATGACGAGCACAATGGAAGGTGATGTGCTTGGTGATACCTGCAGCCTTCAGCCAGTTCTTCAAGGAGGTGCCTGTCATCTTGTCCTTGAAGTCGGGAAAGACTTTTGCATCGGGTTCGTATTCTCCGTCGTAGAAGCCGATGAGTTCAAGAGCCTCTTCGCTGACGGGGTTGTTCACAAGCTGCTGAGTCTTCTGCATACGCACAGTGATATACATGCCTCCATCTCCGTATGGCTGAATCTTCTTCCACGTCAATGCCTTAACGTCGCTCTTTCTGAGTCCAGTCAGACAAGAGAAGAGGAAAGCCTTTTTCAACACAGGTTCCTTGCAGTCTGTATTGGCAAGGCTGACGAGCTCAGGCTGTGAGAGGTGTTCCTTCTCCGTAGGAATAGTGTCTATTCTGTCAAGGAAGCCATTGGGATTCTCCTTGATCTTGTGGTCGCGGTAGGCTGTGTGGAGCACGGCGCGGAAGGTTGACCAGTAGCCTGCAATGGTGTTGGTGTGCAGCTTCTGCTTCTTGTGGATGGTCTGTGGAGCGGTATAAAGGTACTCCTTGAACTTGTTGCACAGGTCAACGTCTATCTCCCCGAAAGTGCATTTGCCTTCGCAGAAAGTTTCGAAATGCTTATAGACGTTCTGCCACTTGGTGTTTCTGGCATCGGCCTTTTTCTTGAACCATGCGAGGAAGTTGCCTTTTTCCTTCTCTCTGTCGAAGAAGTCGTAGCGTTCGTTCACGATGCTCTCATAGCGTCGGCAGCGCAGTGCCTCGGCTTTTTCCGTCATGCGCTCGTTATAGTCACGCTCGCGCTGGTTCTTGGGCTTGGCAAAGATGTAGATGCCAAGCGACTCATGTCGCTGTACCTTCATGGTTGACTCATCCCTGTAGCCGGGGTAGTAGTCAAGGTAGAAGCTCAGCTGCGTACCTTTCTTTATCTTACGCGTACGCAAGGTTACTGTCTTACAAATGTTACTCATACTTGTATGAAATTTGTTTTGTTAATAATCGAAGGCTATGCGTCTCATAGCGGGTGCAAAGTAACTGCGTGATGAAAGTGTGACCAAAGCACCTTTTCATAACTCATGGATAATTGTACTTTCACGCAGTTGATGCCTATTATTGGGCGTTATTGGAGCCTGTAAGCCCCGAATTGTGCCAGTCTGCTTGCCATTATTCGGTCTAATTCCTCCTTGACGATGAGGTTCTGCACACCGACTTTCACCTTCGTGAGGTTGTTCGTCTTGACCATGACACAGATGTTGCTCTTGGTCATGCCGTACTTCTCGGCAGCTTCGGCTGTGGTGTAATAGGCATCACTCGCCTTCAGGTCGGGACGGAAGATGTCATCCAGATGTTTCTTTGAATAATAGGTCTTGCCATATTCTCGCTTGGTGGGAATATGGCGACGGTAGGCTTGGGTGCGCAAGGATTCCTTGGTCGTGGAATAAAGTGTTTCTGCCTCATCCGTTGTCAGCCATTCTGTCAAGGCTTCTATCTCAGCGGAAACTCCGAAGAGTGCATCCATGTGCTTTCGGCTATAATAGTTTTTGCCTGCAATCTTGCACACAGGTATGTTGTTTCTCTTGGCTGAAACATAGAGCCATGACTTCTTAACCTTGTAGGTTGCCATAACGTCCTCGCCAGAGATGTATTCAAGTGGTTCAATGTCTTGAAAAGAGTTCTCTTTCCTCGTTGACTTACTTGAATCATGTTCCTTCTTCAACGAAAGGGAAGAAGGATTCTTAGGTTTGGATGTTGGCAAGACACGATGATAAGGATTTCCTGCAAGCATCTTTTCAATGTCTGCCTTGCGGATGAATGCCATCCGGCTGCTGATTCGGGATGCAGGAAGTTTACCCTCGTTTACCAACTTGTAAACGTACTGACGGGGAGCATCCCATAAGGATGGCAGCTTTGGAGAATGTGAGATACTCCTGGCTGGCGATGTCTATAACAGGCTGGACAGCCTTCAAAAAGTCCTGTTGCCTCTTCTTGCGCTGAGCCTTTGCCGCCTCGGCACATTGTTCTGAGCAATACCTCTGCGAGCCGCTGTTACAAGTGAACTCCTTTCCGCAGAAGGCGCATTTTCTTGTCTTTCTCATTTGACTCCTTTTTATGTGGTTTTACAATCAATTTCATGCAAACCGCCACGGAGTGAACTTTCGTCAATCATTGACACCCATTGTCAACTCATTCCACGATGTCACGTTCATCAAGTGAGGTCACTTCCTTGCTCCTTTCCCTCTCGTTCTTCAGTCAACCGTTGTCCACTCTTGTCAACCTTTGTCAACCCTGTCCATGAGATGGCAAAATAAAAGCCCTCAAAATTCTCCGCGGTAGAAATGCGTTGCAAAGGTAAGCGGATTTTTGAGAACTACCAAAAAGCAAGCCCGAAGTGTTAAAATCTAAAAGTAGTTGATATACAGAGATTTATCTCTATATGTTTTTCATTGTTTGTAGTTGTTTAGAGGTCTCTAAATACAATTACCGAAAGCTCCAGCTCCTATTACTTTGACTCTGGAGGGGAAATTAATTGAAGTTAATGCCGTGCAACTATGGAATGCGTTTTCTTCAATATATTCAACATTAGATCCGATTGTTACAGATTTTAAATTTGCACAACCTCTAAAGGTTCCATTGCAAATAGAAGTCATGTTTTCGCTTATTACAACAGATTGAAGATTTGAGCAGTTGTAAAACACCTCTTTATCCATAGTATTAACTTTATCTGGAATTATTATTTCTTCAAGTCCTGTGCAGCCTTCAAATGCGTGAAGACCTAAATGACTGACATTATTAAGAAAGGATAGTGATGTCAAACTCGAACAATTTCTGAAAGCCGCTTCTTCGACTTTGACAATTTGGCTTCCTAGGACAATCGTATTAAGGTTGCTGCAGCCATTAAATGTGTTATATGCAATTGTTTTGAGCCCCTCTCCAAGTGTGACGGATTTCAATCCCGAGCATCCGTTAAAAGTAGATTTTTCCAAAATAGTAACACTATTGGGAATTGTTATTGAAACCAAAGAACTACATCCTGAAAATGCAGTTTGCCCAATTTTTGTAATGCTATTTGGAATTGCCACTGTTTGGAGATTCTTACAACCGCTAAATGTATCAAACATAATCTCAGAAATACTATTCGGCATTTCTATTGAAGTAATACCACTTCCACTAAATGCGCCTCTTCCGATTGAAACGACACTATTTGGTATATAAACTGTATTAAGTCCTGAGCAAGATTGAAAAGCGCAATCTTCAATTGTTGTAACAGTACTAGGAATAATCAATGAAGACAACCCTGAACTTGCTTCGAAAGAGAACGTACCAATGGTAGTAACGCCACTGGGTATGATCGTATTATTACACCCTACAATAAGTTTGTTTGTCGAAGTTTCAATTATCGCATTACAATTATTTCTAGAATCGAAAGTGGTATTTGCATTATCCACGACAATAGAATTCATTCCACTACATCCTGCAAATGCTCTATAACCGATTTCTATAACATTGGAGGGAATTTCAATACTTGTCAGTTTTGAACAGTACAAAAAGGCCATAGAGCCGATGGTCTTTATGCTACTTGGCATCTTTATACTTATTACATTGTCGCAATAACTAAATGCAGACTCTTTTATGGCATTGACATTGCAAGTAACACCCTCGTATTCTATCGTCGCAGGAATAACGATATCACCACTATACTTATTACCTTTAGAACTAATGACTTCTGCTGTAGCGATTTTTGTAACGATGTTATACCATATCCCATTTATTTCTTTTTCTCCTGTGAAGGCATTAGCAATAGTCGGTGATAACATCCAAAACACCATAAGAATTACTTTATTCATATGATAAATGGGCGTTGTTATGCCGTTACCCTTCGGCTTTAGTTAGATAATAATTGATTATAAGAGGCGCAGACTCTCGCCATACGTCTCACGGCTCACCACAAGCCACTCCTAAATATGGGAAAGCTGCGCCCTTTTGGGTTGCAGTCCCAATAATAGGAGTTTGCTCTTTTTCACGTGGTGATTGTGAGACTATTGAGCAATATGTCTTGCATTCTTTGCGGAATGCAGGGGCAAAGATACACAAAATTATTCGTATTTCGTACATTATACTAAAAAATGCAGATTTCGAGATGAATTTGTCCACTTTTTACCTCAGTGGTTGACCTTCAGAGTAAAAAAAACGAAGATACAGGACCTTCGGAGACCAATCCGCCGGATAAACTTACAGCGCGTACTTGCCGATGTCGCCGCTCTTGCGGTCCACGACGCTGTCGAGCACCTTGATGCCCGTTCGCTGCCGCGCCGGTTCCATGGGCACGAGGCGGTAGGTCAAACTCCGTTCGTCGAATCCGCGCTTCTGGGTGAAGGGGGCCACCTAGATCCGCTCAAAAGGGTACTGCGCTATGGCTTTTCTCGTTGTCGGCATGGTCAAAGTCTTCTTTTTGGCACAAAGTTACAAATTCTATTTATGAGAGGATAAATTTTTAGCGATGAACTATCTTTTTAATGTATGAAAGGATAATTATTCGTCATCAAGTTATCTTCATATATGGTAGAAAGGGGCACCAACGCTTCGGACGAAGGTTAAATCACATAGAAATCGCTTCTCCGAATCAATGGGGAAGGATTGCTGTCTCTTTGTTCGTAACGCTTTGCCGCTACCAACGGGACGCAAGAAAGCTCGAATTTATTCGGCTTGGCTCTCGCTTAATCAAACCATCCGTCACAAATCCGTGCAGTTTATCCCAGATATTTGGCCAACTGCGTAAAATACAATACTTTTGCAGCATCGAAACGTATAAAACGATAATAATATGAAACAGAAATTTTGCCAGAGCTGCGGCATGCCGCTCACAGATGATGTGCTAGGTACGAATGCCGACGGCACAAAGAACGAAGATTATTGCATGTACTGCTACAAGGACGGCAAGTTCCTGCAGGATTGTACGATGGAAGAGATGATTGAGCATTGTGCTCAGTTTGTTGGTGCAGTAAACGAGGGGCTGGAGAAGCCCATCACCAAAGAGGAGTATATCGGCATGATGAAAACGTATTTCCCCCAGCTGAAGCGCTGGCGCAAAACGCTGAATGTTAGTAGCGATGAAGTCATGACTGTTAACCCTGCTTTGGCAGGCATAAAAGAACTCATTGCACAGATGGCCGACAAACTGCCCATCACTTATATCTCGTCAGTAGACCAAGAAGGTTTCCCTTGGACCAAGGCCATGCTGAAACCACGCAAACGCGAGGGCATCAAAACCTTCTACTTCACCACCAACACATTCTCAATACGTGTGGCTCAATACAAGGCTAACCCCAAGGCCTCGATCTATTTCTGCGATGTCGAGGGTTTCAAGGGCATGATGCTGCGCGGTACGATGGAGGTACTGACGGATGCCGCTTCGAAAGAGATGATTTGGCGTGATGGAGACGAACAGTACTATCCAGGCGGCGTGACCGACCCGAACTATTGTGTCATGAAGTTCACCGCCACCGATGGTCGTTTCTATAGCGATTTTTATCCACGTAGTTTTGTAATTGAGTAAATGATGAACAATAAAGCACCGGTCATACTCATTGGCGAAAAGAGTGACAAGGTATTCCTGTTTGTGCATGGATTGCATGGACGCAAGGAAGAGGCATTGGCCTTTGCAGAGGAGGCTGTGCCCAATGGTTATCAAGTTTTGGGTATCGACCTGCCTGTAGAGCGCAAGCCTTGGGAGGTACTGCCTTTGCTGAATGATATCTGTGATTATCTATATGATAATTGGCAATCGGTTTCCGTTCGTGCTAATAGCATAGGCTCGTGGTTTACGTTGTTGGCTTTCCAGAGCAAGAAAGTGGAACAGGCATTACTTGTTTCTCCGATTCTCGATATGAAGCGGTTTATAGAGCTGATGCCACAGCGTGAGGATGACTATTACGAGTGGGTTGTTAATAACCCTATTACTTGCTGGGATACACCCACATACATCCTTCGCCCAGAAGTGGACTTGATTGTCAGCGAGGAAGTAGGTCACGACTTCATCAGTCAGCATCAGTGCCAGGTCACCATCATGCCTGATGGAGAACATTGGTTTCATACGCCAGAACAGCTTGCTTTCCTGAAAGCATGGGAAGAGAAAACGATAATATCAAATGAATAGAATTACAATGGAAACAAATCGTATCATATTGTGCCCTTGGCGCGAATCGGATGCGGAGACACTGTATAAATGGGCTTCTGATCCTGATGTGGGGCCTCGTGCAGGATGGCCACCTCATCAGAATGTGGAGGAGAGTCTGGAGATTATTCGCACTGTATTTAATGACGTGCTGCACACATGGGCTATCGTTCTAAAAGAGACTGACGAACCTATTGGCGCTATGGGGTACGGCCCGTCGTGCGAGTGCGATCTGCCGGCCCGCGAGGGTGAACCGCTCATTGGTTATTGGGTGGCCAAGCCCTATTGGAATAAGGGCATCTGCACAGAGGCACTGCGCCTGATGTTAGACCACATCCGAGAATCGACGGACATCAAATCGCTCATTAGCGGCCACTTCGTAGATAATCCAGCTTCTGGTAGAGTAATGGAAAAGTGTGGTTTCGTTCCCACAGGCGAGATTTGCATAGACGAAAACCAGTATCAAGGTGAGAACAGGCCTATCAGAGTATTGAGATTAGAATTGTCATCATTGCATGGTGCTACATAGATGCGCGCTCCTGTAACTCACGATTAGCGCTCCCATTCGTCACAAATCACTGCGGTTTATCCCAGATATTTGGCTGTCTCAGCAATTATGCGTTCCTTTGCAGCGTCAAATCATAATAAATAAAATATAATAATGAAAGTGAAGGTTAATCTTGATGATAAAGATGCTTCGTGGCAGTATATTATCGAGCATTACGGAAATAATTTACAATAGCAATAGAATATGAGAATAGAAGAAATCAATGGTGACGAGGTTATTTATATGCGTCGCACGGGACAATACGGTGAAGAAAACTATGAGCTGATGTGCAAAATGAAGGCATGGTCTAATGAACGAGGCTTGTTGACAGACGATGCTGTACTTTTTGGTATAGCCCTCGACAACCCACAATTCACTAAACCAAGCGAGTGTAGATATGATGTATGCCTATTAGCTTCAAGCGCAAAAGATATCGCAGTCGAAGACCAAGTAGAGACCCGGAACCTCTGCGGGGGCAAATATGCAGTCTTCACCATCAACCACACTAAAGATGCCGTAACAGATTTCTGGAAATCATTTCCGACAGAGATGGCCAACAACGGCGTGAAGATAGATTTTTCACGCCCAATAATGGAAAGATATTCTGTCAAGATGGTGTCAAACGGCTTTTGCGAGATGTGTGTGCCTATAGTTGAATGATAAAAATATGAATAATCCATAAACATAGATACACTATGAAAGAAATGAAATTTTGTCAGAGTTGCGGCATGCCGCTAACCGAAGATGTTCTCGGCACGAATGCCGATGGCAGTAAGAATGAAGATTATTGCATGTACTGCTATAAGGATGGGAAGTTCTTGCAGGACTGCACGATGGAAGAGATGATCGAACATTGTGCGCAGTTTATTGGTGCTGTCAACGAGGGGTTGGAGAAACCCATCACTAAAGAGGAGTACATCGGCATGATGAAAACGTATTTCCCCCAATTAAAGCGCTGGCGCAAAACGTTGGATATTAGTAACGATGAAGTCAAGAATGTTAACCCCGCTTTAGCCGGCGTTAAAGAACTCATTGCACAGATGGCCGACAAACTGCCCATCGCTTACATCTCATCAGTAGACCAAGAAGGTTTTCCTTGGACCAAGGCCATGCTGAAGCCACGCAAGCGTGAGGGTATCAAAACTTTCTACTTTACAACTAACACATTCTCAATACGTGTGGCCCAATACAAAGCCAACCCCAAAGCCAGCATCTATTTCTGTGATGCCGAAGGATTTAAGGGCATGATGCTCAGAGGTACGATGGAGGTACTGACGGATGCCGCCTCGAAGGAGATGATCTGGCGCGATGGCGACACAGAGTACTATCTCGGTGGTGTCACCGACCCTAACTATTGCGTACTCAAATTCACCGCCACCGATGGTCGATTCTATAGCGATTTTTATCCACGTAGTTTTGTGATTGAATAAATGATGAACAATAAAGCACTTGTCGTTACCCAGTCATTTCGAGGTTCTGATTGAGAATACAATTCTTAGAGGGAGCGACCGCTGTACATTCAGAATAATGCGATTAAGCGAATAACAAAGCATAAAGGTATTTATTTAAGGAAAAAATGAATATACTGATTCTCTCAGGAAGCCCTCGGAGGGGCGGCAATACGGACTTATTGGTGGAGGCGTTCGTCAAAGGTGTCTTGCAGAAACACCATGTAGAGGTCGTATCTGTACACGATTATAAGGTCAATCCCTGCATGGGCTGTAACGCCTGCTTCAGGAGCGAGCACCATCTTTGTGCTCAGAAGGATGATATGTCGGTTATCTATGAGAAGATGGCTCATGCCGATATTTTGGTAATTGCCTCGCCTGTGTATTTCTACGGACTGAGTGCACAGCTGAAGGCCGTCATCGACCGCTGTCATAATCCCGTCAGGGATACGTTCCCCATCAAGAAGATGGCGTTGCTGCTTGTTGGTGCTGCCACACTTCCTGAACTCTTCGACAGCATCCTCGTGCAATACCAGCTCTGCCTGAACTTCTTCAAGTTGGAGGATGCTGGTCGTGTGTTGGTTCGTGGTGTCAAGGATAAAGGCGATATCAAAAACACCAATGCCTTGAACGAGGCATTCGAGTTAGGACAACATATATAAGAAACATCATATGGCGATAACAAGCGAGCGACTAAAACAGACGTTTTCTGAGGGCGGTGCGCAGGAAATATATCAGGAAGTCAAGGCTGAGGGTGATTTCCTGGGCTTTGCACGACAGTATGTTTTCGATTCGGATTATCGTGTGACGAGGAGTGCCTTGTGGGGACTGACCAAGGCCACGAACGAAGAACTATCTGAATTGCAGGTGATATTTAATGAGTTGATTGACCAGGCCATGCAGACGGAGAACTCGTCCGTCAGGCGGCTAACGCTGAACATCATCGAGCGATTGAAGATGAACGAGGAAGATCTGCGCACAGACTTCCTCGACTTCTGTTTCGAACATGCGGTCAGCATAGAGGAGTTCCCTGGCATCCAGACGCTCTGCATGAAACTTGCCTATCGCATGTGCACCTTCTATCCTGAACTGACGGACGAGCTGAAGCGCACCCTCGAAGCGATGGAGATTGACTATTACAAGCCCGCCGTAAAGTGTCTGCGCAAAAGAATCCTCAGTGGGAAATTTAAATCAAAATGATGGAAGAATTATATATCGGCTCTACACCAGAACAGCTTGCTTTCCTGAAAGCATGGGAAGAGAAAGTTGTTTTCATTTCGCACTCTTAAAAGAGTAGAAGATGAATACAGGTTCGCTGACAGTTATGTTTGAGGATCCTTTCTGGATTGGTTTGTTTGAGCAAACCGACCATGAAGGGTTGCACGTTTGCAAGGTGACTTTTGGTGCCGAGCCGACGGACAAGGAGGTGATGGAGTTCATTGATAAGAACTGGCATCTCCTCCAGTTCAGTCAGGCGGTTGAAGCCGAAAGGGATTCTGGGACAAAGATAAATCCCAAGCGACAACTACGCGAAGCCAAGAAGCAGATGCAGTCGCAGGGCATAGGTACCAAGTCGCAGCAGGCCCTGAAACTTCAACAGGAGCAGAACAAGATGGAGCGAAAACAGCGTTCAAAAGCCGAACGCGAAGCCGAAAAACAACGTCAGTTCGACCTGCGCCAGGCCAAAAGGAAAGAGAAACATAGAGGACATTAAATTGGAATACAATTATGGTAAGAATTAATAGTATGTTTAATGTAAAGGATGAGGCTGATGCTCAGCAGGTAAAGCAGATGGCACGGCAACTCATTGAGCAATCGCGTTTAGAAGAGGGCAACCTCTCTTACGACCTTTTCCAGGGTAGTAGTCCAACATGCCTGTTGTTTTGCGAGACTTGGCTTGATAATGATGCCTTCAAGGCTCATGTCGCCAACCAGCACTACACCACCATTATGCCAAAAATCAAGCAGCTCATCGTTGGCAATAAAGATCTTAAGATATTTGAGTATGAATAATTCAAAAATAGACACGATAGAAATACAAAGCAAGGTACTTGGGAAAGCGATGGCAGTGATGGTCTATGTGCCTGCTGACTTTACGGAGGGGTTGCCTACGCTTTATTTCATGCACGGACGTAACGGTGACGAGAAGATTATCCATGCACTTGATATACAGGCTGTCGCTGACAAGATGATTGCCGACGGGAGAATGCACCCGATACTAATTGCCTGTCCGAGAATGGAAGATGCTTTGGGGCTAAACGCCTACGAGGATTATTTCTTTGGTGAAGTTTTGCCACATGTAGAGCAGCAGTACAAGACACGTAAACGCTATATTGGCGGTTGCTCGGCAGGCGGTTACATCGCCCTGAATTACGCATTGCGACATCCTACGATGTTTGAGCGTGTGGGTGGTCATATGCCTGCCATAGACGAGCAACTGGATGATGAAGACCTGCATTATTTCGGCACACGCGAACAATGGGCGGCAAACAATCCGCTCTTTTTGGCCGAAAAACACTCTCTGCCAACTAAAATCGAGTTTTATCTTGATGCGGGCAACGAAGATGAAGGTGGTTTCTATCGCGGATGTGCGCAACTGGCAGAAAGATTGGCAGCCCGTGGCGCTCAGGTTCAGAATCATTTAAACGAAGGACATCATACCATTGATTATATCAAAGCCCATTTGGAGGAATATCTTATGTTTTATGCTAAATAAAAGTAGATTATGAGGTCCGATTACCAGTGTGGTGTAATGATACCCATAGAATAATTATCAAACACAAGAAAAGACAGATACGATGAAAGTATTAGTAATAACAAGTCCAAGCATTTGGTTGTCTCAGCAATTATGCGTACCTTCGCAGCGGCTAACAAATAAAAAACGATGAAACAGGAAATCAGTCCCAAGGACACGAACAGGGCCATTGCCTTCGAGCTGTGGACAAAGTCGCCCATGCCCATGGTGACACTCACCAAGACCTTCGACGTGACGCGACTGCGCAAGGCGAGCAGAAAGCGAAGGCTCAAGTTCAACATGCTACTGTGCTGGTGCATCGGTCAGGCTGCATCGAAGATTGAGGAGTTCTATATGTTGCCCCAAGATGGGAAACTGTACAAATACGACCGCATGGCCATCAACGTGATAGCCGATAATGTCAAGGGCGGACTCAGCTTCTGCGATGTGGCTGTCAGCGACGACCTGGAGGCGTTTAATGCCAACTACATGCATCTGACGGAGACCATCACCCAGACCTGTCAGGACATCCTCGACGATGAGGCCGTCATCGTGGGCACCTCGGCCGTCACGGGCACAGAGCTCGACAGCATCGTTAATCAATACAGCGGCATCTTCAACAATCCCTTCCTGGCTTGGGGCCGCTATCGCAAAGGCTGGCTGAAGACCACCCTCCCCATCTCCTTCCAGTTTCACCATGCCCAGATGGACGGCAAGCATGCAGCCCGCTTTCTGGAAGAACTGCAAAAGACTATCAACGCGCTATGAACATACTGATTATAAATGGCAGTCCCAGGAAGAAGGGACTCATCTCGCAGATGCTTGGCATCATGCGTGAGGAAGCAGAAAAACGAGGTGACACGGTGGAGACGGTCTATACCAACGACCTGACCGTGAAGCCCTGCACAGGTTGTATGGCCTGTCGCACGAAGGGGAAGTGCGTACTGGCAGAGGACGATTCGCAACGGGTGCTGCAGATGATGCAGCAGGCTGATGCCATCATCATGGGAGCGCCCTGCTACTGGGGTAACATCCCAGGACAGATGAAGCTGATGTTCGACCGTCAGGTGTATGGCATGATGCGCGACACCCCTCGCTTTCCTGAGCCACTGATGAAGGGCAAGAAGTGCATCCTCATCAGCACCTGCACCACGCCCTGGCCTTGGAACATCCTGTTCAAGCAGTCGCGTGGCGCCATCCGTGCCATGCGCGAAATAGCCCACTATGCAGGCTTTAACATCGTGAAAACCATCGAGCGTGGTGGCACAGCCATGCACCCCTTGCTGACAGAGAAAGACAAGCAGAAATGCCGCAAGGCAATTAGTTGTCTTGTTTTAAATAAGGTTGACACCAAAAGTTCAACATTATGGTGAAACAACCCAAAGAAAAATGTTATTCTAGAGATGTAAATCTGATTAACGAGATGAAGGATGTCTTTGATATGCGTTATGTCCAGCACCTCCGTGAGAGTGAAATTTTATCACGTACAGGTCTAAATAGAACTCGTTATTACAAAATTCTTCGTACCTTTGCTGCGGAATATCCAGATTTAGCAGATCAAATGAAGAAAAAAGGCAATGATGTAACTCCGGAGGACTACAAGAAGTTACTTGAGGAGGTGTCAACCCTGAAGTCTCAACTGAAGAAAGAGAAGCTTCGTGCAGACTTCTATGAGGAGATGGTGGCTTTTGGCAAGGAAGTGTACGGCATTGACTTAAAAAAAGCTGGCACCAAGTAGTGAGTAGGCTTTACACTCGCGACGCGAAGGCTTATCCTGTCACGTCGCAGTGTGAGCTGCTTGGTGTGAGTACACAGGCCTACTACAAACACGGCAACAGTCAGATGCGTAAGCTCGCAGAAGAGACATTTGTAGTGGAGTTTATCAAGAATATCCGCAAGAAGGACCGCGGCATGGGCGGTGGTCCGCTGTGGCATAAGTATACAGATACATTCGGCGAGGAACACAGTGTGGGCTACAACCGTTTCTACGACATCATTGACAAATACGGCTTGAAGGTGCGCAAGAAGAAGCGTCGTACCAGGACAACGGACTCCGACCACGACCTGCCCTTGTATCCCAACCTTGTGAAGAAGCTCATCCCGTTACGTCCCAACCAACTATGGGTGAGCGACATCACCTATATGGTCGTCTATCTCAATGGCCAGACTGGCGAGTACGATTTCTGCTACCTGTCGCTGGTGACGGACTACTATACGAAAGAGATTATCGGCTGGTGCGTGGGCGATACGCTGGAGGCCAAGTTTGCCATTAACGCGCTCAACATGGCTTTGAAGCGTCTTGGCGGAAATCCTGCCCATGACCTCATCCACCACTCTGACCGCGGCGTCCAATACGCCAGCTACGCCTATACGGATATTCTGAAAGCAAACAATATCAAGATCAGCATGACTGAGTGTGGAGATCCCAAGGAGAATGCAGTAGCCGAACGTGTCAACGGCATTATCAAGAACGAATTGCTTATGGACATGTCGTTTTTCTCTATTGATGAGGTAAAAAGAGCCCTGAAAGTAGCTATTGACTTCTATAACAACGAGCGTCCACATATGAGCCTTGACTGGAAAACACCAGCTCAGGCTGCTCTCTGTACTGGCGAATTGAAGAAGAAATGGAAGAGTCACAGAGAAATTGCACTCAAAGCTTTGGCTGCATAAAATTAAATAGGTATCTTTGCATCAGAATAGGTGTAAACCCGATTTATAACTAATTCCAAATAGAGTCAACGTGAAATAAAAATTAAGTTTAATTGAGTCAACTCTTATCATTAATAAGACTGGAAGTAGTCAACTAAAATCGTTAAACTACAAGTTGCATTTAGTTTCTCCCAAGGATACAGTTTGTTTCTATAAAGGAAACACTCTGTTTCGATAGTGTATACACTTTGTTTCCATAGGCGAAACAAAGTGTTTCCAACGTTGAAACACTTTGGAAACAAAATAAATGTCGGTCAAACGATTTGGACATTTCAAAAAAAGTGTTATCTTTGCGACCATAAAAGCCTTAGTATATGATACGAAGAACGATCATCTGCCTCCTGCTGTTCTCATTGAATGCTGCAGCACAGGAACAGGAACCTTTTGACAGCACAAGTACACAAGACAGTAAGTTGAACTGGATGGAGCAGCTTCACGAGGTGCAGCAACTCCTGGAAACCAGAGCAAAGGCAGCGGTGGATGCGCGCTATATTGAAGTGCCCGAGAAGCCCTGGAGAGTGGTGTTGCGCTATAAAGAGAACGTGGTTGATGTGGACTACAGCCAGAGCGTTGATTTTCCTGGAACCAACGACCATTCCGACTGGAACCTGTGCTTCGAGCCTCCCGTGGCTTCTTCCGTGGGTTTCTGGGTGGGCTATCGTGGCACGGGCTTTTCTTATTCCAAGTCGCTCACCAAGAACGCCGGCCGTTACTATTCGCTTAGCTCAACAGGAGCCAAGTATGGCTTCAACTTCCGACTGAGACGCTTTAACACGCAAGACGCCAAGATCAGTTCAACAGACTACGAGAACGGGCAGACCACCCAGTATGACAGTACGCTCAACATGCCAGCGCCAGTATGGATCCGTTCCGTCTATATCAACGGCTACTACGTGTTTAACGGTCGTCGCTACTCGCAGGCGGCTGCCTACAACCAATCGGTCATCCAGCGTCGCTCCGCAGGCTCTTTCCTATTGGGAGCCACCTGGTATCAGTCGTCGTTCGACTACTCAGACATCCGAAACTTCGTCTTTATGATTCTTGGTCATGGCATCTATCGCGCCAAAGTGCATCAGGCCAACCTGGGCGTGGGCTACGGCTACAACTGGGTGCCGTTGCGTGGCCTTGTTGTCAACGTGATGGCCATGCCCACCGTCAGCCTCTACAACCGTGTGAAGGCCTACAAATACGAGACCAACTACGACCTGTCGCCAAAAGAGTCTGTTGACAACTACGGCGACTGGAACAAAGAGACAAAGACATGGGCCAACGGCAAGACCCACAAGCCCATTTTGATGATTGACACGCCGAACCCTCAGTTTGACTATTGGGATGTGGAGCCAGAGGTGAACCACAGCATGTTCCGACTGAACCTCGACCTGCGACTCGGCATAGCCTATAACTGGCGCAACTACTTCGTTGGCGCACAGGCGCAGTACAACAACTTCAACTATAAGAACGACCATGGCAAGATCAACATCTATGATGCCTATGCCCGCCTGTCGTTTGGCGTTAGACTATAGAAAAAAAAAGAAATTCTGGACGGCGTCACTTTTTGCGTTTTTGATTTGTGTATTTTCAATTATATGATTACCTTTGCAGCCAAACAACCTATAGACACAATAATTTTAAAATTCAGATGAACCCTATTACAGAGAAAGAAGGCATCACCGATGCCAGAAAACTGGGGCTGCCCAAGTATGTCATCCTGGGTGTCCAGCATTTGTTTGCCATGTTTGGTGCCACCGTGCTGGTGCCCGTGTTAACAGGTCTTTCCGTGTCGTCAACGCTGCTGTTTGCAGGTATCGGCACCTTAGTCTTTCACTTTGTCAGCAAGTTGCAGGTGCCCGCCTTCCTGGGTTCCTCATTTGCCTTCCTGGGCGGCTATATGTCGGTCAAGGCATTGGGCGTGGAGCAGGGCATGAGCGAGACGCTGGCCCTGGACTATGCCTGCATCGGCGTGTTCTTTGCAGGACTCTGCTATTTCGTGATGGCAGGCCTCATCAAGTCGTTTGGCATTGAAAAGATGCTACGCTTCTTCCCTCCACTCGTCACTGGTCCTATGATTATTGCCATTGGTCTGGTACTCTCAGGCAGTGCCATTCAGAACTGCACCACCAACTGGCCCCTGGCCATCGTGGCACTGGCCACAGTGATCCTGTCAAGTGTGTGTGGTAAGGGCATCATCAAGATTATCCCCATCCTGCTGGGTGTGGTGGTGAGCTATCTGACGGCCGTGGCCATGGGCGAGGTTGACTTCTCGTCGCTGAGCGAGGCCGACTGGATTGGACTGCCGTTCAGCAGAGAGCAGACGGCGCTGGCCGTGTTCGACAATCTGGACACCACATTCCTCATCTCTACCATCATCGCCATCATGCCCATCGCCATTGCCACCATCATGGAGCACATCGGCGATATGTGTGCCATCTCATCTACCGTGGGCAAGGACTTCCTCAAGGAGCCTGGCTTGCATCGCACCCTGATGGGCGACGGACTGGCCACTGCGCTGGCATCACTCTTTGGCGCCCCTGCCAACACCACCTATGGCGAGAACACTGGTGTGCTGAACCTCACCAAGGTGTTCGACCCTGCCGTCATCCGACTGGCAGCCTGCTTCGCCATCCTGCTGTCGTTCTGTCCTAAGTTTGCCTGCCTCATCGGCCTGATGCCTGCTGCCACCATTGGTGGGGTGAGTCTGATTCTCTATGGCATGATCTCGGCTGTGGGTGTGCGCAATCTGGTGGAGGACAGTGTCGACTTCAACTCATCGCGCAACGTGTTTGTGGCAGCCCTGATTCTGGTCATCGCCATTGGCGTGAAGTATGGTGCCGACGACAACGTGAACATCGGCCCCATCCATTTCTCAGGCCTGGCCCTTTCAGCCATCGTTGGTGTCACACTCAATGCCGTCCTGCCTGGTAAGTTGGGCATGAAGGTTAAGAGTGTTCATGGCAAGGAGAAAAAGGAACATCAGTAGTTTTTGAATCATCCATTCATCACATAATCATGCAGAATATCCCATATCCATGGTGTATTCTGCTTTTTTTTGTACTTTTGCAGCGACAAAACAAACGTGTAGACGAAAAAGACGTTGAAGCAAAAGAAAAAATGAAAGTATTAGTTAAAAAGATGATTTTCAGGTTAACGGCTGCAGTGGCGGCCGTAGCACCACTTCCAGGCATGACTCAGGAGGCGTCAGACATTGCACGCGAGAAAGACCTGCAGGAAGTGACCATCACCTCGCGCTCCGTTCAGAAGCGAATGGACGAGGTGCAGATAGGTGTAGAGAAAGTGGAGATAGCCACACTGGCAAAAGTACCCTCGCTTTTTGGCGAGAAAGATATTATCAAGAGCTTGCAACTGCTGCCTGGCGTGAAGAGCGAGAGCGAAGGCTCTGGCGGCTATCAGGTGCGTGGCGGCACGGCAGCCCAGAACCTGATACTGCTGGATGGGGCCACCGTTTATAATGCAGGCCACCTGATGGGCCTTTTCTCGACGTTCAACGACGACGCCCTGATGAGTGGCGCCCTCTATAAAGGTATGGTGCCAGCACAGTTTGGTGGCGGCTCATCATCCGTCTTCGACATCAGCACGCGCTCTGGCGACATGTACGACTATCACTATGGCGGCACCATCGGCCTGCTGTCGGCCAAGGTGATGGCCGAAGGCCCCATACAAGAAGGCAAGTCGTCGTTCCTCGTCTCTGGTCGTCGTTCGTATCTCGACCTGTTTCTCAAGGCCACCGACGAATATAAGAACAACACCCTGCATTTCTATGATGCCAACGTGCGCCTGAACTTCCACCTGACGCAGAAGGACGTGCTGGCGCTGTCGTTCTTCCACGGCTTCGACAACATGGGACTGGAAGACCTGATGTTCATGAAGTGGGGCAACACCACGGCCACGGCCAACTGGCTGCACACCTTCAGCGATCAGTATTATGCCAACACAAAACTTATCTATAGCGACTTCAGCAGTCATATAGGCATGGACGTGATGAGCATGGACTACACCATGAAAGGCTTTATCCGCCATGCCACGCTGAACCACCAGCACACCTGGACCATCGACGGCCATCATCGCATGAACTACGGACTGGAAGGCTCGTACCTTCAGGTGCAGTCGGCCGAATGGGACATCATAGAACTGCACGAGCGCGAGAAGCGCAACGCCCTGACAGGCGCCCTGTGGATTGGCGACGACTGGACCATCAGCGATGCCCTCGAGTTGCAGGCTGGTGCCCGTCTGCACCTCTTCTCAGTACTGGGTGGCGCGCCCTACTATGAGATTGATGCCGACGGCAACATCACCAATACCACCAACCCCAGCAGCTCGCATATCGTGAAGACCTATGCCGACATAGAGCCACGCCTCAGCGCCAAGATCAGTCTGGGCGCCCAGCACAACCTGAAGATAGGCTACAGTCGCACATCGCAGGATGTGCACGCCATCAACAACGGCGCATCGGGCATGCCCTTCAGTCGCTACCTCATGTCGAGCAACATCGTGAAACCTGAGCAGGCCAACCAGGTGTCGCTGGGCTGGACAGGCATCACCAGGAACGGCGCCTACGACTTCTCGGCCGAGACTTACTATAAGACCATCGACAACGTGTATGACTTCCGTGATGGCAAGTTCTTCTTTTCTGAGATCGAGGTGGAGCGCATCATCCTGGGCGGCAAGGGGCGTGCCTACGGACTGGAGCTCTGCGCCCACAAGAACGACGGTCCCTTGACGGGTTGGATATCCTATACGCTGGCATGGTCGGAGAACAAGATTGAAGGCATCAACGGCGGCCGATGGTATACGGCATCGAACGACCGTCGCCACGACCTGTCCATCGTGGGCATGTATCAGCTGTCGCCCTGCTGGGATGTGGCTGCCACCTGGCACTATAACACGGGTCAGGCCCTGAGTGCCCCTACGGCCAAGTACGACATGTTTGGCAACACGTTCTATTCGTACAGCGAGCGCAACAGCTATCGCGCCCCAGCCTGCCATCGACTGGACCTCAGTGCCAACTACACTCGCAAGCACGGCAAGGCCACCCACATCTGGTCGTTTGGCGTCTATAACGCCTACAACCGCTACAACCCCTACGTCATCCGTTTCTCAAACGACGACAAGAAAGCATCGGGCACCAAGGTAGAGCAGACCTCGCTCTTTGGCATCGTGCCCTCCGTTTCGTTCACCCTGAAATATTGATTCGATATGAGAAAGATATTCTTTTTAATGATAGCAGCAGCGCTGCTTAGCGCCTGCACCAAGGAGATTGACTTCGACTTCCACGAGGAGGACCCTGTGGTGGTGATCGAGGGCCAGGTAACTAACGAAGGCCGATGGGTCACTGTGAGTCGCAGCAGATCGGTCACCGACTCTGTCCACTCGCGCTGTCTGCCTGGCGCCTATATCACCATCAACGGCGACGACGGACTCACCACCGAGCTCACCTATGATGAAGCCACCAACCGCTATTTCTCGCCCGTTCCTGGCGAGCCTGGCAACACCTATTTCCTTAACATGTTCTTCGAGGGCGTGCAGTATAAAGCCTCGTCCACCATGCCCCCAGCAGCCATCATCAACACGTCTGAGTTCTCGTGGATGCCGATGATGGGCGAGCGCATGCTGTGCTACGAGATGACGGGTGTTGACCCCCAGCCCGATGTGCGTAATTACTACTGGTTCAGGATGCATCGCCTCTCGCATCATCCCCACCTGAAGGACAAGCGCCAGACGGCCCCCTTCAGTTGGGACCTGTTCGACGACCGTGGCTGTCCGCCAGGCACCATCATCATGGACTGGATGCTGATGAGCGAGAAAAAGATGGACGAGGACGATGAGAAGGACTGGGATCGCATCCTCTATGATGGCGACAGGGTCACTGTCACGCTGATGGCTGTCGACCCCAAGGTCTATAACTACCTGTCTGAGTTGGGCTCTGGCCAATACCACGGCGCCAACCCCCACAGCAACATCTCAGGCGGCTGTCTGGGTTACTTCGCCGCTGGCTCCATCACGCATGCCGACACCATCGTGTTCAGCAGGGACAACATAGAGGATTATCATAAAAAGCCATAAGACGTATCTTACGACTCAAGCTCTTTGAGTTCCTGCAGATTCTTCTCAACCTCCTGCATGGTGCTCTTGTGTCTGCGCCATCCAATCCAGCCACAGAAGAGGCCAGAAAAGAAGCCGAGGGCCACGAAGAAGATGCCAAGGGGCGAGGCCACATGCTCCAGATAGAGCGTGATGCAGATGCCGAAAGCAGCCAGGGGAGTGCCTATGACCGACTCATACACAAAGCAGCGCTTATAGTTGACGAGTGCCTTGAGCTGCTTGCCTGGCGCCTCAACCACGTTCAACTTACTGGTGAGGAAGAGTCGGCATACCACCATCAGCACGCCCAGCACGCAGACAGCCTCAAGGATATAGAATGAGGGGGCGTGGAAGATGCCCTTCTCATGAAGCAGGGGCACCACGAAGGCTGCCACAAACAGCGTTGCCAGGAAGTTGAAGATGCCCTGTTTTGACAGTTGCTCATAGGTCGACTTGTTATGGCCCTTGATGGTCTCCATCAGCACCTGCTTGTTATATACCTCGCTCTTCGACAGACGGTCGTTGAGCATTGTCCATTTCTGTTTTAATTCTTGTAGTTCCATTGTTCTTTCTGTTTTTTAGTTGTTAGACATCTGCTTGAGTTTCGCCTTGATGCGGTTGATGCGCACTCCCACATTCGAGACCGATATGTCAAGCATCTCAGCCATTTCCTCATACGACCTGTCATCGAGCCACAGCAGAATCAGCGCGCGTTCCAATTCGCCCAGTCGGTTGATCAGTTGATAGAGTTCTCGCAGCTGTTCGCGCTCCTGCTCGTCAGGAAAGAGGTCTGCCATCGACATCGTCAGGGTCA
This sequence comes from Prevotella sp. E15-22, assembly GCF_023204875.1. NCBI lineage: Bacteria > Pseudomonadati > Bacteroidota > Bacteroidia > Bacteroidales > Prevotellaceae > Prevotella > Prevotella sp. E15-22. The sequence goes on from NZ_CP096247.1 coordinate 3,150,014, forward strand.
CCATCTGGGGCTGTGTGCGCTCATGGCGCAGGTGCGAGATACAGGTGTTCACACTGACGCGATAGACCCACGTTGATGGTTTGCAATCGCCACGGAAGTGGGGGAACGACTTCCACAGGTTCAGTGCCACTTCTTGGAAGAGGTCGCTGATGCCTTCATCGTCGTTGGCATACATCAAGCAGACTTTATAGACCATCTGCTTGTGGTTGTCCATGAGGTTCACGAACTGCTGTTCTAATTCATTTTGGTTCATTTCATCCTTTGTTTCATTTGACACTTTGCTCTATCAGTCGCATGAAAAACAGAAAACTTACACAAAGGTACTACTTTTTTTCTTCTTTTTATCTTCTTCTCATTATAAAACTTATTTCTTCTTTCATCAACTAACTTATATTTCTTTTTTCACAACCACCCAACCCTCCTTGCCTAAGGAGGACTTCAACCCATCAAACGTCCGCCACACGTTTATTCATTGTACATTGTACATTGTTCATTGTTCATTGTAAAGAAATACTGCCGAAAAAAGGGGTTCTGAAAAAATGCAAACTAGAACGCAAAAATGGGTCAAAAATGACCTTTTGAGGGGCCCCTATCGATTTTAGGATGCAACGGAGGCTGTTTTACGATGCAACTCATGCTGTTTTACCATGCAAAACAGCCTCCGTTGCAGTGTAACTCAGGCTCCGTTACAACCTAAACGAATATTCGATTGCGTTCTAAATCTTTACACTTTTCGAGCTAATTTCGTAAGCCTCTCATTTTCAACGATTTATAAACATGCTCATATTTCGCCTGTACGCACAGAAAAAATTTTTGGCTCAGAATTTTTAAATCTCAGAGGCGCTATTGTCAGAAAAGTTCAAAGAATCAGATATTGATGCCGTAGTTCTGCTTCACCTCGCTCATCACGAAAGTGCTCTCGATGGAGGCAAGACTCTCGATCTCGCCAAGTTTGTTGAGCACAAACTCCTGATACTGCTTCATGTCGCGAGCACGCACCTTGAGCAGATAGTCGTAGGCACCAGAGGTGTTGTAGCACTCAGTGACCTCAGGGATGCGCTGGATGCGACGCACAAACGAGTCGGCAATCTCGTGGTTAATCTGCTGGAGCTTCACTTTGCAGAATACCAGCAGACCCTGATTCAGCTTCTCTGGGTCGAGGATGGCCACATACTTCTTGATGTAACCCTTCTTCTCCAGGCGCTTTTGGCGCTCGAAAACGGGCGTGGGCGTCAGATGCACGGCATCGGCCAACTCCTTGGTGGTTAACTTCGCATTTTTCTGCAGCGTTTTCAGTATCTGCAGATCGGTTTCGTCTAAAATATCTGCCATCTTCTTACTATTTTTCTCTGAGCCTTTTAGAGTTTTATTCTGTGAATATAAGGTTTAAGCGCCATGCTTAGAGATATATTCTTTAATGGGCGCAAAATTAGAAATATTTTCTGAATTATGCAAAACATTTGATATTTTTCGCTGTTTTTTATAACTTTGCAACGTGATTTTATCACTCTGCAGAAGATAAGAATGAAAATAGAAGCGCTTTTAAAAGAAAAGATATTGATTTTGGATGGTGCCATGGGCACGAAGATTCAGTCGTTTGGACTGACCCCAGAGCATTATCAAAGAGGCCAGTTTGCACAGTGGCCAGTATCACTGACAGGCAACAACGACATCCTGAGTCTGACGGCACCAGAGGTGATTAAGGAGATTCACCGACTGTATGTGGAGGCAGGTGCCGACATCATTGCCACCAACACCTTCTCGTCGAACCGTATCAGTCAGCATGAGTACGGGTGCGAGGAGGTGGCCTATCAGATGGCGAAGGAAGGTGCCAGGATAGCCCGTGAGGTGGCCGACAGTTGCACAGAGAGGCCAGTCTTTGTGGCAGGCTCGATGGGTCCCACGGCGAGGTCGCTCTCGCTGGCATCCAACATGAACGAGCCAGGCTACAGACCCACATCGTTCGACGAGATGGCGGCCGTGTATCACGAACAGGCCAAGGGACTCATGGACGGTGGGGCCGACGTTCTGTTGGTGGAGACCTGCTTCGACGCCCTGAACACCAAGGCAGCACTCTATGCCATTCAGCAACTGAACGAGGAGACGGGCAGCGAGATACCTGTGATGGTGTCGGCCACCATCAACGACCGCAGCGGACGCACCCTGACAGGTCAGACGCTGGAGGCCTTTTTCATCAGTGTGTGCCACTACCCCCACCTGCTGAGCTTTGGACTGAACTGCTCGTTTGGCGTGACAGACCTTCGACCCTTTGTCGAACTGCTGGCCAAGCGCATCCCTGTATATCTGTCGTTGCATCCCAATGCCGGACTGCCCAACGAGATGGGCGAGTACGACGAGTTGCCCAGCTATACGGCCAGTCATATACGCCAGATGGCAGAGGACGGCCTCATCAACATCGCTGGTGGCTGCTGTGGCACCAACGAGGAGCATATCCACGCCATCAGCGAGGCCCTGAAAGGCCTGAAACCCAGAGACATATCGCAAGCCAAGGCCTCGTCGCTCAACTCGAAGCTATGGCTCTCTGGACTGGAGCCCCTGCTGGTGGACAAGCAGACGCAGAACTTCACCAACGTGGGCGAGCGCACCAACGTGGCCGGCTCGAGGAAGTTTGCACGCCTGATAGCCGAAAAGAAATATGAAGAGGCCATGACCGTGGCCCGTCACCAAATAGAAGGTGGTGCTGCCATCATCGACATCAACATGGACGATGCCATGCTGAACAGCAAGGAGGAGATGCAGACCTTCTGTCGCTATATTGCCAACGACCCTGCCGTGTGTCGCTCAGTACTGATGATCGACTCGAGCGACTGGGACACTATCCTGGCTGGACTGAAGAACGCGCAGGGTAAGTGCATCGTCAACTCGATCAGCCTGAAGAACGGCGAGGAGAGCTTTATCAGTAAGGCCAGGGAACTGCGCCGACTGGGAGCCGCCGTGGTGGTGATGGCCTTCGACGAGGAGGGTCAGGCCACGACCTTCGAACGTAAGATTGCCATTGCCGAGCGTGCCTACAACCTGCTGACAGGCATCGGCTTCCCACCTCAGGACATCATCTTCGACGTGAACATCCTGTCGGTGGGCACAGGACTGAAGGAACACCAGAACTATGGTGTGGACTTTATCAAGGCTGTGGCATGGATTAAGGAACACCTGCCTGGGGCCAAGACCAGTGGCGGCGTGAGTAACCTGTCGTTCAGCTTTCGTGGCAACAACAAGGTGCGCGAGGCCATGCACTCGGCCTTCCTCTACCACGCCATCCGTGCAGGACTGGACATGGGTATTGTGAACCCTGGCATGCTGCAGGTGTACGACGATATTGACCCTACGCTGCTGAAGGCAGTGGAGGACGTGATACTGAACACGGACGATGGAGCCACTGAGCGACTCATCGACATGGCGGCAGCAGTACTCGCCTCGGCCAACGAGACGACTGGCGCAGCGACAGCAGTTGTTGACTCATGGCGCACCAAAAGCATTGAGGAGCGACTGCTCTATGCCCTGAGCAAGGGCGTGAGCGAGCACCTGGCAGAGGATATCCCTGAGGCTTTGCAGAAATATGGTCGCCCCATCGACGTGATTGAACAGCCACTGATGCAGGCCATGGAGCACATCGGCCAACTGTTTGGCGAAGGTAAGATGTTCCTGCCCCAGGTGGTGAAGTCGGCCAAGGTGATGAAGGAGGCCGTGGCCCATCTGCAACCCTTTATCGACGCAGAGGGAGGGGCCCAGAAAGAGGAACGGCCGTGCGTGGTGCTGGCCACTGCCAACGGCGACGTGCACGACATAGGAAAGAATATTGTGAGCATCGTGCTCAACTGTAACGGTTTCGAGGTTGTTGACCTGGGGGTGATGGTGCCCAACGAAACCATACTGGAGGAGACCAGGAAGCGCCAGCCTTGTCTGGTGGGCGTGAGTGGCCTCATCACACCATCGCTGAAGGAGATGGAACAGCTGTGCATGCTATTCCAACGCGAGGGACTGCGTGTGCCCATCGTGGTGGGTGGTGCCACCACATCGACGGTTCATACGGCTGTGAAACTGGCGCCACTCTATGAGGGTTGCGTGGCCTATGGCGGCGATGCCTCGCAGACATCGCTCATTGCCAAGCACCTGCAGATGGATGCCACCACTACCATTGCGCAGATCAAGGCTGAGCAGCAGGAACTGAGAGAGGCCTACGAGGAACATCATGCCCCTCTGACACCCTATGCCGAGGCCAACGCGAAGGCGCCTCAGCTCGCATCTTTCACCTCTCATCTCTCTTGTCCCTCAAACATCGTCCCTCAGACATCCGACCTCCTGCCCCTCATCGACTGGCGCATGTTCCTGCTGTTCTGGGGCTTTAAGGGCGAGACGCTGCAGCAGCTATTGGTGAACCCTGAGGCTGAGCGCACCCTGAAGGATGGTCAGGACTACCTGGCCAAGGCCATCGAGAACAACAGCATCCGCCTGGAGGTGCTCCATCGTTTTGAGGCGGCCAAGCGCCAGGGCAACGACATCGTACTGGAAAGCGGCAAGGTGATGCCCATGCTACGCAGTCAGAGTGCCGCTGGCCACTATCTCTGCCTGGCCGACTACTTCGACACAAAAGAGGCAACGCCCATCGGACTCTTCGTCATTGCCTGTCAGCCAAAGGTAAAGCCTGAGGACGAGGGGGAGCGACTGATGAGTCACGCCATCTGTGCCCGTCTGACTGAGGCGTGTGCTGAATGGCTGCAAAAGACCATCATGGCGCAAGCCGACATGCCATCGCTCCTCAGGGTGGGCTTTGGCTATGCCACCTGTCCTGACCACTCGCTGAAGCGCATCGTGTTCGACGAGTTGGATGCTGAACGCCAGATGAACGTCACCCTGAACGACCACTACTCTATTCAGCCATCGACGGCCATCTGTGGCCTGTTCATCACGCATCCTGAGGCGCGCTACTTCCCTGTGGGACGTATTGACGAGGCGCAATTGGCCGACTACTGCCAGCGTCGTGGCATCAGTCTGGACGAGGGTGAGCAGCTGCTCTCGAAATATATTGCAAAGTAACGAAAACGATAAAGAAAATAACAACGATATGAAAGTCATCGACATCATCAATAGTTCTCAGCGACCGTTCGCCAGTTTTGAACTTGTGCCGCCTCTCAAGGGCAGCGACGTGAGTAGGCTGTACGACAGCATTGAACCGCTGATGCAGTTTCAGCCGCCGTTCATCAACGTAACCTGCCATCGCGACGAGGTGGAGTATGTGCCTAATGCTGATGGCACGTTTAAGCAGATGACAGTGGCCAAGCGCCCCAGTACGACGGCCATCGTGGGTGCCATCATCCGTCGCTATCCTGACCTAGAGGTGGTGCCTCACGTGATCTGTGGCGGCGCCTCTCAGTCGCGTGTTGAGAGCGAACTGCTGGACCTCCACTTCCTGGGTATTCAGAATGTGGTGGCCCTGCGTGGCGACGCCTTGCCTGGTCAGCGCTACTTCATCCCTGAGGCCGACGGCTTCAGTCACAGCGCTGAACTGGTAACGATGATTCGCAACCTGAACCGTGGTCAGTATCTGGACCCCACGGTGAAGAAGGGACTGTCGACGGACTTTTGTATTGGCGTGGCCGGCTATCCTGAGAAGCACTTTGAGGCGGCTAACCTGGATACGGACATTCAGCACCTGAAGGAGAAGGTGGAGGCTGGGGCCGACTATATCGTGACGCAGATGTTCTTCGACAACCAGAAGTTCTATGCGTTTGTCGACCGTCTGCGCCAAGCGGGCATCACCATCCCTGTGGTGCCTGGACTGAAACCGATATCCAGTCAGCGACAGATTGACCTGCTGCCACGCTCGTTCCATATCGACATTCCTCAGGAGCTGGTGAGCGAGATAGCGAAGGCCAAGACGCCTGAGGCCACCTATCAGGTGGGCATTGAATGGGCCATCCAGCAGAGTCGCGACCTGCTGGCGCATGGGGTGCCTGCCATCCATTATTATACGATGGCCAGACCTGATAATGTATGTAAGATAGTGAAGGCAGTGTTCTAGGAAATGCTACAAAAGCAGGCTAAACACACTCAAAAAGGCCACTTTTTAGAATGATATTCTGTTTGACTCTGTTTTTAGGGACCGAATTAGAATAGAAGAAAAGTCAAAATGAAGAATTTAGGGATATCTTCTGGATTTCAGCAGAAATTTGGAAGATATTTCTTTTTGCCGTAACTTTGCACCCAGAAAACAAAACATAAGTAAAACTAAAATAAAAGAAAGGAAAAAGATTATGGCACAGAACAAGAATTACCGTTTTGAGACTTTGCAACTCCACGTAGGCCAGGAACAGGCTGACCCTGCAACCGACGCTCGCGCCGTGCCCATTTATCAGACCACCAGTTATGTGTTCCGCAACTCGCAGCACGCTGCCGACCGCTTTGGCCTGCGCGACGCAGGTAATATATATGGTCGACTGACCAACTCGACCCAGGGCGTATTCGAAGATCGTGTGGCTGCCCTCGAGGGTGGTGTGGCTGGTCTGGCTGTGGCTTCTGGTGCTGCTGCCATCACCTACGCCCTGCAGAACATTGTGCAGGCTGGCGATCATATCGTGGCTGCCGATAACCTGTATGGCGGCTCTTACAACCTGATTACCCATACCTTAGCCACTCAGGGCATCAGTAACACGATTGTCAACGTGAACGACCTCGACGCACTGGAGACAGCCATCAAACCTAACACCAAGGTAGTGTATGCCGAGACCTTCGGCAACCCCAACTCTGACGTGCTCGACCTGGAGGGTGTGGCCGCTGTGGCCCACAAGCACGGCATCCCGTTTATTGTCGATAATACCTTTGGAACGCCTTATCTCATCCGTCCCTTGGAGCATGGTGCAGACATTGTTGTTCATTCTGCCACCAAGTTCCTGGGCGGCCATGGCACCAGCCTGGGCGGCGTGATTGTGGATGGCGGCAAGTTCGACTGGAAGCAGAACGACAAGTTCCCCACCCTCTCGAAGCCCGATCCCTCGTATCACGGCATCGTGTTTGCTGATGCTGTAGGTGCAGCCGCTTACGTCACCCGTATCCGTGCCGTCGTCCTGCGCGATACTGGTGCTGCCATCTCGCCCTTCAACGCCTTTATCCTGCTGCAGGGTGTCGAGACGCTGAGTCTACGTGTGGAGCGCCATGTGGAGAACGCACTGAAGGTGGTCGACTTCCTGGCTAAGCACCCCAAGGTGGCCAAGGTGAACCACCCTGCTCTGGCCGACCATCGCGACCATAAACTGTATCAGAAGTACTTCCCCAACGGCGGCGGCTCTATCTTCACCTTCGAGATCAAGGGCGGACAGGAAGAGGCGTGGAAGTTTATCGATGCGCTGCAAATCTTCTCGCTGCTGGCCAACGTGGCCGACGTGAAGAGTCTGGTGATTCACCCCTACACCACCACCCACTCGCAGTTGTCGCCTGAGGAACTGGCCGAGCAACACATCACGCCTTCAACCGTGCGCCTGAGCATCGGAACAGAGCATATCGACGATATCATCGAAGATTTGTCGCAGGCATTGGACAATATTTAAAGAGAATTTCGTACTTTTGCATGAAAATTAGATAATTGATGGGAAAATTCATTCTTGCAGACAATCAGGAACTGACGCGCTTCGCGTTGGAGAGCCTTCTGAAGAAGGACGAGGAGAACGTGGTGTATAAGGCCTCGGACAAGGCCGGACTGGTGGAATTGCTCAAGGAGCACGAGAGTGCCGTGGTGATTCTGGACTACACCTTGTTTGACTTCTCCGACGAAGATCAGCTCCTGATTGTCGCAGAACGATTCTCATTGTCCGACTGGATTCTCGTCAGCGAGGAACTCACGCCGCGCTTCCTGCGCAGGATGGTCTATTCGTCGCATCAGTTCAGCATCATTTTCAAGGACGGACCACTACAGGAGGTGCGCGAGGCGCTGGAGGCCGTTGGTCGCCATCAGCGCTTTATCAGTCAGCGCGCCCTGGAGGTGATTATCAGTCAGCACAACGAGGAAGAGGAACAGCCCAGCGTGCTGACAGCCACCGAGGTGGAGATTGTGAAGGCCATTGCTCAGGGTAAGACCACCAAGGAGATTGCCAACGAGCGTTTCTCGAGCATACACACCATCACCACCCACCGCAAGAACATTTTTCGCAAGTTGGGCATCAACACGGCCCACGAGGTGGTGAAATACGCCCTGCGAGCGGGCTTGATAGACTCGTCGGAGTTCTATATCTAAAAAGGTAAAAAGATTCAGAATACAAAGACTAAGAGGTAGAAAAATTGGTAAGGATGAACAAACAGACAATTGCAATAAATAACCCATATGTACGGCCAGATGTCTACGGAGCGCTGGCCGTACCTGTTTATAATAACGTGGCGTTCGAGTTTGAGGATGCGGCCGAGATGGCGGATGCCTTTTGTAATCGCATCAAGGCACCCGACTACGCACGTGTAGAAAATCCCACAGTGACCAACTTCGAGCAGCGTGTGAAGGCGCTGACGGGGGCCGACCACGTGACGGCCTTCAACTCGGGTATGGCTGCTATCAGTAACACCCTGCTGGCAGTGAGCGAGCAGGGTAAGAACATCGTGTCGTCACGCCATCTGTTTGGCAACACGCTGGCCCTCATCACCACCACCCTTAAGCGCTTTGGCGTGGAGCCACGACTACGTGACCTCACCAACGTGGAGGCTGTGGCCAAGGCTATCGACGACAAGACGTGTGCAGTGTTTCTTGAGGTGGTGACCAACCCACAATTGGAGGTGGCCAACCTGAAGGCTATTGCCGAGATTGCCCACAGCAAGGGTGTGCCCGTGATTGCTGACTCTACAGTCATTCCTTTCACAGAAACGAACCTGAAAACATTGGGCGTTGACGTGGAGGTGGTGTCGAGCACGAAGTATCTCTCAGGGGGCGGCACGTCGCTGGGTGGACTGGTCATCGACTATGGCACCTTCCCTGAGATCAACAAGCGGTTGAAATATGAACTGCTGTTCAACCTGGGGGCTTACATGACACCACAGGCTGCCTATATGCAAACGCTGGGACTGGAAACACTCGACGTGCGCTATCAGCGTCAGGCTAGCAACGCCTTGTGGCTGGCGCAGGAGTTAAGTAAGGTGGTGAAAGTGAACTATGTGGGGCTGGACAGCAACCCCTATCACGCCCTCGCCCAACAGCAGTTTGGACCAACGGCAGGTGCTATGTTCACCATCGACCTGGATTCAAAAGAGGCGTGTTTCCGTTTTCTGAACCGTTTAAAACTGGTACATCGCGCCACGAACCTCTTCGACAGTCGCACGCTGGCCATCCATCCGGCCTCAACTATCTTCGGCAACTTCCCTGAGGCGCAACTGAATGAGATGGACGTACATCAGACCACCATCCGTCTGTCTATAGGATTGGAAGACAAAGAGGATATTCTCGCAGACATCAAACAGGCACTCGCATGACATACGACTTCGATAAGATTATTGATCGTACGGGCAGTGGCGACTTGAAGCATGGGGTACTCAAGGAGCGTTATGGACGTGATGACTTGCTGCCCCTGTGGGTGGCCGACATGGACTTTGAAACGCCTCAGTTTATCACGGACGCCCTGCGTCAACGCTTGGAGCATTCGTTGTTTGGCTATACGGTGGTGCCCGATGAGTTGTGGACCAGCATCATCCAGTGGATTCGCGACCATCATCAATGGGAGGTGAAGCGCGAATGGCTCACCTATATCCCAGGAATCGTGAAGGGCATCGGCATGGCCATCAACGTATTTGTGAAGGAGGACGAGAAGGTGATTATCCAGCCTCCCGTCTATCATCCTTTCCGCCTGACGCCCCAAGGTAATGGACGCAAGGTGGTCTATAACCCCCTGAAAGAGGTGGATGGAACCTACGAGATGGACTTTGAGCAGTTGGCCGAGGTTGTCGACGACAAGTGCCGACTGCTGATTCTGAGTAATCCACACAACCCTGCTGGCGTATGCTGGCCAAAGGAAACATTGCAAAGACTGGCTCATTTCTGCTTCGAGCACAACATCATTGTCATTTCCGACGAGATTCATGCCGACATGGCACTCTTTGGCAACAAGCATATTCCCTTCGCCTCAGTGAGCAACGAGGCTGCCCAGATCAGCATCACCTTCGGCGCTCCCTCGAAGACGTTTAACATCGCTGGCATCGTGAGTAGCTATGCCATTGTGCCCAACGACTCGCTGCGTCGCCGCTTCTATACCTGGCTCGAGGCCAACGAACTCAACGACCCGCCTCTATTCTCGCCTATTGCCACCATCGCAGCCTATACGCAGGGAGAGGACTATCGCCAGCAGATGCTCAGCTATATCGAGGATAACATCCGCTTCGTGGAGGACTACTGCAGGGAGCATCTGCCTCAGATAAAGCCTTGGCGCCCACAGGCATCCTTCCTTGTCTGGCTCGACTGTCGCGCCCTGGGACTCAGTCACGATGCGCTCGTAGACATCTTTGTCAACCATGCCCACCTGGCCCTGAACGATGGTGCCATGTTTGGCATCGGCGGCTCTGGCTTCATGCGCCTCAACGTTGGCACGCCTCGCGCTGTCCTCCTTCAGGCTTTGGAGCAGTTGTTCCAGGCGCTCTGATGACAAATATAAAAACAGTCTTGCATCTTTGTTTATTTTTTCAAAGAAAAAAGTCTGATGTTTCCACTTTTTTCACTATATTTGCCACAGAAACTAAAAACGTTAGAACTATGAAGACCTTGATTAACCGCATTTTGCAGGATGGACATTGTCTGGAAGGTGGCATATTGAAGGTGGATAGGTTTGTGAGCCACCAAATGGACCCCTACCTGATGAAACAGGTGGCAGTGGAATTTATGAACCGCTTTGCGCAGGCCAGACCCACTAAGATACTGACTGTTGAGGCATCGGGCATCGCACCAGCCGTTATGCTGGGCTACACGATGGAACTGCCCGTGGTCTTTGCAAAGAAGAAAAAGACGTCGACAATGGGGAGGTTCTATTCGACGAAGGTACACTCGTTTACCAAGCAGAATGACTATACGCTGGTTATCAGTCGCGAGTATCTCTCGCCCGAGGATCGTGTGCTTTTCATTGATGACTTCCTGGCCTATGGCAACACAGGAATGGGCATTGTTGACCTATGTCGTCAGGCTGGTGCCGAGATTGTGGGCATGGGCTTCATTATTGAGAAGGAGTTTCAGGGCGGTCGCAAGGTACTCGCAGAGGCCGGCATAGAAAACATTGAGTCGCTGGCCATCATCGAATCGCTGGAGAACGACCAGATTCACCTGAAGGGCGTCAAGGTAAGGAAGGTGAACATCTATGAAGAGGCCAACCGCTGTCTGCTCTGCCAGGATGCTCCCTGCACCAAAGCCTGCAAAACAGGCGACCCTGCACGCGCCATCCGTGCCATCCGCTTTGATAACCACAAGCCCGCCCTACAATGGGTGAAGGACTGCAGCGACGGCGACCTGGAGCGCGCCGAGCAGGCCTGTATCCACTATAACTGGCCCATCCGCATCAAGGAGATGGTGCATGCCATCCACAAGGACGACGTTGACGAGAGCCAGTATCCACCACTCGACATCACCTTCTGTGGCATCAAGTGCGAGAATCCGTTCTTCCTGGCCTCATCGGCTGTGTGTACGAACTACGAGATGGTTTCTCATGCCTTCGATGCTGGATGGGCAGGCGTCTTCTACAAGACCATCTGCTTGCAGGAGATCAAGGAAGTGTCGCCACGATTCGATGCGATGCATAACAATGCCACCCATGGTGATTTCTATGGTTTCCGCAACATGGAGCAGTTGAGTGAGAACCCTGTGGAGATGGACTTTGACATCCTGCGCCGACTGAAACGTGACTATCCTACAAAGGTGGTGGTGGCCAGCATCATGGGACAGACTGAAGAGGAATGGATATCACTGGCCAAGATGGCCGAGGAGGCTGGCTGTGATGCCGTAGAACTGAACTTCTCGTGTCCGCAGATGAAGCACAAGGGCATGGGTAGCGACGTGGGACAGAGTCCTGAACTGGTAAAGACCTATACGGCCTGCGTGAAGCGAAACGTGAAGATTCCCGTTATCCCCAAGATGACGCCCAACATCACCCATATCACAGAACCTGCCGAGGCCTGTCTGCAGGCAGGTGCCGACGCCATCTCGGCCATCAACACCATCAAATCGGTGACGATGGATACTGGTGCAGAGGTGGCTGGTCAGCGCACCATCTCGGGCTATTCAGGACGTGCCGTCCGTCCCATTGCCCTGCGCCATGTGCTGGAACTGGCACAGATGCCAGAGAAGCCCGTATTGAGTGGCATTGGAGGCATAGAGACCTGGCGTGACGCCCTGGAGTTCATCCAACTAGGATGCAGCAATGTTCAGGTGTGTACCGCCGTCATGCAGTATGGCTATCGCATCATCGACGACCTGGTGCTGGGTATGCGTCGTTATCTGGCTAAGCGTGGTCTGAAGTCGCTCGCTCCACTCGTTGGCGAGTCACTGCCACTGTTCCTGAAGCCCGACTCGCTCAATCGCGATACCATCGTATATCCGAAGTTCAACCATGAGTTGTGCGTGGGATGCGGCCGCTGTGAGATGTCGTGCAACGATGGCGGTCACCAGGCCATCGTCTTCGACCATGACAGTCGGCGTCCGCGACTCGTTGGCACCCGCTGCGTGGGCTGCCATCTGTGCCGTCTGGTGTGTCCTGCTGGTGCTATTGGTCAGTCGAAGCGCGTGGCCCTGCGTCCGAAATAGGCAACAAACACTTTTTTCCTTGCAGATGGCCAACAGTAGACCTCTTCATATTTTTGTTTATTAACGTTTGTTTCTTGCGAGTAAGAGGAAAATGTCATAACTTTGCACCCGCAAACAACACAAAAGAATGAAGAAATGCTTTCACATCGGCCTGTCGATGCTGCTTTCGATGCTCCTATTGCTCATCGGAAGTGGCGTTAACATCATGCACTGCCACCACACGGGAAGGATGAAGATTCTCACCGTGCTCAGCAGCGAGGCCATGCACGATGCGCATTGCAACCAGAACTTCTGCTGTGTCACGATGCAGCATGTGGAGTTGTCGCCTACGGAAACAGCTAAGACCGTCAAGCCCAACTTCCATGTGGTGCAACCCTTGCTGACCTTCCTGCCGAGTCTTGTGACAGGATGGCCAACACTTACGGAACACAAGGCACCACAACGGTTCATGCCACAGGTGTGGAGGGGTAAGCCTCGCGCCTACTTGAACTTCATCCGAATATTGCTGATTTGATTCTTTGATATGAGTATCTAACATCTCTGAGCATCGTCGTGACGTTGCCCAGAAAAGTCATTGTATCATATTCACACAAAGAAACAAACATAGAAAAAGCATGAAACATATTCTGACAAGCATCATCATGATGCTTTGTCTGCCTGCTATGGGACAAGAAACGACGCTCCAGCAGACAGATACCACCATTACGAAAACACAGAAACTGGACGACGTGACTATCACTTCACGCCGAGCCGGCACTCGCAAGATGGGAGGCGCCGTGAATGGTGTGATGATTCAAAAAGAGGAGTTGTTCAAGGCCGCCTGTTGCAACCTTGGCGAGAGCTTCACTACCAACCCATCCGTTGACGTGAACTATAGCGACGCTGCCACTGGCGCCAAGCAAATCAAACTTTTAGGATTGAGTGGCACCTATGTGCAGATGCTCACTGAGAACCTGCCAAACTTCCGCGGAGCGGCTGCGCCCTATGCGCTGGACTATGTGCCTGGTCCTTGGATGAGTGGCATTCAGGTGTCGAAAGGTGCCTCGTCGGTAAAGAACGGCTACGAGAGCATCACAGGACAGATTGATGTGGAGTATCTGAAACCAGAGGCCGACGAGGGCATCACGGTAAACGTCTATGGCAACAGTAAGAGTCGTATGGATGCCAATGCCGATGCAAGCATCCATCTGAACGACAAACTAAATACGGTGCTACTGGCGCACTATCAAGACGACTATGGTCATCACGATGAGAACAACGATGGTTTTCTCGACCAGGCCAACGTGCGTCAATGGAACCTGCAGAACCGCTGGAACTGGAAGGGACGTAACTATATTTTTCATGGTGGCATCGGCCTGATGAAGGAGAAGCGCGAAGGCGGACAGACGTCACACACCTCACATCTTTCACATTTATATAAAATAGGCTTAGAGACCAACCGCTACGAGGGTTATATGAAGCACGCCTTTATCCTCGACCCCGCACACGGAACGAACATTGCCGTGATGGGTAGCGCCTCGATGCATCAGTTGGACGCCAACTATGGTCACAAGGCCTATAACGTGGACGAAAAGAATGCCTATGCACAACTCCTCTTCGAGACATCATTCACGCCTCAGCATAGTCTGTCGGCTGGTCTCTCGCTGAACCACGACTATCTGAATGAGAAGGGAGCAGTGATTGGCGAGAAGTGGACTGCCACAAAAGAAACGACCCCTGGCATCTATGCCCAGTACACCTACAATCTGAACGAAAAAGTTGTGGCGATGGCTGGCTTGAGAGCCGACCATAGTAGTCGCTACGGCACCTTTGTAACACCACGTTTCCACCTGAAGCTATCGCCCAACGAAGTGGTGAGCTTGCGTCTTTCGTTTGGCAAAGGCTATCGTTCTGTACATGCCCTGGCCGAGAACAACAACCTGTTGGCCAGTGGACGCCAGTTGGTCATCGACGACCTGAAGCAAGAAGAGGCTTGGAACTCTGGCCTCAGCAGCTCATTCTATATTCCCGTGTTCGGCAAAACACTGAAGCTGAACGCTGAGTATTATCACACGCACTTTAGCAATCAGACAATCATCGACTACGACAGTAATCCAGCTGAGATTCGCATGAGCAACCTCGACGGCAAATCGTATTCGAACACCATTCAGGTGGATGCCACCTACTCCGTGGTGCAAGGCTTGGAACTGACAGCAGCATGGCGTTGGAATGATGTGAAAAGTACCTATGGCGGTGAGTTGATGGAGAAGCCGCTAACCAGTCGATACAAGGGACTGGTCACTGCCAGCTACAAGACCCCACTTGGCATCTGGCAGTTTGATGCCACCCTTCAGTTGAATGGTGGCGGACGCATGCCGACACCCGTTTCCGACGCTTCGGGGGCTCCCCTCTGGGACAGCCACTTCCACGGCTACGAGCAGGTATCGGCACAAATCACCCGCTGGTTCCGTCATTTCTCCGTCTATATTGGTGGCGAGAACCTCACAGGTTTCCGTCAGAAGCAATCCATCATTAATGCTGTCGATCCTTGGAGCAGCACTTTCGACCCCACCATGGTTTGGGGACCCGTGCATGGGGCCATGTTCTATGCCGGCATACGCGTGAATATAGGAAGAATGTATTAATCCAAAAACAAATAAACAATGAAGAAGTTATTTATCTTTAGCGCCATGATGTTGACCGCAACGGTTGCACTGGCTAAGGACATCAAGACGGTGGTACTGACCACCAACCCTGAGATGCACTGCGAGAATTGCGAGAAGAAGATCAAGAGTAACCTGCGCTTCGAAAAGGGCGTCAAAGCCATTGAAACCGACCTCTGCACCAAGATGGTCACCATCAAGTATGATGCCGACAAGACCAATGTCGACAACATCATCAAGGGATTCAAAAAGATTAAATACGAGGCAAAGGAGGTGAAGAACGCCCCCAAAAAGAGCGAAGGCACTCCCGTTTCAAACAAGAAATAAGGATTATTCTGCCGTTGCGTCCTGAACAACGAGACCTGCCAGCATAAAGCCGAAGATGGCTGTGATATGAGCTAAGGTTCCGTTAATCTGGGCTTTCGAAGAACACCACTCATGGTTCAGGAGACTCTGGTCGCCTGGACCATTTTTTGCTTTGGGGCACATACACTGCTCTGTGCCACAGGTGGCGTTCTGGCCGCGGTTCTCCAGCAGTTCATCGCTATAGACGCACTGGAACTTGCGTTTAGGGAATAGCTTCTGTGACTTGAACTTCTTTCGTAAGGCGCGTGCCAGAGGGTCGCCTTGTACTTTCCAAAACTCAGTGACCTTGATGCGCGTTGGATCGAGCTTCAACGCAGCGCCCATCGACGAAAAGAACTTAGCCTTTGTCTTGCAGGCCAAAAGGATAAGGGCAGCCTTGTCTTTCAGCGAGTCGATGGCGTCGATAATATAATCATAGGTATCGAGTTCAAAACTCTCGGCAGTTTCTTCCGAGAAGATTTGTTGCAGGGCGGTAATCTCGGCCTTGGGGTTGATGCTGAGCAGGCGCTCCTTCAGAGCATCCACCTTCACCTGTCCAACGGTCTTGGTGGTGGCCATCAGCTGACGATTGATGTTGGTGATGCACACGCGATCGGAGTCGACAATCGTCAACTGGCGTATACCACTACGCACCAGACTCTCGGCACACCACGAGCCTACGCCGCCTACACCAAAGATAATCACACGCTTTTGGGCAATGCGGTCCATCGCCTCATTACCCAGCAGCAACTCACTCCTACGAAATATTGCACTATCTATTGCCATCGTTTAATTTTTGGGTACAAAGGTACTGCTTTTCCATCAAAAAAGGCTCCAAAAACCATTAAAATCAGCAATATACCACACTCATGGTACACGAATGCCATAGAAAAGGGATTGTGAGGGCACAAGAAACGGCGTACCTTTGCACCGTTGAATTGATTTAATAGTAAAGGATAAGGTATGAAGCATTTTCTGATAACACGTTTTCTCTTAATAACGATAGCCATTGTTTTCCATCATACGGCATCGGCAACCCCCATCTCTGGTAAGGTGGCCGATGCCGAAACGGGTGAGGCTATTATTGGTGCCACCATCTACAATGCCAGCAGCAAAATAGGCGTAGTGTCCGATGCTGAGGGACGTTTCCGAATCGATGTCGCCACTTTCCCCTCGCAGCTCAAGATAAGCTACATGGGATATGAACAGAAGATTATCAGCGTGAAGGGTGATGATGGTGATCTGGTGGTGAAGTTAAAGGAAGAGGACCACAACCTCAACGAGGTCGTTGTTGTGGGTTACGGCACACAGAAGCGCACCCAACTGACGGGTAGCGTGGTCAGCATCAGTCAGGACGTTCTGAAAAACAACGTGTTGCCCACCCTCGACGGACTGCTCAGCGGATCGGTGGCAGGCGTACAGGTGACCACCTCGGGACAGCCTGGCAGTGGTTCCTCTATCCGTATTCGAGGCGGCAACTCTATCAGTGCCAACAACGAGCCCCTCTATGTGATTGACGGCTTCCTTTATTATAAGGAGAGCGGCACACTGAGCACCGGCGAACGTGGCACCGGCATCAGCGGTGGCATCAGTCCACTGAGTCTTATCAACCCCGCCGACATCGAGTCGATTGAGGTTCTCAAGGACGTATCGGCTACGGCTATCTATGGCTCACGCGGTGCTAATGGTGTGATTATGGTTACGACGAAGAAAGGCCGTCGCGACAAGACCACCATCAAATATGGCTACCAACTGACCTTTGGCAGTCCTTCAAAGAAACTCAGCGTGCTCAACGCCACAGAATGGGCTCGCTATCAAAAGCAATACTTTTATAATAAAGGTGGCTATACCGACGAACAGATTGATGCCCTGGGAGCAGGTACCGACTGGCAGGATGCCGTACTCAGAAACACGGTCAGCCAGTCACACAATGTGACTATCAGCGGCGGTGACGACCGTACACGCTTTCTGCTGACTGGTAACATCACCGACCAGGAAGGCATTGTGCTGAACACAGGGTTCAACCGCTCTGCTGTACGACTGAACATTGATCGTAAACTTACCGAGAAACTCAGCGTTGAGACAGCACTTAACGTGAGTCGTAACAAGCAAGACGGACTCACCACAACCACGGGGGTGACATTCAACTCGTCGCCCTATCAGGGAGGCATCACCAATTCGCTGACCTATGCCTTGCTCATGCCACCTGTGGTGCCTATCTATAAGGCTGATGGCTCGTATAATTACACGAACCCTTATGAATATGCGTATTTTGCTATGGGCGACATTGCCGCCAACCCCGTGTCTGACCTGGAGAACAGTGTGGCACAGTCGGTAAGCGATGATGTGATTGGCAACATCAACCTGAACTATGAGTTTGTTAAGGGACTTCTGGGTAAAGCCAGCCTGGGCTTCGACATCGACAACCTCACGCAGAACTATTTTGCGCCCCACTACACGGCACTGGGACTGGCCAACGGCGGTACGGGCAGCATTGCCAAGCGCCGACTGGAGACCTGGCAGACGGAATTTACGCTGAACTACAAGCGCCAACTGGGCTCAGACCACTTTATCGACGCACTTGTGGGCTATACCTATCAGACCACCAACCGCACACAGCTCATCGGTTCGTCGAGCAAATATACCGATGAGAGTCTGAAGCAGAACAACCTCTCGGGCGGCAGTCAGTATGCAGCTCCCGTGTCGGGCGAAAGTTCTTCGAACCTGCATTCACTGATTGGACGCGTTAACTACACACTGCTTGAACGATATAATGCCACCGCCACGATACGTGCTGACCGTTCGTCGCGTTTCTCGCAAAATCATAACTGGGGCTTCTTCCCTTCTATCGGCCTGTCGTGGAACGTCAACCGCGAATCGTTTCTCAGTAACGCGACGTGGCTCAGCGACCTGAAGGTGCGCGGCTCAGTGGGAACAGTGGGTAACCAGGAGATTGGCGACTATCTGTACTCTACATCCTATACAACGAGCACCACTGGTGGCAATGTGCACTATACCAAGTCGAATGCTGCCAACAGCAAACTGAAATGGGAGACAACCGTATCGGCCAACATCGGTATTGATGCCACGCTTTGGGATGGTCTTGTGACCCTGACAGCCGATTTCTATCACAAGAAGACGAACGACCTGCTGCTCACCGTTCCTGTCGATGTGGCTAAATATGGCGTATCATCGCAACTACAGAACATCGGCAACGTCGAGAACAAAGGTTTTGAACTGGCATTGGGAGTGACACCCTTCAGAGAACGACAGCTCACCTGGAATATCCAAGGTAACCTGGCTTACAACAAAAACGAGATAACGAATCTTGGCAATCATCAGGAACTGAACACCAACAATTACTCCATTCTACGAAAAGGAGAAGCGGTGGGCTCATTCTACGGACTGGTGTTCGACGGCGTGGTGCAGGCAGACGAAGACATCAGTAAACTGCCCACCCAAAACGGCAGCAAGCCCAAGGTGGGTGAAGAGAAATTCCGAGATATCAATAACGACGGCAAGGTGAACGAATACGACCGTGTGATCTTAGGACATGCACAACCGAATGTCACCTACGGCTTGTCAACAAGTCTGAAATACAAGCAACTGGACGTGTTCGTACAGTTTCAGGGAACGGCAAACGGACATATCTATAACGCACTGCGCAGAACATTGGAGAGTCCTACGGACTGCTATAACGTATCGTCGGTTATCCTTGACAGTTGGACGGCCAATAATCCCACCAACGACTATCCCGCTGTCAGCGATGTACGCCCCTACAACTACATAGACAGCCGTTTTGTGGAGAACGCCGACTACTTTAAGCTGAAGACACTGACCATAGGTTATCAAGTGGGCGCATCACTCCTGAAGCCGCTCAAGATAGACGGCATACGACTCTATGCCACAGCCACGAATCTGTTCACTCTGACCGGATACAAAGGCTACGAGCCCGAGATACAAAGTGGTGTGGACCGTGGCGACTATCCCGCCGCACGCTGTTTTACATTGGGTGCAGAGGTTACCTTCTGATTATTCACTCGTTTTCATTATACCATTTCTTCATATAGTAGTTAATTAAAAAAACAAGGACGATTATGGAAAAGATTAACAAAACTTTAGTTGGTGCACTTGTAGCACTTTCTGTTTCAGGAGTTGTTACCACATCTTGCAGCAGTGACAACAACGACGATGCAAACACTATTAACACGGGTGTAGAGACCATTAACGACGAACAAGCACTGGCACTGGCCGACAACGCTTTGTTTGAGTACTATCACAAGGCCTTCGGTTTGTCGTTCATCGTAGAGACCTTCACCTCGAAGACACACTCTTTTGAGGGACCTGAGAGTGCTGACGGACCACTGATCAGCCGACATGAGCTGACTCCCACCAACGTCTATTTCGTCAATCGCTGGTATAACAAGAACTCAGCCATTGCCAACGCTAACGAGGCTATCGAGAAAATTTCTGCAGCAACTGGTGTCAGCCAGCAAACCAAGCAGGTTGCTATTGCCCGCGCCAAACTGGCCCGCGCACTGGCCTATCATGTGCTGGTAAGACTGTGGGGCGAGGTGCCTCTCTATACCACCACAGACGGCGACACCAAGACACGTGCCAGCATTGATAAAATCTACGAACAGATTGTGGCCGATCTTGAAGATGCTGCCAACGGACTGCCCGCCACATCCAATCTGCCTTCTGTTCCCACCAAGGCTGCTGCCTACGGTCTGCTGTCGAGAGTCTATCTGGACTGGGGAAGCAATCCTCTGACCTTTGAACAGGTGAAAGACATTGAAAACAGTACCACCGACCCAACTCCCTCATACACGAACAGTCGCCTGGAGAAAGCTGTGGAATATGCCAATAAGGTTACGGGCTATAGCCTCAACAGCGACTTCGCCAGCATCTGGGGTAAAGACAACGAGGCTGTCAAGGACGAGAAGATCCTGACCTTTGTTCATGACGGCGATGCCGTGGGCACTGGCAACCACCAGGTTCACTGCTCATGGACCTTCGGCTTTAATGTAGAACAGGAGAACCACCTCTCACCCGCACAAGACAGTTTCCTGGCCGCATGGGACAAGAACGATACGCGTCGCGACGTGAGCTATATCGACTCACTCTATGATACAGACGGAGACAGCATTGCCCTGTTCCGCGCTCCCATCACCCTGCCCCGCTATGGTAAGTTTGTTGACCGCGGTTCTGAAGGTCCTGGCGAGTGCTACAAGCTCAACGACCTGGACCGCATTGAGCTGCGCTATGCCGAGGTATTGCTCAACAAAGCAGAGGCACTGGTTCTTCTTGGCAGAGCCAACGAGGCTGTTGATCCCATCAACCAACTACGCAAGCGTGCCTATGGCAACGACTCACACAACCTGTCGACGGTTACACTCGACGATGTGAAACGTGAATGGGGACTGGAGTTCGTTTACGAGCAGAAAGAATGGTTTAACCTGGCTCGCTGGAAGGAAGTTATCAAGGATCTGGAGAGCGTAAAAGACAACGAATATTTTGATGACAGCTATGCAAATGCCGGTAGCATTGGTCGCAACGGTAAGGTGGTCAACGAATTCTTTGCCAAGACCTACAAGCATCTGCATGCTAAATACGAGAACCGTCAGGGCAAGTACTACCGCTTCCCCATCCCTGTAGGTAAGAGCGGTGAGGATCTGGGCATTAAGCCTCAGAACCCCGGCTATTAATTCTCGCTGTCAACGCTGTTTCGCCATACCCGAAACATTTATATCTCACATATAACAGATAAAAAGAAAGATGATTATGAAGAAAATAAAAGGATTGTTTTTGATGATGCTCGTTGCTGTGCTGACAGCCTGCAACAGCAACGATGATGGTGGACTGACTGGTATTGAGATCCCGGGTATCACGATTACAGACGATGCTGACTGTTGCTCGGCAGAAGAGGCTCTTTACACCTATAAGTTCCTGCAAGGAGTCAAACTCATCCCGGAGTTGACAACCGAAGTGGACGGCAAGTATTACCTGTATGTATATACAAAGACTGGCAGTCTGCACACGGGCTACAACGACGTATATTTTGTGGCAACCAAGAAGGAGACAGGTAACTATGTGAAGTATCTGGACGTCACAAACATCACGCCGCTGATGCACATGGTGAAGATGGATATGTATCACAGTACTGCCGTTTCATCGGGCACCTCTCTCATCAGCTATGACTATCCTGCAGTGAAACGCGGATGGATATCGTTTGTGATGAGCACCAGCGATGCTGGCTCGTGGACTTTGTCATACGACGTCAAGGTGGTCAACAGCGAGGCAAGTATCGAGAACAAAACAATTGTGGTCAATGAACTGCCCGAGGGTCAGGTCTGGCTAAAATCGTTCAAGGTGGAAAGCGACACTTACTATCTGTCACTGGTCAACCCGCTGGACTATAAGACAGGGACAAACGATATTGTGGCTTACGTATCGAAAAAGAATGCCAAAGCAACTGAGCCTTATCAGGTGGCTGCAGAGACCTTTACCATCGATATTGACCCACGCATGCCGGATATGGGCAACCACACCTCGCCCGACAACACATCGCTGGTGAAACAAGCGGATGGTAGCTATAAGGGCAGCATCAACCTGACGATGACAGGCTTATGGCGAATACACCTGACGGTAAAGGATGCGGAAGGAAACATCGTTGCCGGAGGCGGCGATCTGAGTTCACTTTACTGGGATGTTACAATATAAGAGAGAGAAGATATTGATTATATGATTGAACTACTTTTGCTTATTATTGGTTTACAAACGGACACCACCTCGTCGCAGAATCTGGACGAGGTGGTGATTGTATCAAGGAGTCAGAGCGGCAAACGCTCTGTAAAAGGACAGGCGGCTACCATCGACGAGCATCTGCAGAAACTGAACCACGTGGAACTGGTACGCCGTGGCTCGTATGCATGGGAGCCTACTGTAAACAATATGCAGACCGAACGTCTGTCGACAACCATCGACGGCATGAAGATATTCTATGCCTGCACGGACAAGATGGACCCTGTGACCTCATATGTGGAGAGCGGCAACCTGCAGAGCATCAGTCTGAACAGCGGACTCGACGGCAATCCGCAGGCTACGGGAAACATTGGTGGCAGTCTTGATTTGAAGTTGCGCAAGACAGGTTTCGATAACATTCCTTTTCATGCCAGCGCATCGGTTGGTCACGAGTGGAATGGTCATGTACAGGTATATGGTGCTGACGCAGCGCTAAGCAACCATAACACGTATCTGAATGCTGGCGCCTTCTATCGCCATGCCGACAATTATGAGATTGGCGGTGGCGAGAAGCTGCAGTTCTCGCAGTTCCAAAAGGTGAACGTGTTTACGAATGCCGGACTACGGTTGGCCGAAAAGGACATGTTGGAGGCCACGTTTATTTTTGATCGTGCCACCGATGTTGGCTATCCCGCCCTGAACATGGACGTGGCAAAGGCCGAGGGACTGATTACATCGTTGTCGTACAAGCACCTCTTTCGCCATGCCAACTGGGAGACGAAGGCCTACTACAACCACATCACACACGTGATGGACGACACAACACGTCCTGATGTTGCCATCCACATGGACATGCCCGGTAAGAGCTGGACTGCCGGCGTTTACAGTCTGCTGACAACGGCATTGAAGCATCACGATGTGGCACTGAATTACGACCTCTACTACAATCGCCTGTTTGCCGACATGACGATGTATCCCGGCGGCGCAGCTCCCATGTATATGGTGACGTGGCCCGATGTAGGAACCCTGAACACGGGTGTGGCCATAACAGATCATATAAGCATCGCCAGCAACCAGTCGCTACGGTTGTCGGCTAAGGTGGCTTGGCAGCAGCAGCGACTGAACAATGAGGAGGGCTATCATGCCCTGAAAGTGTTCTTCCCTGGCATGACCGATGCCTATCATCAGACCACAGGACGCATCGCCGCCAACTATCAAATCTCAGCTTACAACTCTCAGTTTTCCCTTGGTGCCGGCTGGGGCAGTCGTGCGCCCACGGTGACCGAGGCCTACGGCTACTATCTGAACAACACGTTCGATCAGTATGATTACATAGGCAATCCTTCGCTGAAAAACGAGTCGGCAGTGGAATTGAATGGGGCAGTGAAGTGGCGTCCTTCGGAAGGCGTCAACGTGACGCTCGATGGAAATGTATTTCTCTTCAGCAATTACATCATCGGACAGTTTGAGACACGTCTCAGTCCCATGACCGTCGGAGCCGAGGGTGTGAAAGTATACGGAAACATCAGTCATGCCACCATCGCCAACATCTCGCTATCGTGGGATTGGCAGATAACGGAACACCTGCAATGGAACAAAAAAGTGAGTTACAGCAGCGGACGCGACGCCGATGGCGACCCTCTACCACTGATTTCGCCCATCAGTTGGCAATCGGAATGGATTTATCAGCACCAACGCCTGCAGGCACAACTTGCCATCAAGGGTAATGCCCGACAAAACAATTACGGCGAGAAATACGGTGAGACGGCGGCAAAAGCCTGGACAATAGTCAACCTGGCTGCGCAATATCAGTTTTCTTCGGTTACCGTTCGTGCTGGTGTCGAGAATCTCTTCGACAAGCAGTACACCACCTATGCCGACTGGTGTCATATTCCTCAGAAGGGACGCAATATATACGTGAATCTTTCGTTTGAGATATAAAAGACCCCTCCCAAGGGAGGGGAGGCATTACTGAAGAAGAATGAAAAAAACAATTATTTGGATTGCAGCACTCGTAGTGGGTGCTATATTAGGACTGCTGGGCATTGCATGGCTCAACGAGGTGATGAACTTCGTGGCCACCATCTATACCCGTCTGTTTCAGTTACTGGCCGTGCCCACCATCGTGCTGGCCGTCGTCACCACCTTCGCCACCTTTGGCTCAAACGGCTCTGGCCGCATCTTCCGTCACACTCTGAGTTATACGCTGCTGACCACCTTTGCCGCAGCGGCCGTAGGCGCTGTGCTTTATATATTAGTTGCCCCTGGCAACCTACCTATCGAGGTCATTACAGCAGAAGGTGATGCGGTAGCAAACTCTACATTCCACACGCTACACGCTCAACCTTCCTATCTTGACCACATCATCAGCATCATCCCTAATAACATCATCAAACCCCTATTCGATGGCAATGTGCTCTCGTTGCTCTTGCTGGCCTTCGCCATTGGCATCGGCCTGTCAAAGTTGCCCGATTCCGAGAACAAGGCGGTGGTTACAAAGGGACTGCAGGGATTGCAGGAACTGCTCTTCCTGCTCATTCGCTGGCTCATCTGGACACTGCCATTGGGCATTGTAGCCTTTGCGGCGCAGTTGTCAGCACAAGTGTCCGCAGGTGTCGTAGCCGACAGTATCGGCAAATACGTGCTGGTGGTATTGGGCGGCAACGTCATTCAGTTCTTCGTAGTATTGCCGTTGTTCCTGATTATAAGAGGACTCAACCCCATTCATGTGCTGGGCAAGATGATGCCCGCCGTGCTCATGGCGCTCTTTACCAAGAGCAGTGCCGCCACACTGCCCGTGACAATGGATACAGCAGAGAACCGTTTGGGCATCAAGAAACATATTGCCCGTTTCGTGCTCCCCATCTGCACCACCATCAACATGAATGGCTGTGCAGCCTTCATCCTCGTCACCTCGCTCTTTGTGATGCAACAGGGTGGCGATTCCATCACATTCGACACCATTTTCCTGTGGACGCTCATCTCTGTCATCTCAGCAGTAGGAAATGCAGGTGTGCCCATGGGTTGCTATTTCCTCACTCTCTCACTGATGTCGGGTATCGGAGCGCCCATCGCCGTACTTGGTATTATCCTGCCAATATACACCATTATCGACATGGTGGAAACGGCCGAGAATGTCTGGTCGGACTCGTGTGTGGCAGCAATGGTAGACAAGGACATACAGTGATCCTGAGGTGTTCTTCGGTGTTTTGTCAGGTGGCCTGGAGATAGGCGCGCGTTTCCTTCCTTGCCTCTCTCCAGCGAGGAAAGTAACGATCCATCAAAGCATGGAAACGGGCGTTATGACTAGGTTCCAAGAGGTGACACAACTCGTGAACCACCACATGTTCTATGCACCACTGGGGCAGCAGGAGCAGATAAAGAGAGAAGTATAACGTGTGGTTATGCACATTGCACATGCCCCAACGCGATACCATCTTACGATAGGTGATGGCCGACGGCTCAACATTCATCACCATGGCATGATGCGCCACCATCGGCTTGACGATGGCGTCCAAACGCATGACGGCCTCAGCGCGCTGCTTCTGGGTGGACAGCGGCAACTGAGCGTAGAAGTCGGCCCGCTGCTGCTGACGTTCGGCAGTCTTGGCACGCGCAGCAGTAATCCAGTCGCGATGACTCGCAATAAACTCTTCAACTGCACGCTTTGGCAGTCCGATGGGTGCAGTGACGTGCACATCGCCATTCTTCACGATGCGCATCGACAGTCCTCTGGTCCACTTATAAGTCACGCGTATTGCCATGCCAACAGGGTCATTTTTCTATTGCAAAGGTACGAAGAAAGCAGCGAAAAACGGGCAAAAAGAGGCAAAAACAATACAAATACCATATCTATGGTATGCAAATAACACAGCATGGGTATTGTGGGAGCCAAAAAATCGCCGTATCTTTGCACCGTCGGAAAGACATAAAAGACATAAGAGATAATAAAGGTATTTAAAAAGGATAAGGTTATGAGTAAAATTGCAAAGCAGCTGACCGAGCTCGTCGGCAACACCCCACTCTTAGAGCTCAACAAGTATTCAAAGGCAAAGGGTCTGGACACTCCTGTTATTGCCAAAGTAGAGTTCTTTAATCCTGGCGGTAGCGTGAAGGACCGTATCGCACTGGCCATGATCGAGGATGCAGAGCAGAAGGGCATCTTGAAGCCTGGTGCCACCATCATCGAACCCACCAGCGGAAATACGGGCGTAGGACTGGCACTGGTCAGCGCCGTTAAGGGCTACCACCTTATCCTTACCATGCCCGAGACCATGAGCGTGGAGCGCAGAAACCTCGTAAAGGCCTATGGTGCCGAGGTTCGCCTCACCTCTGGAAAAGACGGCATGCCTGGTGCCATCCGCGCTGCCGAGGAGTTGCGCGACTCTATCCCTGGCGCAGTCATCCTGCAGCAGTTTGAGAACGGTGCCAACCCTGCCAAGCACTATGCCACCACAGGTCCTGAGATCTGGCGCGACACAGACGGTCAGGTAGACATCTTCATTGGCGGCGTGGGTACTGGCGGCACCATCAGTGGTACGGGTAAGTTCCTGAAGGAGCAGAACCCCAACATCCAGATCATTGCCGTAGAGCCCAAGTCGAGCCCCGTGCTGAATGGTGGTCAGAGTGGTCCTCACAAGATTCAGGGCATTGGTGCCGGCTTCATCCCCAAGACCTACAACTCAGAGGTCATCGACGAGGTGTTCGATGTTGAGAACGACGACGCCATCCGCACTGGTCGCGAGATTGCTCAGCAGGAAGGTCTGCTGGTGGGCATCTCGGCAGGCGCTGCCCTCTACGCAGCCATCCAGGTGGCCAAGCGTCCTGAGAACAAAGGCAAGAAGATTGTGGTACTGCTGCCCGATACTGGTGAGCGCTACCTCTCAACAGTGCTCTATGCCTTCGAGGATTATCCCCTGTAAGAAATCACATTTTCTTTTATAGACTTCCTATGAGGATACTTTCGATATGATATATCTTGTATCTTTAAAAAAAACGTGGGTCCATAGCGATGGATTCACGTTTTTTTTGTACCTTTGGGCCCGAAACTAAAACTATTAAACAAAACAATGAAAAGAATATTGCTGACAACCCTCTTGCTGACGGCCATGCTGTCTGGCAAAGCCTTCCAAACCGATACGTTGATGACCCACGACCCCGTGATGGCCTACGAGGACGGCACATACTACCTTCTGTCCACAGGCATGGGCATCAGTTGGGCCACCAGTACAGACCGCAAGACATGGGAAGTGAACAGAACACCTTTCATCAAGAACATACCACAGTGGACGCGCGACTCCGTTCCTGGTTTTCGCTCTCATGTGTGGGCGCCCGATATCATTCGCAAGGACGGCAAGTGGTGGTTGGCTTATTCCTGCTCAACGTTTGGCAAGAACACCAGTGCCATCGGACTGATGAGTGCCGACAGGCTGAGTGGACCGTGGACTGACTGCGGACCTATTGTCTGCTCGCGCGAAGGGCGCGACAACTGGAACGCCATCGACCCTAACTTCATCGTCGATGAGGAGGGAACGGCCTGGATGACCTGGGGCTCTTTCTGGGACGGCATCCAACTGGCACGTCTGGACAACAGCATGCACCTGGCCACGAAACCTGTCACCATTGCCCGTCGACTGGCCTTGCGCGATACGCTGAACGCTGAACCTAATCCCACATCGAAACATGCTGGTCGCAATGCCATCGAGGCGCCGTTCATCATGAAGCATGGTGGCTATTATTATCTCTTTGTGTCGTGGGACTACTGCTGTCGTGGTGCCAAGAGTAACTATCGCGTGGCTGTGGGCCGCTCGAAGCATGTGGCAGGTCCTTATCTCGATCGCAACGGCAAAGACATGTCGCAGGGTGGTGGCACCCTCATCCTTGAGGGCGACAAGAAGGAATATGAGGCTGCCGGCCATTGTGCCGCCTATCATTTTCCTGATGGCGACATCTTCATCTGCCATGGCTATTCTACCAAGCGCGATGGTGCTGCCCTCCTCGTTCAGCGCAAGATCACTTGGACGTCAGACGGTTGGCCAAAGCTATAAAGAATGATTATTGAAAAAACTCACACGAGGACAACCATCCTCGTGTGAGTTTTTTATTGGTCAGAACATTATTTTGATTTAGGCTGAGGAACCACACTAAACTCTGTTTGTGCAGGTTTGCTAACGCTGTTTGTTCCTAAGTCAATACCCCATCCTATCAGTCCTCCAATCAGGATATTTCCAAAGGCCCATTCATTCACTTTCTTTTTG
Source organism: Prevotella sp. E15-22 (assembly GCF_023204875.1). Taxonomy (NCBI): domain Bacteria; kingdom Pseudomonadati; phylum Bacteroidota; class Bacteroidia; order Bacteroidales; family Prevotellaceae; genus Prevotella; species Prevotella sp. E15-22. The sequence continues at coordinate 3,178,768 of NZ_CP096247.1, forward strand.
AGAACAATATCGTTGAAATTATTATTCTCAGATGTAATAGTGATACGCTGGCCATCCAGATGATGACGTTTCACCTGTACCACTGCAGGAAGAGTAACATCTGCATAGGTCTGTTTCTCTGTCGTGATAGTAACAGGCTCTGAAACATTACCGTATATAGTGATACTAGGATCTCCACCTGAAGCAATGGTGGCACACGATGCGAACAGCATGGGAGCAATTGCCACCATTGCCGTAACTTTTAGAAGATTTTTTCTTTTCATTTTATTGATTTATAAATTATTCCCACAACAATGTTGAAACAGTCTTACTGATGCTTCCATCACTTTTTTTGCACCTTTCAATTATTTCTGAGACAAAACCGTTAGAGAAGCTATATTCGTATGAATATTGGCCATAAACATTGCTATTGTCGACTCTATACTCAAATTTAGAAAGCAGATTCTCAGATCTCTTTCCAAAATAACCGGCATCCCACAAGAAAGCATCCAACACGAATCTAAAATCTGCTATAACGCCCTTTTTCCATGGCAATGTTGTATAGTCATATGAGAAAACTGAGCTATCATCCTTCATCTCAATAAGGTTTCCATCTTCCCACACAAATTTAGTTGTGTAAACAGATCCTCCGTAACTCTTTGTGGTTATTGCAACCAGTCTTTTTTCGTCATCATACGAATAGGTCTTCACTCTTCTTCCTCTATCATATGTGCGGGTTATTGAATCAGCCACAATCAAGCCATTTTCAAGACTATATCTGTGTCTTTCTATAACCAGCGACTGACTATAACCAGTATTCCGGTCCTCAATTTCCTCGTTAAAGATAAAATCATCGCCATACTGATAACGACTTTCAATGATATCTGAATAATTCCAGGCCTGGGTACTATTAACGTAGCTAACGACTCTTCCTTCTGAATCATACGATAGGCTGACATTGCCATGGTTTTGGCTAACGCCATTTGTATCAATATCTTCTGAAACAATTCTTGCAAGTCGTTTAGAACCATCTGTGTTTGATTCCTCATTATCACTGTTGCAAGAAAAGAGTCCTGCAGAAAAGACAGTAACCATCACGATGGCCAACAGATAAAAAATACTATTCCTTTTCATCTTCTTAAGTTTATTATACCATGTTTCTTCTTTATTCCCACTTCAATGTGCATGTGGTTGTACGTTGACCAAAATCAGTATCCAAACGGTCTTCTTTAAGCTTCGTTATCAATCCATCAGTTACAGTATACTCATACGAGCAACGCAGATTATAACTACCTTCCTTTTCCGTAATTTCAGCAGGAAGATTCAGAGGACGCTTGCCAAAATAGCCAGCATCCCACAAGTAACCATTCAAATGACTTCCATAAGAACCTATGAATCCTTTTTTCCAGGGCAATGTTGTATACGTATAATTACACGTGTCTCTTTTGGCCTGTATTTTCATGATGTTACCGTCTTCCCAAACATAATTATATTCATATGTTCGATTACTCGTTTTATACGTGGCTAATTTAATCTTTTTCTCATCATCATATGAATAAGACCAAATGTCCACAGAACTTCTATCCCTTATCGTATCACTAACAATCAGGCCATTCTCAAGGACATATTTATGGCGTTCTATCTCTAACCTTGTCGTTCCACCGGTTCTCTCCTCTTCCTCAATTATTTGTAAGGCAATAAACTTATCACCATATTGATAGGTGCATTCAGTTTTTGTATTACGTCTATCTGATTGACTATTAGAAATTTCCTTTATGACCCTGCCATCAGAATCATATAATAACTGTAGAACACATGACTCATCTCCATCTTTTCTATCATCGTCAAGACTAGTTTCTTGATAGGTCATTTCTGTGAGACGCTTAGGAGCATCTGCTTTTTCGTCTTTATCACTCTCGCAGGAAACGAGTGATACGCATGTCAAAGACATGAGCAAAAAGAATCTTGAAATGCAAGATTGGTTTTTGGTAAAGGGGTTGTTTGTCATTGTTGTTTAATTAAGTTAAGTTTACAGCCACAAAGATACTGACAATAATTGAGATGAGCAAGAAAAAGATAAGTAAAAATATCTTTCATAGAAAAAAACTAGAAATAAGACCATTGTCAAAGAAAAAAATGTGTATCTTTGCGCTCGATATGGAAAGAAACAAAGAGATATACAAGGTGACGATGGTTGGCGGCGTGGTCAACGTGATTCTGCTGCTGTTCAAGTTTGTGGCAGGCATCCTGGGACATAGTGCTGCCATGGTGGCCGATGCCGTCCACTCGCTGAGCGACTTCGTGACCGATGTCATTGTGATTGTCTTTGTACATATCAGCGGCAAACCCAAGGACAAGTCGCACGACTATGGTCATGGCAAGTACGAGACGCTGGCCATGACCATCATCGGCCTGGCCCTGCTGGCCGTAGCCATCGGCATTGTCTATAGCGGACTCATGAAGATTATCGACTGGATGAGCGGCCATGAGTTGCAGGCACCAGGCATGCTGGCACTATGGGCAGCCCTACTGTCAGTGGTCCTCAAGGAGGGCGTCTATCGCTATTCGATGAGGGAAGCACGCAAACTGCAGTCGCAGGCCGTCGAGGCCAACGCCTGGCACCATCGCAGCGACGCCCTCTCGTCTATAGGTACGGCCATCGGCATTGGTGGCGCCATCTTCCTGGGACAGCGATGGACAGTGCTCGACCCCATCGCCTCTGTCGTGGTGGGTCTGTTCATCATCAAGGTGGCCATCTTCCTGCTGCGCGACGGCATTGGCGATCTGATGGAGCAGTCGCTGCCCGATGAGGTAGAAACAGAGATTCTGCAGGTGGCAGCCTCTGTCGATGGCGTCTGCGAGCCCCACGACCTGCGCACACGCCGCATTGGCAATCACTATGCCATCGAACTGCATATCCTGATGGATGGCAACATCACCCTGTGCGAGGCTCACGACAAAGCCTCCGAAGTGGAAGACCTGCTGCGCCAGCACTATGGCAACGACACCCATATTGCTGTGCACGTAGAACCGAAATAGCCCTGATTGATTGTTAGTTACAGAAATATTTGTGTGTTAATAAATAAATTCGTAACTTTGCACCGAAGTAACACGCACGACAATGAAGATTCAGATTATTAACGGACCCAACTTAAACCTGCTGGGCGTTCGCGAGCCAGGCATCTATGGCAGCGAGTCGTTCGAGGCTTTTCTGCCCCAGTTGCAGGCCAAATACCCTGATGTGCAGATAGACTACTATCAGAGCAACATCGAGGGCGAGCTGATTAACAAGATGCAGGAAGTGGGCTTTAAGTACGACGGCATTGTGCTGAATGCAGGTGCCTATACCCACACGAGCATTGCGTTGCACGACTGCATCCGTTCGCTGAAAAGTCCCGTTATCGAGGTTCACATCTCGAACGTACACCAGCGCGAGGAGTTTCGCCACAAGTCCATGATATCGGCTGCCTGCAAGGGCGTCATCTGTGGCTTCGGACTGGATTCTTACAGGTTGGCAATAGAGGCGCTGCTGGCAGGAAAATGACGGTAGACGAATATATCCTCTCCCACATCGAGCCAGAGCCAGAATACCTGTATCGTCTTTGGCGCGCCACGAACATCTATATGCTTCATGGACGCATGGCCAGCGGACACCTGCAAGGCCGACTCCTGAAGATGCTGGTGCAGATGATCAAGCCGAAGAACATCCTGGAGGTGGGCACCTTCAGTGGCTATAGCGCCCTCTGCATGGCCGAGGGACTGGAAGAAGGCGGCAAGGTCTACACCTTCGAGATTAACGACGAGCAGGAGGACTTCACCCGTCCGTGGATAGAGCAGTCGCCTGTGGCCGACAAGATAGCGTTCATCATCGGCGATGCCATCACTGAGGCGCCAAAGTTGGGCGTGACGTTCGACATGGCTTTTGTGGATGGCGACAAGCGCACCTATGTCGAGACCTACGAGATGGTGCTGAAACTGCTACGTCCTGGTGGCTTCATCCTGGCCGACAACACGCTGTGGGACGGCCATGTGACAGACCCTGCCTACGATCGCGACCATCAGACGCAAGGCATACGTCGCTTCAACGACCACATAGCGCAGGACACGAGGGTGGAACAGGTGATTCTGCCACTGCGCGACGGATTGACACTAATCAGAAAGAAATAAAGATATATGCAAGAAACAAGACAGAACAAAATAGCACGCTTGCTGCAGAAGGAGCTGAGCGTGATTTTTCAGGAACAGACACGTGCCATGCATGGCGTGATGGTGAGTGTGACAAGAGCCAAGATCTCGCCCGACCTCAGCATCTGCACGGCCTATCTGAGCATCTTCCCCTCTGAGAAGGGCGAGGAATTGCTGCAGAACATCGAGAAGAACAGTCAGCAGATTCGTTTCGCACTGGGTCAGCGCGTACGCCATCAGTTGCGTATCGTGCCTGAGTTGCGCTTCTTCATCGACGACTCGCTGGACTACATCGAGCACATTGACGAGCTCCTGAAAAAGTAAAAGGGCAGAAAGAGTAGAAAGAAAAACGCCAGACCCTTGAACTTCCCATTCTACATAGCGCGCAGATACCTCTTCTCAAAGAAGTCGACCAACGCCATCAACGTCATCAGCGGCATCTCAGTGTTGGGTGTGGCTGTGGCCACCATGGCCCTGGTGGTCACGCTGAGTGTGTTCAACGGCTTCAGCGACCTGGTGGCTACGTTCTTCACAGCCTTCGACCCACAGATCAAGGTGGTGCCCGTCGAGGGTAAGACAGCGCCTGCCGACGACCCCATCCTCACTGAGATCAAGTCGATGCCTGAGGTCTATGTGGCCACAGAATGTGTGGAAGACCAGGCCATGGCCGTCTATAACGGTCGCCAGGCCATGATTCACCTCAAGGGTGTGGAGGACAACTTCGACTCTCTTACGCATATACGCGAGATTCTGCAGGGCGATGGCGCATACGAGCTTCATCTGGCCGATGTGCACTATGGCATCCCTGGGCGCCATCTCATCGACGCCCTTGGCATGGGCTACTACTACCCTATGCCACTGAAAATCTACGCTCCACGACGCGAAGGACAGTTGGACATGAGCGACCCCACCGATGGCTTCATCGAGGATATGCTCTTCTCGCCTGGTGTGGTGTTCGAGGTGCAGCAGTCGAAATACGACCGTAACTACGTGCTGACCAGCATCAGCTTTGCCCGTCGCCTGTTCGACCAGCAGGGCATGATTTCTTCACTGGAACTGCGCCTGAAGCAGGGGTGCGACTTCGAGGCTGTGAAAGAGCGCATGAAGGCTGTGGCTGGCGATAAGTATCGCGTGATGGACCGCTATGAGCAGCAGGACGACACCTTCCGCATCATGAAGATAGAAAAGCTCATCGCCTATATCTTCCTCACCTTTATTCTTATGGTGGCTTGCTTCAACATCATTGGCTCGCTGTCCATGCTCATCATCGACAAGAAAGACGATGTGGTAACGCTGCGCAACCTGGGAGCTAGCGATCATCAGATCACACAGATTTTCCTCTTTGAAGGCCGACTCATTTCGGCCATAGGAGCCATTTTAGGCATCGCCGTGGGACTCTTACTCTGCTGGATTCAGCAGACCTACGGCATCATCTCTTTGGGCAGCAGCGAGGGCTCTTTTGTCATCAATGCCTACCCCGTCAGCGTTCATCCCCTGGACGTTGTCATCATCTTCTTCACCGTTCTGGCCGTTGGCTTCCTGTCAGTATGGTATCCCGTTCGTTATTTCTCGCGCCGCCTGTTGTCATAGCACGTTGTCATTCTGAACTTTTCTGACAATAGCGCCTCTGAGATTTAAAAATTCTGAGCCAAAAATTTTTTCTGTGCGTACAGGCGAAATATGAGCATGTTCGTAAATCACTGAAAATGAGAGGCTTACGAAATTAGCTCGAAAAGTGTAAAGATTTAGAACGCAATCGAATATTCGTTTAGGTTGTAACGGAGCCTGAGTTACACTGCAACGGAGCCTGTTTTGCATGGTAAAACAGCATGAGTTGCATCGTAAAACAGCCTCCGTTGCATGGTGAAATCGATAGGGGTCCTCCGAAAGGTCGTTTTTGGCCCATTTTTGCGTTCTAGTTTGCATTTTTTCAGAACCCTGTTTTTCGGCAGTATTTCTTGACAATTATTCTTTTGTATGGTTATTATTGTCATTCCAGCTCAAGGGGTTGATAGACATTGGCTTTCTTGGGGATTACCATGTCGTAGGAAACGACAGATAACTTCTCGTCAGCAGATGGTTCTGGTCCACCACCCCACATCTCTATTACACTTATTCCCTGAGGGATATAATAGTTGGGTTGCTTAACGTATTTCTTATCGCAAAGGATTTTATTGCGATGGGCAATGAACTTGTTACGCTTGAGGGTCGTGTGTTCTTCCCTACTAAAATATTTGATTGGAGCCGACCGTTTTATCAGACCCACACAGTCAAATAAGAAAATGCCGTCCTTGTCCTCTGCCTTCAGAATCATACCAGGCAAACCACGCAATTTCCAAGGGCCAAAACTTGCCGCCACCTCTTCTGAGTACCATGCCGTCCATGTCCTTCCAGCATACTTTCCAACGGCCTTCTGACATAGATAGCCACCCACTGTCAGCGTGTCGTCCATCAGTTTCCAGCCAAAGTCAGGCAGCGGCTCTGTATAGAAGTATCGATTGGGCACGACCTTGTCAAACGAACTAATCTCACCGTCAGGATAGCCCACGAAGATGACTGGCAGATTATACTTCCTCGCATTAAACTCGCCTAGGCCGTATTCCTTCCACTCACCAAAGTCTTCACCCATGACACGATTAAACTCCGTACACTTTGCCACATGACTACCAACAACAACAGCCCACTGCATAGAATCTTTCGCAGCATTTCCATTCTTGTCGGTGGTGTTTATCTGGAAGTCGTAGATGACCACAAACTGTGCTTGGTCGATACTATCACTTTGCGCTAATGTATGGGAGGAGAAGAGTATGGTCAATAATAATGTGATGATCAGACTCAAGTGCTTATAGTTGCATTTACTATTCATCTTTCTTCGTTTTTTAGGTGAAATATAGTAATGATATATCCCGTTTCTGTCTTAACGGCAGAAGCCAATGAATAGGGACTGAAGCCAATGATAGAATGAGGGTCTATATTTTGCCCTCGATAGACAATCTGCATGATGCGCTTCACCTGGGTACCATCCTGATTGCAGATATAGTTATCTCTCCTGCCATCATGGCTGAGTCTAATCCACATCTTATCGCGACCAAAGAATCTAATTCGAGTAACTCTTCCTTCTGAAGGGAGATGAAAGGTATATTCAGGAAAACACGTTAGGAAGTCATTATTCACTGCCAGCCTCAAGGAATCATCTTTGCTAAGGGAGAAGTCGCCACTATTCACGTCGATTGAATCCACGACCTCGCCTGTATAGAAGTCCATCTTCTTAATGAAGTTGATGCGTCCACCACCAATAATGGCATTACCCCAGGCATAGCAATATTTACCACGACTATCCAACAAGGCAGACCCAGGATACACGGAAGGCTCACCACTGAACTGTGCAACAGCGAATGGAGGGTTACAGAAAGGACGCACCTTTTGGCCATTATCTATACGAAATAAGGCGCCATCCGTCGTTCCAAACATTATCACGCTGTCATTTATCAGAATGTTTGCCTGCTGAACAGCTTGGACATTGATACTTTCCTTCTTCAAAATAATTGTGTCAACATGCTCAGTCGTATCATCAAGACATAGTATTGAATCCTCCCATTTGGTCAGATCCACTACACTTTGGGCTTGCGTTGTCATGGCAGCGAAGACCATTATCGTCACAAAAACCTTTTTCATCGTTCTATTCTAATTCAAGAGGTTGATAAACGTGAGCTTTCTGAGGAACCATCATGTGGTTGGCAACATAATATATTTGGCCATCATGTCTTATCTCGCCAAGATCATCTGGATTTTCAGAGACATAATAGGTGGGTTCCTTGGCATAACGATGGTTGCCCAGAACTTTATTTTTAAAGCTCATCATTTTCTTACGGCTCAACTTCTGGTAATCAGGGGATGAATACCTGTTAATCGCCCTCACTTCATTCTTCGTCTCATACAGTTCAAAGCAATGAATGCCATCTATATCCTCTGCTTTCACAATGAGGCCAGGCAAGCCACGAAGTTTCCAAGGGCCAGCCGAAGCAGGGATGTCCTCACAATACCACACTCGCCATTGCTTACCATAGAGCTTTCCTTTTGCGCCATGACAAAGCAGGCCACAGATGGTCAGCGTATCATCGTCCAATGCCCAGTCCACCTTAGCCATGGACTCGTGCACCTCATAGCGATAAGGATAGATATTATCATGGCTAATGACTTCTGACTTATCCATATCCGTGATAACCACTGGAAGGTGCATGATGAAGGCATTCATCATCTCACGACTAGCACGTCCATCCCTGTTATAAGTAAGAAATGTAGTGCACTCCGTGGCGCGAGTACCCACCATGAGGGCAAGCCTCAGCGAATCAGCAACATCCTTCCCCTCCTCATCCTGCGTCTGAATGGTGTAGTTGTAGAAGGCTACAAACTGGGATGAATCAATCTTCTCTGCCTGCGCTGCTATCGCTAGTGCAGACACGACGATTACCAAATAATACTTCTTCATCATTCTATTTCAGTTCAAGGGGTTGATAAGCATTTACTTTCTTGGGGATAATCATGTCGTAGGAAACAACCGATAAGGCGTTCTCTGGCGTGTAATCATCTCCTTTGAACCACATCTCAGTAACTCCCAACTGTTTGTAGGCACCTTGAGGAATATAGTAGTTGGGCTGCTGCACGTATTTTTTGCTGCAGAAGAGCTTGTTTTTCTTTACAATGAATTTGTCGCGCGTTGTTTTGTTATAGTCATCCTTATTGATGTATTTGATGGCCGTAGTTTTTTTGAGAAGTCCCACAAAGTTGAAGCAAAAAATGTTGTCCTTGTCTTCTGCTTTCAGAATCATGCCAGGCAATCCACACAATTTCCAAGGTCCATAAGGTACAGGCACCTCTTCAGCATACCAAACTATCCATGTCCTGCCACCATACTGACCTATGGCTTTCTGGCAGAGAAAACCGCCAATTGTTAGCGTGTCTGGCAACAATTTCCAACCGAAGTCAGGTAATGGATTGCTAAAGAAAAAGTAGTTGGGCGTAATCTTTTCAAATGAACTGATTTGACCATCAGGGTATCCTACATAGATAACCGGCAGGTTATATTTTCTGGCATTCCACCAACCTTTTTGATAATCAGGATTCATATAATCCTTGAAGTCACTTATCATGGCAACATTATACTCCTTACACATAGCGGTATGGGTGCCAACTAAGACCCCCAGTTGCACAGAGTCCTTCACGGAATTCCCGTCCTTGTCTGTGGTGTTAGTCACAAAGTCGTAGCCGGCCATAAACTGACACTGGTCGATACTGTCGTTCTGGGCCTGTGCTCCTATTGACAAAGCCCAGGCGATGATGATAATAAGTTTTTTCATATCCTTATTTTAATTCTAATGGTTGATAGACGTGGGCGGTATCACTCACGAAAACACCATTCTCAATCTTGCCTTTATCACAATAGACACCGTCCATACTTTGTAAGTCGGTGATGTGATATAATGGATTCTTTGGATAGTGCTTGTTTCCAAATATCTTGATGCGCTTCTTGATGAGATTCGCCTCTGACGTCTTTGAGGTGATGGCATTGTGCTCCATAAAGATGGGGGAGACGATGTGCTGAACATTGGAGAGTATAAAGCGATGAATGCCGCTATGGTCTGAAGCCTCGAGAATCAGGCCAGGCAGTCCGCAGAGTTTCCAAGGCCCGGCTGACGTGGGAATATCCTCACAATAGTGAACTGTCCATTGGCGTCCGTGCAGTTCACAGGAGGCTGTTTTGCAAAGATAGCCACCAATCGTCATAGTATCTTCGCTAAGTGTCCAATTAATGGGTTTACGCTCTTCCTGTGTCTCGAAAATTGATGGCAAGACGGCATCGCGAACCGTTGTTTGCCCATCAGGATAGTTCGTCCATACCTCTGGCATAAAACAATAGGATTCCATTTTTAGCAAGACTTGACCTTCGTCGCTCGCGAATTCGTAGCCACCCATGTAGTCTCTGCTGTCTCTTTCCTGGTCTTTACGGAACTTACGATAAGGGAAGCTGCGTGTGCAGTGCTGACCAATTTGAAGACATAACTTCATTCTATCTGTCACTGACTGATTGTCAGCATCCTGCGTCCGACACTCGTAGTCATATTCCACTACAAGGCTCGATACGTCGATGCTGTCCTGATGGATTTTGGCGGCATGCATCGCTGCGATGGCATCATTTGACAATCCCACTGCGACAACTTGTGCCTGCATTTGCAAACACATACCAGCACACACGATTAAAAACAACTGTCTCATCATTTTTCTAAGAACAATTTGAATGGTTATATCTGTTATATCTTGAAGGTCGCCTTGAACAGGGCAGTGCGTCCACAGAGGCCGTAGTCGTAGCTGTAGGTGTTCACGCCATCGTACACGGTGTAGGCATAGCTGCGCTGGTTCAGTAGGTTGGTGAGCTCCAGACGGAGGACGGCCTTCTTCAGCTTGTACTGCGCTGAGGCATTGAAGAGCGACATGTTTTTGTATTGGTTGGTGGTGATCTGACGACGCACATGGTCGTAGTCGAGCGAGATGTCGAGGACGGCAATGAGGAACACGTGGATGGCACCACTGTGGGTGAGCGAGGTGACGTCGTTCTTGTTGTCGGCATAGCGCGACTGCGACCAGCCGTAGTTGATGTCGTACTTCAGCTCCAACCACGAGAGGGGCGTCAGGGCCACGTTGCTGTGGATGCTGTAGTTGCTGCTCTTGGTCTTGAAGACCTCGCCATTGACGGCCTGCTCACCACTTCCAAAGCCATAGCTGCCATCCAGACTGAACTTGGCAAAGAGCGTTGGGATGTTCTTGGTGGTGGCGAAGTTGAAACTCGTGGAGCGCGAACGCGTGTCGCGCTGCAGGGCCGAGCTGCTGATGTCGATGCCGCTGACACTCTGCGAATAGAGGGTGTTGTGCTTCGTCTCTGAGTGGCCAGCACCAAGGCTCAGCGTGAAATATTGCATGGGCAACTGCCACTTCCAACTGCCCGACGTGTTCCAGTTGTTGCTCTCGCCAATGATGCCCGATGAGGTGCGCTCTGTGCGGTAGCCCACCTGCATGGGGTTAGTGAGCAGCGTCATCATGTCGCCAATAGAGGTGCTGTAGTTCGACGAGAACGACAGCTTGCTGTTGGCTGAGAAGGTATAGCTCATGCTGAGCGAGGGGTTGATCACAGGCTTGGTGTAGTGGAGCTTGTTATAATAGAGTCCCTTGAGCGAGGCGCCCAGACCAGTACTCAGATAGAAGCGACGGTTGCGCGAATGAATCTCGAAGCCAGGATTCAGACTGGGGTTCACAGACCAGCCACGGATGTCATTAATAGACCCAGACCCACCCCCGGCCCCTCCCTGTGATGGAGGGGAGTAGACAGTCTCGAGGTCGTCGTAGGCGGCACTCACGCTGACAGGCAGATTGATTTTGAATGTCTTGCCGATGGGGATGTCGAACGACGAGCCGAGGTTCATCGAGAGCGTGGACGACTGGGCCGTCTGGCCATAGGCCTTACCATTGTCGTAGAACGACAGGCGCAGCATAGGCGTGCGCTTGAACGATATGCCTCCGTTCAGATAGCGATAGGCACCCTTGAGCGAACGGGATGACCAGTACACATTGTCGACCACCTCGAACGACGAGGCCTTCCTTCTCTGCTCTATCTGCTGCTGGTTGGCCAGCACGTCGCCCTCGTTCTGCTCGAACTTACCCTTCACCACAAAGGTCTCGTCGAGATAGGAGCGATCGGCATTCTTCTGATAGTTCATCGACAGCTTGGGCAGGTGAATCTTCGTCAGCGGCGAGGTCTGCTCAGTCACCGTCACATAGCTGCCGTCGCCCGTCAGATAGGTGCTGCTCTGACCAATGTCGTGGGTGACACGCTGATAGCTATAGTCGGCATTCACCTTGAAGGTGGTGACAGAGTCGAGCTTGTTGATGGTGTTGATGGTGCCCATGGCATTGCGCTGATAGAGGTATTCGCCCTGTGGGGGGCGTCCACCGTCGAAGCCGCCAAAGAGACCTGTGGCACGGGTGCTCACCTCCGAGCTGCCATAGTGGTCGTAGAGGTCGGCCTTGGCGAACGACTTATAGTTGCCTGCCTTGGCCGAGCAGATGGTCTGAAAATTATCTGTGAACATCATGCCAGTGACGCCCAGCAAGGCCTGCAGACGGTCGTCGCCGTCCTGCATATAGCCTGCGCCAGCCTCTTCCTGGCCGAAGGGCTTGAACTTCGCCTTCTTGTTGAGTTTAATATTCATCGACACCTCGTCGCTGGGCTTGTCCTTGTCCATCTTACGGCCGTGGTGGTTGCGCACAATCTCCACCTGCGTCACATAGTCGGCAGGGAGGTTCCTCGTGGCCAGGTTGTATCGGCCGCCCAGCAGGTCGAGCCCCTCGATGTTGAACTGCGAGATGGGCTTACCCATATAGCTGATGGCACCACTCGTAGCCACGTCGACGCCAGGCAGGCGCTTCAGACCGTCCTCCAAGGTCACGTCGCCCTTGCCCAGGAACGACGCCAGGTTGTGCACCAGCGTATCGCCTCGCTGGCGCAGGGGGTTGCCTTTGATCTTCACCTCCTTCAGCGAGATGGTCTTGGGTGTCAGCACCATGTCGACTGTCTTCACCTTGCTGTTCAGTTCCAACTTCTCAGACTCCTTCTCGTAGCTCACATGACTGAACTGCAACTGGGTCTCGCCACTGGGCGTCTCCTTCAGACTCATGGTGTATTCACCACGCACGTTCGTGGTGGTGAAGGCCAGCGTCTTGCTGCCCTTCACCAACTTGACGATGACGTCGCTCACGGGCTTGTTCTGCAGGTTGATGACACGGCCCTTGACTTGCACCTGGGCCGATGCCATCAACGTCAGAGACAACAATATGATAAGGCTTATGAATCTTCTCATTATTCTTTTTCAAGGGGTTGATAAACGTGGCCCTTATGAAGCACGGGCATCCAATTGACAAAAAGGGCATCAAACTGTTTCAATACCGTTACTTGCGCATTGGGGATAGTCTTCACCAGCTCGTTGAACTCGGGCAGATAATAGACGGGGTTCTTGACATATTGCTTATTGCCATAGATATCAGTGCGATACTTCAACAACTTTTTGTAACTGAGTTGACGGGCCTCTGGATTAGGCTTATAGGTGATAGGCTCCGACTGCTGAAGCACCTGCGTCAGGACGAAGGAGTGGGCACCACTCTCGGCCTTGACAATGAGGCCTGGCAGGCCACGCAGGCGCCAAGGGCCTGCCGACGAGGGAATCTCTTCTGTATAATACGCCTGCCATGTGAGTCCACGATACGTGGTCGTGGCCTTCTGACATAGATAGTCGCCCACACGAAGGGTGTCGTCAGTCAGCGTCCACTGCAGCTCTGGCGTGGGTTCCTTGCCCTCGAACTCGTTAGGAAAGATCAGTTCGCGCGAGGTAGTCTGTCCCTCAGGCCATCCTATCCATACCGTCGGCATGTGCAGGTAAGCCTCCTGATAGAATTTTCCTTCGGCTTCTAACGACGGCTCCTTCAGCGACGATTGCGACCAGGGCATGGACTTCGTCATCGTTCGTCCCACCTGCACCACGACCTCCATCGCATCCACAACAGTCTCTCCCTCATTGTTCTGCGTCTTGCATTGATAGTCGTAAACAGCCAGGAACTGCGCTGTGTCAATCACTTCTTCCTGTGCATGGGCCTGCATGCCCACCAGAAGGGTGATGGCGCCAAATATGAACATATGCTTTTTCATTGTCCTATTGAATTTCAAGGGGTTGATATTGATGGGCTTTATTCAGGATGACAACGCCTGCCACGCTGTTCACAGAACTACCAGAAGCGCCACTGTAATGCTTCTCAACATATCCAAAGGCATTCATCGCATCGGGGGCATAGTAGGTGTCTATGATATCGTCTCTTTCGTGCTTCTGCCTCTTATAATCGTTATAAGGAAAGCATTTGGTGATGCCATCGGCCGCCTGAACAGCCAGGAACAGGGAGTCGACCACTGGCTGTCCGTCAGCATCGACAGTCTTACATTCATAGAGATAGACAGCTGTAAACGCAGAATGGCTAAGCGTGTCGGTTTGAGCTCCAGCAGCCATGGCTACTGAAAGCAACATAATGGTTAGGAACTTTTTCATATGATTTGGGATTTATTGTAATCGATAATGAAGGGGATAAGTGACTCTGGCTCTTACCACATGACCATTCTGGCGGCCTGGCTTCCAACGGCCTGGCACATCTCTAACAAGGTCGCTAACAAGTTTCTCGGCTGAGGACTTCCAGATCTGCATAATCCTTTCAATCTCCTCGTCTTGGGCAACCTTTGGCCTGTTTTTTTGAGCTGCTGTAATCGTAGCTATAACCTCTTCCTTGGTGTCAACGGCAAATTGAGACCTGATATTGGATATCGAGCCGTCCTTCTCAACAATAAATGAAATGAGAAGTGCGCCTTGAAGACCATAGTCTGTGACTTCTTCTGGATAATTGATATGCTGGGAGATATACTTCTGAATGTCATTCATGTCGCCATCATACTCTGGCATCTCCTCACAGATTTCCCATACTATATCATCTTCAATATTGTCCTGAGTCGCCTCAGAAGCAGCTTCTTTGGCTGCATCTTTGGTGCCTATCTCAACGACACCATCCTTGCCTCGTTCGCCATAGATCCTTGTGGCTGCTCCATCCTTGAGTACCGTTATGTGGTCTATATCTTCCTGGGGCAACTGCATGACACGCTCAGACTCCACCTCTACGCCATCAAGCATGAAAAGCGGCTCGACCACGGGCGTGGCTGAGATGAGGAGCGAGAAGATGAGCAGGGGCACAACATAGAGTGCCTTACTGCGCATCCAGGGATTAGAGCTGGGGCGCTTCATCATACTGATACGCTTGGCCACGTGACTGCGATTGAAGTTGTTGGCAAAGGCATAGGTGGTGTTGGCCAAGGCCTTGCGCACCAGCAAGGTCTGATAGGCCACCTGCGAGATGCCTTGGTGCAGCACGTGGTTGTCGGCCTCATACTCATGCACATCGCGCAGACTGGAGCCTAACTTATAGACAAAGGGATTCCACCATTGCAAAGCCTCAACAAGGGTGAGCAGGAGGATATCATAGGAATGGCGGCAGACGATATGGGCACGTTCGTGCAACAGGATGGTGCGTCCATTCTGCTTATAGTCGTCATCACAGATATAGATATTGCGCATCCAACTGAAGGGGGCGCCATCGCCCACATGACAATAAACGGTGATATGGTCGTCTTCCTCCTCGCGCCACAGGCAACCATGATGCATGGCCTGACGGACCTGGAACATCTGGAACAAACGCAGACAGAACACCAGCAACACACCTATTATATATATCCAGGCAACACACGCCTGCCATTCCCACGTTGTTGGGGTCTCTGTCATCGTTATCGTCGTCATCGCATCTGGATTGATGATGGCCTCCGTCTGCTGAACAAACGCCTGCGTGCTGACAATAGCGGTGCCTGCGCCTCCTAACTGTGCCAGACCTTCTGGCTGGGCAATCTTACAGAGAGGCTGCACCAATGCCAAGAGAAGGATTGAAAGCAACGTCAGGCGGTTTAACCTGAAGAAACGCTCTTTTCGCAACATCAGCGTGTAAGGCAGATAGAGCAACGTGAGCACAAAGGCTGACTTGAGGGTGTAAACAAGGAGTGCTGTCATTAGTTAAACTTCTTTGAGTTGGTTAAATAATTCTTTGATATCGTCTTCTGTCAGATGCTCCTCCTCAACGAAGAAACTGAGCATATTCCTGAGACTACTGCCAAAATAGTTCTTCTTCACCTCCTGCATGGCCTTGCGGGTATATTCCACACGGGTGATCATGGGCATATACTGGTGGGTCTTGCCTTCGCCTTTGTTCTTGAAAAAGTCCACATAGCCTTTCTCGTGCAGCACCTTCAGATAGGTGGCTACAGTGGTATAGGCAGGCTTCGGCTCTTCCCAACGGTCCAGGATGTCCCAGGCACATGCAGCATGGCCCAGGTCCCAAAGGATTGACATCACTTGAAATTCTGTCTTAGTTAGCGCATTGTCACTTTTCTTCATCGGTCTGGTTATTGATTCTGTATGCAAAGAAAAAGGAAAATGCTAAATCTCGCAACTTTCCGATATACAAAATCACACCACCACCCGTATTTTAACTTTTATTCTTAGAAATGAAACAATATTTTACATATAAGCAGCAAAGGCAATCACCGCAAGGACAGCAATTACCATCATGAAAACAGCAAAGAAAAAGATGACGAACGACACTACGCCAGCCATGATTGTACGCCAGTAGGAATAGCCAGAAAACTGTTTCAGGGCCAGGATTGCCAGCACATATGTCAATAGTTCCAGCCATACCACGTTGACACAAAAGAAGCCTCCGACAGCCGACACGATGTTGATCATGTTGGTGATATAGATGAGTGCCACGAAGAACTCTGGAAACTTAATATCGGGAATGGTAGGACAGTGGCGATGAAACAGATAGAGAGGCAGCGAGAGCATCAGCAGTCCCATGAGCAGGAATAAGGTCTTATGATTCTCCATGAAATCATAAAAGTCTGTGAAAGAAGCATTGATCTTCTTTCCCATCTTTGTTCCAGGAGATTCCTCTGCATCCGCAGTAGCATTGTCATCAACCGATATCGATGTCGCCTCAGGCACGCCAAGACCCTTCTCAAAGGTCTCCACCGTTGTCTTGAAGCGATTCTCGCCCTTGATATTCAGGCCGCCTTCCACCAAGATAGACAAGGCTGCAATGAGGAAGAACATCTTGAATGGTGGGAAATAGGCCATCTGCATGCCACCCAGATAGTCGCGAATCATATAGCCTGGGCGCAACAGCAGGTCGCGAATGGTGCGAAACATACCACGGTTACCCAGTCCCCACACATCGAGAAACAGCAAGAAGGCCGTTTTCAAAGAATAGCGGCCAACGACGGCCGACTGTCCACAACGAGGACAGTAGTTGCCCTGGAATGTAGTGCCGCAAGTAGCACAAGTGTGCTCCTCCTGCGAGAGTGGTTTCACCTGATAAGGCTGTTTCTGCCACTCCTTAAAAGCATGGTATCTCTCTTTTAGGTTCATCGGTCTGATAGGTCTTATGGATTAGTAAAAACAAAAACAGGCATCTGCACGTTGATAGTGTAGATGCCTGTTGCTGTATTCTCAAATAAGTATTTTAGAGTTTAGGACCAGCAGCTACCAGAGCCTTACCAGCCTCGTTACCCTCGTACTTCTTGAAGTTCTTGATGAAGCGAGCAGCCAGATCCTTAGCCTTCTCTTCCCACTCGTTGCGGTTCTGATAAGTGTCGCGAGGATCAAGGATGCCCCATGCCACACCATTGAGCTGTGTGGGAACCTCGAAGTTGAAGTAAGGAATCTTCTTGGTAGGAGCGTTCAGGATGTCGCCATTCAGGATAGCGTCGATGATACCACGAGTATCGCGGATAGAGATACGCTTGCCAGTACCGTTCCAACCAGTGTTCACGAGGTATGCCTTAGCACCGCTCTTCTCCATCTTCTTAACCAGCTCCTCAGCATACTTTGTGGGGTGCAGCTCGAGGAATGCCTGGCCGAAGCAAGCAGAGAAAGTAGGAGTGGGCTCAGTGATGCCACGCTCAGTACCAGCCAACTTAGCAGTGAAACCGCTCAGGAAGTAGTACTTGGTCTGCTCAGGAGTCAGGATAGATACGGGAGGCAGTACGCCGAATGCGTCAGCTGACAGGAAGATAACGTTCTTAGCGTCAGGACCAGCACTCTTACCGTTCACCTTCTTAACAACCTTCTCGATGTGGTCGATAGGATAAGATACACGAGTATTCTCAGTTACGCTCTTATCAGCGAAGTCGATCTTACCAGCCTCGTCAACAGTTACGTTCTCGAGCAGAGCGTTGCGACGGATAGCGTTGTAGATATCGGGCTCAGACTCCTTGTCGAGGTTGATAACCTTGGCATAGCAGCCACCCTCGAGGTTGAACACACCCTCGTCGTCCCATCCGTGCTCGTCGTCACCAATCAGCAGACGCTTAGGATCAGTTGACAGAGTGGTCTTACCAGTACCAGACAGACCGAAGAAGATAGCGGTGTTCTTACCCTCCATATCGGTGTTAGCAGAGCAGTGCATAGAAGCGATGCCCTGGAGAGGCAGATAGTAGTTCTGCATTGAGAACATACCCTTCTTCATCTCACCACCGTACCAAGTGTTGATGATCACCTGCTCGCGGCTTGTGGTGTTGAAAGCGACACAAGTCTCTGAGTTCAGACCCAGCTCCTTGTAGTTCTCAACCTTAGCCTTAGAAGCGTTATAGATGACGAAGTTAGGCTCGAAGTTCTCCAGCTCCTCAGCGGTGGGCTGAATGAACATATTGGTAACGAAGTGAGCCTGCCAAGCAACCTCAACGATGAAGCGAACAGCCAGGCGAGTACCCTCGTTAGCGCCGCAGAATGCGTCAACAACATACAGCTCCTTGTTGCAGAGCTCCTTAACAGCGATGTCCTTAACCTTGGCCCAAACCTCCTCGGTCATGGGGTGGTTATCGTTCTTGTACTCCTCTGAAGTCCACCAAACCTTATCCTGGCTCTGTGCGTCCTTCACGATGTACTTGTCCTTAGGCGAACGACCAGTATAAATACCAGTCATCACGTTAACAGCGTTCAACTCGGTGTTCTGACCCTTGTCATAACCAGTCAGACCAGCCTTAGTCTCCTCTGCGAAGAGCGTCTCATACGAAGGATTGTGAGCAATCACGGTAGAACCGGTGATGCCATACTGTGTCAAATCTAACTTTGCCATTTGTTTATTTGTTTATTTAAAAATGAAATTTCGTCTATTTTAACGGGTGCAAAGGTACGAAATAATTATGAGTTACAAGTTAATAGTTTGGAAATTATGTGCGCACACAAACCTTTTTTATGTTAAAGTATCTCAAAACAGACCTTAAAAAGATGGTTTTGCAACCCGCAGTTTACAATTATCTCAAAATAATTCTTACCTTTGCAAGCAAAAATCTACAATTATGAAAGTCATTAATTTCTCAGAACAGAATTCAGTCATCAATCATTTCATGGCTGAGATTCGCGACAAGAGTTACCAGAAAAACCGTCTTTTGTTCCGCAACAATATTGAGCGTATTGGCGAGATGATGGCCTACGAGATCTCAAAGACCCTCACCTACAAGCCCAAGACCATCACCACGCCCCTGGGCACCATCGACATCCCCATAATCAAGGACGAGGTACTGCTGGCCACTGTGCTGCGTGCCGGACTGCCTTTCCACGAGGGCTTTTTGCGTGTGTTCGACCACGCTGAGAATGGTTTTGTATCGGCTTTCCGCATGTACACCAACCGTGAGCATACTGAGGTAGGCATCCATACAGAATATCTGGCTTCACCCAGCGTCAAGGGCAAGACCGTCATCATCGTCGACCCCATGCTGGCCACAGGCGGCTCGATGGTTGCAGCCTACGAGGCACTCCTGAAAACGGGCAAGCCTCATCAGGTGCACATTGCCAGTGTAATTGGCACGCCCGAGGGTGTTGACATGCTGAAAAACAGCGTAGCAGAGGACACCACCCTTTGGTGCGCCGCCATCGACCCAGGCATGAACGAGCACAAGTACATCGTGCCAGGTTTCGGCGACTGTGGCGATCTCTGCTACGGAGAAAAACTTTAAATAAAAACCCCTCAAAACTGAGGGGCTTTTTTTATTCTACTGGAATAGAAATTTTCTTGGTCAGTTTACGCTGTTTGTCTTTGACAGTAAGCGTAAGCTGACCTTTTTCTTTGCCAGCCTGACAAACCACAACCAGCTGACCTGCAAATAGTTTCATCGTAGGTTCAGTGAAAACCTCAAGACTTGTGGCATCGCCGTTGCACACGCCACGGAACGTGCCAGCGCCACTCACCTCGAAAACTATTTGGTCGTTCGCGTCAGGAATGAGTGTGCCATTCTTGTCCGTCAGACTCACCGTCACATAGGCCAGGTCATTGCCATCGGCCTTCAGTGAACCCTGTTCATTCTGCGTCCACACATCGGTCTTGAGTCGCGCAGCCTTACCAGCCGTCCTCATCACCTTCTCGCCTGCCACCTTACCATTGGCATCATAGACCACCACCTTCACCTCGCCAGGCTGATACTTTACATTGTTCCAACGCAGACGATAGCGATCCAGACGCTCCTTTGGATTCTTCTTGATACGCCCCTGACTCTTGCCATTAACAAAGAGTTCGGCCTCGTCATAGTCCGTATAGCAATAGACGGGCGTCACCTCGCCTACCCTTTCCTTTCCCCATGTCCAATGAGGCAGCAGGTGGATGGTATGTGCCTCTTTATTCCACTTTGAGCGATAGAGATAATAACGGTCCTTGGGCAATCCTGCCAGGTCGCAGATGCCAAAATAGCTTGAGCGAGAAGGCCAGTATTCATCATAAGGCGTAGGCTCGCCCAGGTAGTCGAAGCCCGTCCACACAAACTCGCCAATCACCCAGTCCTTATCGTCCTGCCAAGCCCAGTCGTCATCGGGCAGGTTACTCCATGAGCACCACTCTACATCATAGCCAGAGCACTGCCCATCGGGGTGAACACCTTTATCGGTAGGCGTCACAGGGAAATAATATGTACCACGCGACGACACCGTCGAGGCCGTCTCAGAACCCAACAGGAAGCCATGCTGCAAACGGTCGTAGGCCGCCTGATAACGATGCAAACGATAGTTCAGCCCTGGCACCTCCATGGCCTGTGCAAAGCCAGTGGCCATGGCATTGTCCACGCGGTCCATTCCCTGCGTCACAGGACGTGTTGCATCCAGCGAATGCACCAATCCCTGCAGGTGAATAGCCATCTCACGACCCACGGCGCTTCCCTGCTCAGGAATCTCGTTACCTATCGACCACATCACGATAGATGGGTGGTTGCGATTAGCCTTCACCAGGTTGGTGATATCCCTATCGGCCCACTCGTCAAAGAACTTCGCATAACCGTTCTTGCACTTAGGATATTTCCACATGTCAAAGCTCTCGGCCATCACCATCATACCCAACGAGTCGCAGATATTCATCTGCCACTGACTCGGCATGTTGTGCGCCGTACGGATAGCGTCGCAACCCATCTCCTTCAGAATCTTTATCTGGCGGATGAGCGCAGCCTTATTGATGGCAGCACCCAATGGCCCCAGATCGTGGTGCAGACAGACACCCTTCAACTTACGCGTCACGCCATTCAACTGAAAACCCTTTTCCTTCGACACCCTGACGGTGCGCAAGCCCAATTTCATTGTTTTCCTGTCGATAGCCTTACCAAAGTCATCATAAACATTGGGGGCAGTAATGCCGTCACAAAGGGTGATACGCAACTTATAGAGATTAGGCGTTTCAGGCGTCCACAGTTGGGCATCAGGAATCATGAATGTGCCGACAGCCTTTCCAGAACCCCTTTTCTGCGGTGCAGGACAGACCCAAATCTTGCTTTTATTGTCTGGAGCGAAGAGTTCCATGATGACAGGCAGTCCCTCGCCAGCATTCAGAATGGGAACCTCCACCACCAGTTTGGTATAGTCCTTGCCATCTTTCTTCTGAGCATGCAACTCCGTTCTGGTGGTGATGCCCCAGTCGTCAATGCGCGCCTGCTGCGGCGTAAGTACCAGCGTCACAGGGCGATAGATGCCTGCACCAGGGTACCAGCGCGAGCTCTCCTCCAGGTTCTTTAGACTCACCTCCAGCAGGTTATCACCTTCTTTAATAAAAGGCGTCACATCCACGCGAAACGTGTTATAGCCATAGGCCCAATAGCCGGCCTGCTGTCCGTTCACACATACCGTAGGCTGACTCATGGCACCATCGAACACCAACTCGGCATGCCCCTTAAAACCCGATGGAATAGAGAACTGACGTTTATAAAAGCCCTCGCCAATCCAGGGTAGCGAGCCACTGCGGCCACTCTTCTCCGTGGCCTGCGTCTCACCGTTCTGAACGATGGCCACCGTCTGCAGGTCCCATTTCTTGTCAAACGGACCGCTGATAGCCCAGTCGTGCGGCACGCTGACAGTCGTCCACGCTTGCTTTTCACGCGAGAACTGCCAATCGTCCTGCAACAATATCTCTTGTCTCGTTTGTGCTTGTGCGGCCATGCAGCCCAGCAGCACAGCCATTGTCAGTAGTTTGTTCCTCATTGATGCTTTTAATTATTGCGAAGACAAAGGTAGGCATTATTTTTGAATCAAGCAAAAATAACGCCTACCTTTTTACGAAATTACCTGTTACTTATATTGGCAACTCAAAAACGAAGCGACAGCCATCGTGATAGTCGGGGTCGAGGAAGAAATCGCCGCCAAGGGTTTGTGCATGACGTTTGGTCAGCGGCAGTCCCAAGCCCAGTCCCTCACTAAAGTCATCGGCCTTGGTGAAGAACTTAAAGATGCGCTCACGGTCGGCCTCAGCAATACCCTGACCAGTATCTTCGATGACGAAACGCACGCCATTGTCTGAACGGGCCACACGTGCCACGATATGTTCGCGATCCGAATACTTCACAGCGTTCAGCAGCACCTCGGCCAGACTATACTGCAGGTATTTCTTGTTGGTGGCCACGACAATATCATCGGGCAACTCCGTCTCAAAGTCCACATGCGTCTCAGGACACACACGCATCACATAGTCAACCATCTCCCTCATCGCCTCGTTGGCAGGCACCAGCTCGTGCTTCTGACACAGGTTCGACTCCGACACACCATAGTCGGAACAGTCGTAGAGCATCAGCACCAGGCGGTTCAGCAACTTCGAGTTATGATCCATCGTACCAGTGACCGACCTCATCTCCTCTTCAGGCATCCCCTCACCAGCGGCAGTACTGAGAATCTGGGCGAAGCCCATGATGATGTTGAGTGGCGTGCGCACCTGGTGCGTCATGTTCTGCATAAACAGCGTCTTCTGTCTGTCGGCCTCCACCACCAGTTTCGTGGCTTCTTCCAGTTCCTTGTTATACTGGCGTTCCTTCTCGCTGGCCACACGCACATTGTCCATATAATGCCTCAGCGACTCCAGCATCGTCACGTAGCTGTTTTGCAGGCAACCAATATCATCCGTATATTTACTGCGCGTAATCACCACATCTAGGTTACCCTTGGCAATCTCCTGCGTCTTCTCCAGCAGGTCGCGTATGGGCTGGATGGCGCGCGACGTGATTCGATGACAATACAGCACAATCAGGATCAGTCCCACGACGAGCAATGACAACACGATATATGAAAACCTGTTATAGGCCTTCAGGATGTCACTTTCAGGACACACGATGGCCAGACTCCACGTAGTGCCAGGCACAGGCTTGAAGCACACCAGCGAGGGCTTGTTGTTGATTAGTGCCATCATTTCTCCCTGGTGGCCGCTAGTCATCTCATAACCCAGAGCTATCAGGTCTTTGTTCTTCTGCAAGTCGGCCTGTCCGAAGATGGTCTTATTGAACAGACGAGTGGAGTCAGGGTGCCCCACATAACGTCCCTCCTCGTCAATCAGCAGGAAATAGGAATGAGGATAGGGCTTTTCTTCTGCCAGGATGTCCGACAGATGCAGCAACGACATATCGGTAGAGATGACGCCCATAAACTGATGGTCGGACGTATAGAGCGGTTTGCTGTAGGTGGCAACCATACCCTCTCCGCCCATTCCCAGGCGTTTCGACGACACCCGATAGATCACCCATTCGGCCTTTTTCCTGTCTTGCGGAACGAAATACCATTCCTTATCGAAGTAGTTATACTGCTGCGCCCCAACCGTGAGAATTGAGTCGCCCTCCTTTCTCACAGAGCAGGTGATAAAAGGCTCGGAATATTGCGGAAGCACATGAGGTTCCAGACCAATGACGCAGCCATCAGTATAGGGGTTGAAGTGCACCACGCGATAGGCAAACGCCGTCAGCGAGTCAGGCTGCACGTAACGCTCTGCCAGCCAGCTATAGGCATTGGTAGCCGTCTCCACCGTCACCAGGTAGCGACAGATACGTTGCAGCGAGGCGTCGAGCACGCCATTAGCACGTTGCACAGCCTCATCGCGCACCATCGTCCTCATCCTGCTGTACAGCATACCCACCGATGCGAAGAACATAGGGATGGCCAGGAGCAGTATCCAGAAACTGAGTTTAAACGAGAACGAGCGACGTATGCTTTCCTTAATCATGGTCCACCTCCTTTCTCATTTCCTCCTCCGACAGGTTCAGCACCTGGTTCAGCACCTGCGTGATGGTGTTACCCTGCTGCTGGATATCGTTTACCAGTTGCGCCACATCCTGTTTACCACCATCCTTCCCATGGTCGCACAGGCTCACCACATCCTTGTCGATGGTCTGTGCCGGCGCCACCATCTGGTCGGTCATATTATGCATGAATGCCGATTTCATCTTGTCGGCCTTCTTGGCGTCCTTATAGGCCCGTTTCAGTTCCCTACCCTGCTGCTGGATAGACTTCGTCAGGTCTTCCAACTCGGCTATCTCTTCGGCCACGGCCCTGCGCATCTTGATAAACTTACGCTGCAGTCGGCCAATCTCGTCTCGTCCTTTCGTGCGAGGGATAGGTTCCTCATAGTGTCCTTTCACAATATGTTGAACCTTGTCGGTGAGCATCCTCACCTGGCGCAGGCGCAGACTGAGAATGAGCCAACATAACACAAACAGCAGCAGCAGTCCGCTGAAGCCTATGGCCACCACATAGTTGAACAACAGATAGAACTCGCCAAAGATATCCTCTTTCGACATGATAACGGCGATGCTCCACCCCAGCCTCTCCATCGACCTGTTGGGCACCACAGCTCGCTTAAAGGGCTTGTAGAAGATATAGAAGTCGAGTCCGGCTATGCTGAACGGCATATACCCCTCTTCGCCCGATATGATAGCATTCACGGCATCGTGCACCATCTCGCCAGGGATACTAAAGGCGTCAGGCTGCATCAGTTGCTTGCCTGTGGGGTGGACAATGATCTTGCCCTGGCGGTCGAGAAGGGCGCAATACGAATTGGGCGTGGGCTTGGTGTTGGCCACTGCCTCAGACAGCAGACTCAGCGACACATCAGTCTTCATCACACCAATGGCCTTGTCGTCGCCCCCCATGATGGGCAGGCAGAACGATATCACAGGCTCTGAGTCCCTGTCCTGCATACTCTCCAGGGGATTCAGCCACATGGGATTGGCGTCCTTCATCGTCTGCGAGAACCACTTCTGCTCTGTGGCATGCTTAATCTCGATAGAGTCGCCATACACAATCTGGCAATCCACGATATAGGGGTTCACCTCTATGACCTTCCTACTGTATTCATACGTAGCGCCAGGCTTATTCAACTGCGGCAGCATGTGATAGTACATATTGCCTGTCGTCTCCTCCACGCTCAGAAGGATATTGTCCACCTCAACCATGGCGCCCTCCAGCGTTTGCGAGGCTCTGTGCAGGGCATCCTCCTTCATGGCCTTGCGCGACACGATGAACATAACCGTCAGCGTCACTGCCAGCAACAAGCCCATGGCCAAGGCCACTCTCATACTGAGTCGCAACGGCAGGCTTCTCTTATAATATGCCCAAAAGCTGTGTGTGTCTGTCATGTCACTCATTGTCTAGTGAGTTAGTAGTTAGCTGTGTGGGCAAAGGTATAAAAAATATCCAATACTTCCAAATTATTATTCCTTTTTTTACCTTAAGGGCAACTCAAAGATAAAGCGTGCACCTTTTTTATAGTCTGGGTCGAGGGTAAAATCGCCACCCAGCACCTCGGCATGACTCCTGGCCAGCGGCAGACCCAGACCAAGTCCCTCGCTATAGTCGTCGACCTTGGTGAAGAACTTGAAGATGCGCTCACGGTCGGCCTCGGCAATGCCCTTACCTGTGTCCTCCACAATAAAGCGAATGGACGATGGCGTCAGGTTGATGCGTACCATGATATGCTCGCGATCTGAGTATTTCACGGCATTGAAGATCACCTCGCTGATGCTATAAGCCACCAGCTTTTCGTTCGACCTGATGATAAACGTGTCGGGCACCTCGGTCTCGAACCCAATATGGAGGTTGGGTGTGATGTCCATGACATAGTTAATCACGATGCGCGCCAACTCGTTCACCTTCACCTTCTCATTCTTATCGCACTGCTGGGCTTCCTCCATGCCCTTGTCCGAACTGTCATACAACATCAATACCAGGCGGTTCAACTGCTTCGAACTCTCGTCCATCGTCTCGGCAATCTTCTTAATTTCCTCATCGGCCAAGCTGTCAACCGACTGGTTTTTCAGTATCTGGGCAAAGCCCACAAGGATGTTCAGGGGCGTACGCACCTGGTGGGTCATGTTCTTCATAAACAGCGTCTTCTGCTGTTCGGCTTCCTTCACCAACACAGTGGCTTGCTCCAGCTCGTTGTTATATTGCTGCGCCTTTCGGCTGGCAGCATGCACATTGTCCAGGTTCAGCTTCAGCGACTCGAGCATCGTCACGAAACTGTTCTGCAGTCGGCCCACCACATCCTCACGCTTCGTATGCTTAATGTCCACCTCCAGGTCGCCCTCGGCAATGGCCTGACTCTTCTGCTTCAACTGGCGCAATGGGCGCAGCGCATAGTTGATGACCTTGTAGCCACTCAATATAATCAGAATCATGCCCACGACAAGGAGCGAAAAGAGGATATAAGTCAGGGTGTTATAGCCCTTCAGGATATCACTGTCTGGACAGACGATGGCTAAGCTCCACGAGGTGCCCGTCACAGGCTGATAGCACACCAGCGAGGGCACGCCATTGATGTCCACCGACATCTGTCCCAGGTGGCCCTGCGTCATCTCATAGCCCAGGGCAATCTGGTCCATGTGGTCTTGCGGATTGGCCACCGAGAAGATGGTCTTCTTGAAGAGTCGCGACGTGTCTAGATGTCCCACATAGCGTCCTTTCTCGTCAATCATAAAGAAATAGGAATGAGGATAGGCACGCTCTGACGACACGATTCTCGACAGGTGGGGCAGCGACAGGGCTATTGACATAACACCGATAAAGGTGCTGTCGGCACTATAGAGCGGCTTACTGTAAGCGGCAATCATACCGTCCTTGTCCAGTTTCAGCGAGTTGCGCTCGTCGTAATACAACACCCAGCCCGACTTCCGTTCGTCGCGGGCATACTGATACCAGCGTCTGGCAAAGTAGTTAAATTCCAAGGCCATGGCCGTGGAAATAGTGTCGCGCCCCCTGACGGAGTAGGCCATGAACTGCTTGGGATAACCTGGTATGACGCCTGGCTCGAAACTGATGGCACAGCCGTCCACATAGGGGTTTAGTTCAACAATCCGATGACTCAGTGCCATCAACGAGTCTGGGTTCTTGGTGTCCTCCACCTTCCAACAATAGGCATTGGCTGTGGTCTCTGTGGTTATCAGATACCTACTGATACGCTGCATCGAGGCGTTCAGCACACCATGGGCACGGTCTACGGCCTCATCGCGCACCAACTGGCGCGACTGCATGTAGAGCAGACCAAGCGAGCCAATGAAGATGGGCACAGTGAGGAGCAACACCCACAGACTGATCTTGGCCGAGAACGAGCGGCGCACTTTAATCATTCTCATGCTCCACCTCCTTTCTCATCTCCTTTTCCGACTGGTTCAGCAGGTTGTTCAGCAGTTTGGTGATGGCCTCGCCTTTCTGCTGGATACGATCCGCCAGCATAGCCACATCAGGACCATGTTTCTTGTCGCCAATCTTGTGCAGTGCCGTCACGTCATCGTCAATGGCAACGGCGGGTGCCACCATCTGGTTGGTCATATTATGCATAAACACCGTCCTCAGATTTTCGCTTTTCTTGGCTTCCTTATAGGCGTCTTTCAATTCTTCTCCACGCTTGTTGGCAGTGGTGGTCAGCTGTTGCAACTCGGCCACATTCAAGGCTAGCGACAGCTGCATCCTCTGGAAGTTTCGTTGCAGACTGCCAATCTCGTCTTTATTCTTCGTATCAGGAATGGCCTCGTAATAGTGGCCCTGGGCAATACGCTCTATCTTGTCGGTCAGCATCTTCAGGGGCTCCAGGCGCAGATAGATAATCATCCAGCTGAGCACAAACATCAGCAGCAGGCCGCCAAAGGCAATCACCAATACATAGTTGAACAGGTGGTTATAGTCGCCAAAGATATCTTCTTTCGACATGGCCACACCCACACTCCAACTCAGGCGCTCCATCGAGCGGTTGGGCACAAAGGCACGCTCAAAGGGTTTGTAAAAGACGTAGTAGTCGCGCCCATTGATTGAGAAGGGCAGATAGCCCGTCTCGCCAGACATCATCGCATCGGCCACATTCTTCACCGACTCGTTCATCTTACCCATATCGGGCACAGAGACAGTCATCAAATGCTTGCCCAGCGGATGCACCACAAACGAGCCATCACGGTCGAGCAGTGCACAATAGGAATTGGGCGATGGCTTCGTGTTGTTAATGATATCGGAAAGCAGACTCAGCGACACGTCGACACTGATAACGCCCTGCGGCTGTTCATCATCGCCTACGATGGGCTGACAGAACGAGATGATGGGCTCCATGTCAACATCCATGTCGACCAATGGGTTTAGCCACATGGGTTGGAATGCGGCCATAGGCTTGGTAAACCACGACTGCTCCGTATAGTGCTTGTCGCCAAACGAGTCGGAACGCACCACCAGCGTCTTGCCGTCTTTCACCTCACGATGGAAATAGGCCATAAAGTCAGGACGGTCGGCATAGAACCCTGGCTTCATGGCAATGGCGCATCCTGTGACGTATGGATTCACCTCCATCACCTTTCTACTATAGGCCACCACCGAGTCGGGGTTCTTCAGGTGGGGTTGCAAAAGATAGAAGATATTACCCGTTGTCTCCTCTACGCTCAGCAGGATATTGTCTATCCTCACATTGGTACCGTTGAGGGTCTGCGACGCTCTGTTCAGCGCATCCTCCCTCATGCTCTTCTTTGAATAAAAGAACATGACAAGCAGGGCCGCAAAGAGCAAGGTAGCCATAGAAAGAACCGCCAACAAGCTGATCCTCAGAGACAGATTTTTGGTAACAAATGATGTTCGATTCCACATAATTTGGGCGCAAAAGTACAAAAAGATTAGAAAAAACACAAAATAATTTGAGTTAATTTTCTATAACACCCTCTTACATTTCCTTTTTTTCGAGAAATAGGAAAATCCCCACTGCAAGATAGGGAATTTCTGTTTGGGGCGATGCAGGAAAATGCTTACCTTTGCATCAGTAATTAATCATTTAAACGACCAGAGTTATGAAAAAGAATGCATTTTTCCAGAAGTCACTGATGGTGATGGGATTTATAGGATGGAGCATGGCAAGCTTCGCACAGGCCTACGAGGTTGACCGTAACAGAGTGTATTTCGACAGGGAGCCAATGCCTTTTGCCGATGCCCGTTCGTTTGTAGACCTGGGCTATGGCTACGCCAAGGATCGCGATAATGTCTATCTTGACGGTCATGTGCTCGAGTTTGTCGACCCAGCCACATTCCGACTGAAAGAGGGCCACGACATGCATCACCACGATAACCGTGGTTGGCGCGACAACAACAGAACCAACAGGGGCTATCATAAGACCAAGTTCAATGTGTACTATGGCGACAAGAAGATCGACGCTATGGCCTCATCATTCAAGGACCTTGGCGGAGGCTATGCCAAGGATGCCTTCAATGTGTTCTATTATGGCAAGAAGATGGATGCCTCTGCCCCCACGTTTAAGATTCTGGAAGGTGGCTATTCAAAGGATGCGTTCAACGTGTTCTATTATGGCAGGAAGGTGGAAGGTGCCCATGCTCCCTCATTCAAATATACTGGCGAAGGCTATGCCGAGGACACTTTCAACGCCTTCTACAGAGGACGAAAACTTGATTAGCACAGCCTCTCATCAAGCAATACTCCACCCATGCCAAGAGCAGACGGCATGGGTGGAGTATTTTTTATATTTGAGAGCTCTCCTCAGCCAATGGCAATCAACTGATTGTTGGTGATGTCGTATCTTACTGGGTGAACAAACGAGACGGCCTTACCATCGCTAATCATTGAGATGTCGATGCCTCGACGCAGGAACTCATCAACGAGGGCCTGATCATGATAGGCACGCATGCCTGTCCAGCCTCGATGGCCAATCAGGGCGTTGAAGGTGTTAACTAACTCAGGGATTTGCATGTCTGCGAATTGCAGAGCATAACGAATGTAATAAATGTGATTCTGCATAACTTTTTGTTTTTGAAGTGAATACTTTGTTTTTTTACTTCCGCATCGTCTCTACCACCGTGGCTAAAGTCCTTTGAGCTCGGTTGGCGAGTCTGCCCTTAGGCGACTGCTCTTGATGCTTGGGTGCAAAGGTACTAACTTTCCACGATTAAGCCAAATAAAACATCAAAAACTTGTATTCACTGTTACAAACTTTCACAGACTGTAACAGTTTACTTGTATTCGCTGTTACAGACTGTTACATTATACTGTTATTTACTTGTATTCACTGTTATTGGCTGTTACAGACTGTTACAATACACTTGTATTCAACAGAGGTATCAAACACCTGTCTCTGTGATTCACTTTTTCTTCGATTTATTTGCGGATTCAAAAACAATGCTTAATTTTGCAGCACAAATAGAATACGATCGTATCATGGATATCAAGAAGGTTACATACGAAGAGGCTTTAGCACGCTTTAAACGTTCGCTTGAAATCAAGCGCAACGCAGAGGAGCGTATGGCAGAAGAATGGAAAAAGATGGGATTAACAGGAACTATCGTTTCACTATAGTATAACCCAAGCACTTACGATAGGAAAGCCATAACAGTATACTTTCACAAACTTGTTTTTACTTGTACAAGAGTTTAACAGTATACTTGTATTCGCTGTTACAGACTGTTACATTATGCTTGTATTTACTTGTATTCACTTGCATAGACTGTAACAGTATACTTGTATTCACTTGCACAAGTCTTGTGTTCACCATAGGAATCAAACACCTGTCCCTAGGATTATTCAATTACCATCTTTATCGTTTTTAGCATCCGTTTTTACTAATTCTAAGGCATTTAATTGTAGGTCCTGCAGTAATTCTTCCCTCAGCGCAAATATTTTCAAATACTTTTCATGATCTAACTCTCTTCTATTGACTATACCATCATGAACAATATCAATATTTAATTTTAGAAATTCGATTTTACGCTTAACAATATTAGTTTTCTCTCCAAAATCAAAATACTGGAAATCTGTTTTAATAAATGTCTGCAAATACTCTGATACATGAGCAACAACTCTTTTTGTGTCTTCTTCTAAATACTTATTATTGAAATAATGATTCATAATCTGAGAGAAGGATTCAATGGATTGTCGCCTCATTTGTAATAGAAGCAAATCCTTTTGAGCCTTTATTCCTGCACTTGTACGAGATTTGTCTGCATCTGAAACAGCTATTGTCAACTCTACTAATACTACAATGTTGATAATAGTCAACAATGGAGATAGTAGTCCTGTGAAATAGTTTCCAAAGTCGCTCCAATCACTCATTTGATTACTTAATCCGTCATGGAAGTGCCCCAAATATAGAAACACTACTAGTATTAAGCATATGATAATTGTACCATATATGTACTTTTTTAATTTCTTCATAAATTATTTATCTATTTTCAATTATTGGCTTCTAATTCAAAAGAAAAAACAATTATAGATTATAGATTATCCGCCCCAATCGTGCTTCGGTCGTCCTTTTTCTCCTTATTCTTATAGCGCTGAATTTCCTCCTGCTCCAACTGACAGAAGCGCTCGTAGTCTGCCGCCATTGCCTCTGTATCGTACTGCTTCATCTTTGCTTCATCTAACTTCAGATGTTGCAGGTTAAAAGCAGCAAGCATATCGCGCTGATGGGTATCGCCATTCGATAGGGTTATTGCACGCTCGCTTCTTCCGTGCTCCGTAAGGCTGCCATCAGTAAAGTCGAATCTACTGGCAGCGTTCTGTGTGTCTACTCTTTCAAACCTGCCACCCAATGACTTAACTTTGTTTTCTAAGATATCTACAAACATTGAAGGAGCGTGATTGCCAATAGATTTACCATACCCCTTCTTCGATTTGAACTTTCCTGTTTTCTCGTCTCTCTTGGTTTCTTTCTTTTTGGCACTCCAAGCCTTCACGGGATTGTTCTCCACAATAAACGTATCACCCTCTTTCAGTAGTGCGTTGGCACAATCTATGTGCTGCTGCTTACGGATAGCAGCCTGTTTGCGGCGCAGCTCGGCCAACTCACGGCGCAGTTCCTTGTAACGTTTGGAGTCGTTCCAAACCAGTTTGATGCCACGCTTGATGGTGCCGTCTTCGTTGAAGTTCTGCGGATTGTTGGCTCTGCGGCTGCGATCTATCTTCCTGCTGAGTCGGGTTATCTCCTCCTGGATATTGTCGCAATTCGAAGCCAGCTTGTCGATGCTCACCACATTCTCGCCACTCACAGCCACCGTAGTAGGTCCAAGGTCGATACCTACATTGCCCTTGCCCAGCGTTCTGCCTTTCTGAGGTTTCTCGCCCTCGATAGTCAACTGAACGTAGTACTTGTACTGACTACGCACCAATCGACGCACCACCTTCACCACTTTCACGCTATCAACACCACCTTTCAGCGCCCACATCTCATAGTCTGCGTGCTTGGGATTGTGCAGCATCTTTAGCGTGATGTACTTGGCCCCTTTCCCGACCTTTCCGTTCATCTTAATATCAAGTTCCATCGTTTCAAGATGAAGCTCCATACCAGAGAAGTAAACTACCCCTCGTACGACCTTTCTGCGACTTGAAAAAGAATCTAACTCACCATACTTTTTAAATGAGATTCGCTTGGCTTTGAAGTCATATAGTTTCTTATCCCAAGCAGCCCATACGCTTGCTCCTAAGTGGTCTAAGATATAAGTGGTAAAGCCCAGGTCGGCATAGGTCATATTGGGGCCAACAGACTTCTGAGCCAACTTCTCTACAAAGCCCTTTATGCTATATTCATCAAAAGAAACCTTAAAGGGTGTCTTGTTGCCTTTCAGCGTTTCATTTATCTGAAACGGATGACTCCTGAAGAAATCTTTTTTCTCCCTAAGGGTTTTGCAGGCTTGATACTCTTTCATCTGCTCAAAGTACCTGTATTGTCTGAGCAACTTGCCTTGCACGTAGTTGTACAATTGGCGAAGCTGCTCATAACGCTTGTTGAGAATATCTGTCTGATACTTCTCAACCTGCAAAGGCAATTCCAATACAAATACTTCGTTCATTTTACATAAAGAACCTAAATTTCGGGGGGATTAACACCAGAAGCTGTTTCACCCGATGGAGAACCATCCCTGTCAATAGCCTACATTTCTGGGTGATTAACACCACACAAACGTCTATGTGGATAAGGCAACCCTGTCAATAGCCTACATTTCTGGGTGATTAACACCACAAGGTTAGCGGCTCAATCAGCGATGCACCCTGTCAACAGCCTACATTTCTGGGTGATTAACACCCTATAGTGCATAATCACCTGGGAATGAAATAAAAAGGCCATGATTAGCATACTCGGGGACTTGCTCTATACTCCCATTCCGCAAGCGGAACTGACTGTTATTTTTGCATTCCACCATTCTGCATAATCGTTTGTCGCACCAGCCGCCCACTGGCATTAGCTTAACGTGCGCAAGGCCTGACAACACCTTTATGCCGCAAAGATAATAAAATAAAATCATTCTGTCTACATTTTAACTAAAAAAATGGAGAAACAAAGGAAATAACGGGGAATGACTAGCGCTTTAGAAAAATGAAAAAACGAAATGATATGGGTGTATGGGTGTATGCCATGCGGTGGTGGGGAAAGAAAAATGCACCCACACAAGGAAAACGATGTTCCTTGTGTGGGCGCTATGGGTAGGGCTATGAGTTACTCTTCTATTTTGTCGTCACTAACCACCCAGCGGCTCCATCCTTCTCAAAGGACTTCATGGCCACAATAGGCAGATAGCAGGGACAACGGTACAAAAAAGAATCGACACAGAAAAAAAACATGTCGATTCTATTTGATTTATATGTTTCTACGAGAGGAATCTACACCAAGAAATCACTTCTTTGGTAACCTTTGCGTTTCTTTTTGCATCAGTTTTTCATCCTTTGCCAACTTTCGCTCCACCTTTTTAATGTCTTCGGCAGGTGGAAGGTTTTCTGGCTTGATTCCACGCTGGTTCAGCATTCCACGAACACTGCGGTTATTCTGAACATGTTCGGCAGTAATCTTGGCCTCACCATAGAGATCCTTATGTTCTACATTATAATTTGTCATCTCCGTAGCCAAATTCTTAGCTGCAATGGTTAGAGTTGGAAGATAATCGGCCAAGGCACCACTCTTGATGCCCAGGCGCTTCTTCATCTGTTCTGTAGAAAGTCCGCCAAACAAAGCACAATCACCTTTAGAACGAATACGACCGAAACCTTTGTCATCGACGCCTCGTTCATAGATATTACGACTAAGTTGCTTTTCTGATGCACGAAGTCTTTCGCGAGAATTTAATCGAGCAAACTCCTTCAGACGTTCCTCTATTAGTTCCGCTTTACGAGTCTGAACAGCAAAGTAGCTCTGAGCAAAAGCAATCTCTTCCTTTTTCGGGTCACCATTCTGAGCAATCAGATAGCAGGCATATCGAGTGAGCATGAAGTCTTGTACATCACGTTGTGCGCCCTTAGCCAAAGTTATCATTTTCGTGACCTCACGAAAATGATCATCGATACTGATTCCCAGCGTCTTACACGATTCCATCGCACGAGCTACCACTCCCACGAAATTTTCCCAACGAGCGTAGCCAAGAACCGTCTGCAACTCGCGAGCGTACCACACATCAATGTCGTTGCCATCATCGTCTTTAATGCTTTTTGTTATAGCATCAAATGTCGACTTATATTGTTGAATTTTTAAAATATCCATGATTGAATCAATTTATAGATACAAAGGTACAAATTTTTCACGACTATGCCAAATAAAACTTCGGAAACTTGTATTCACTGTTACAGACTGTTACAATTTACTTGTAATCAACAGAGGAATCAAACACTGAAGTGAACCCAGAAAGTTGGACACAACAGAAAGGTTCAAATGAAAAAAGAATTTAGTTTAGAAGAAAAGATGTCCGCAATTGGGTTTGTGTTCCAAGGCGAGTCAGCCCGTTCTGTGTCCCGTAGACTCCACTTAGGCCATCATATTCTATATGAGTGGATAGAGAGTTACAAACTCCTTGGCATTGAAGGTCTAAAATTAAAGCCGAAGAAGAAAAAGAGGCTTTCATATGAAGAAAAATGCAAAATAGTTCGTGATTATCAGGAAAGTGAATTAACTTTGTTCCAGCTTTCAGCCAAATATCAATTGTCAAGCTCGATAATTGGCAATTGGGTTAAATTGGTTGAGCGAAATGGATTTGAAGCACTGGAATCTCGACGATCCAGGCATTTCCAAACTGGTGAGCATATGGTTAAACGACTACCAAAAGAAGAGTACGAAAAGGAGAACGAGCGTCTTCGCAAGGAGAACGAACGCTTAAGACTGGAGAATCTCCTGCTAAAAAAAGTGAGAGCCTTAGTCGAGGAAAGAGAAACCCAAAACAGAGCGATTGGGCGCAAGCCATCGAAGAACTAAGGCGTAATGAGCATGCGGACTTAGATGTCCTGCTAGAGCTCAAGAAGATGGCGCGTAGCACGTTCTACTATCACCTCAAGCACGGCAAGAAGAAAGACAGGTACAAGGAAGTAAAAGATATGATATACACCGTATTTCATAAGCACAAAGGTCGTTACGGCTACAGGCGTATAACGCTGGAACTCCGTAAAGATGGCTGTCCTATCAATCACAAGACAGTCAAGAAGCTTATGGACGAAATGGAACTGAAGAGCGAGGTGAGGAAGGTGAAATTTCACTCCTATAAAGGAGAAGTTGGCAAGACTGCGCCTAATATCATAGACAGGGATTTTACAGCTGAAAGACCTTATCAGAAGCTTGCAACAGACGTGACCCAGATGACGATAGGCGGACGCAAGATTTACCTGTCACCTATACTTGACATGTGCGATGGTGAGATTCTTGCATATTCAATCACAGAGAAGCCAAACATGGAAATGGTACTCGGTATGCTCAACCAGATGTACAGGCGTATAAAGCTGCCTGAGGGTGTCGTATTGCACTCTGACCAAGGATGGCACTACCAGCACGTAGCCTACCAGAATAGTCTAAAGAAACATGGCATTATCCAAAGCATGTCTCGCAAGGGAAATTGTCTGGATAACGCCATGATGGAGAATTTCTTTGGTCTCATGAAGTCAGAGCTGCTGTATTCTGGAAAGTACACATCAGCAGACACCTTCATCAAAGACCTGGTAGAATACATGGAATATTATAATAACGAGAGAATAAAACTGAGGCTTAATGGCATGTCGCCCGTACAATACAGGAAGATGCTTACTGCTTCGATTGTTTAATCCGTCCAAACTTTGGGGTTCACTTCAACACCTGTCCCTGTGATTCTATTTTCAGACGACTACATTTCGACAGCCATTGGCTGGCGATTTGTAAGCATACTCCACTATTTGCCTGGGGGACTGTCCCTTGGCATACTCCTTTCATGAAAATGAAAAAACGAAATGATATGCTGTTATGTGATATGTGATATGCCATGCGGTGGTGGGGAAAGAAAAATGCGCCCACACAAGAAAAATGGTGTTCCTGGTGTGGGCGCAATGGGGTAGTGTGTCAAGAGACTGTCCCTGGGTACACTTAGGCACTTTATGAGAGCGGATTCACAAACTTTACAATGCAGTCAATGCAAATAGGCTTGCCCGTTACCGTATCGATAAACACATTTGCTGGATGCATGTCTTCGAGAGCCAAGCGGTCGGAGATATAATTTACGCCCTCGCCGTTCCAATTATCACGAAAACCTTTGGCAGCAACCATATCGTCAATCTCTTCCTTCGTAGCCAGTCGCAGACAATTCACGTATGGCTGTGTCAGCACTATTCGCATAAGGTTATCGCTGTCGCGAGTAAAGCCAATCACTTTCATAGCCGTCTCTGGAAAAAGATAGTTGTGAAGGACGATAGCATCAAGTGCCTTCAACCAAGTAGAATAGATGGAAGTTCGCTCTTTGACAACCGATGTTTTGTCTTCTCTATAATAGACTTTCGCTTCGGCACCCTGCGCTATCATAGGACCAAACTCTGCAGTAAGTATATGCTCCGAATCGTCCTCCCACAGATTCGCAGCTTTAGCCCATTGTTCAATGAACTTTTCCTGCTGTTCGTCTATTTCCCAATTTGCTGGGCTTCCTTGCTCTGTTGAGCGAGCACAGGCTGCGTCTCGGCATAAGTTAAGCGAGCTTACTTCTGCTCTCGACTTGCTCTGTCCTTTGCGGCCTTCAGCATCGCAACTTGCTCTAAAGCTTGCTGTCGCGTAGCATGCGACGATGGACGCCCCAATGAGAGGCGAGCCTCCCTTGCAGAGTCCTGCATGCTCTGATAGATTGAATCTAGAAAAATCTTCTCTCCCATTTTGTATATCTTTAGCGTAGTTATCAATCATTTGCAGCGTTTGGACCGTAAAGCCCTCGGCTGCGATGGCGGCGTAAATGTTGTTTAATACATCCATAACCTGATTCTGCTCTTTTGATTGCAAAGATACGAAAAAGTTTGGAAAGAGAAGGGATTTAAGAGAATAAAAACAAAAAAATAGTCATATCTTTCCCTTTCTGTGCCTTTTGGCATTGGTACCATTTTGCTGACACCAGCAAAATGGTCTGAGATATTATGCCCAACATTGAATGTACCTAAGAGAAAAACCATATGCTCTCCTTGCAAGACCATTCTGAATTTACTTAACAATAGCGCCTCTGAGATTTAAAAATTCTGAGCCAAAAATTTTTTCTGTGCGTACAGGCGAAATATGAGAGAGTTTGTAAAGCGCTGAAAATGAGAGGCTTACGAAATTAGCTCGAAAAGTGTAAAGATTTAGAACTCAATCGAATATTCGTTTAGGTTGTAACGGAGCCTGAGTTACACTGCAACGGAGGCTGTTTTGCATGGTAAAACAGCATGAGTTGCATCGTAAAACAGCCTCCGTTGCATGGTGAAATCGATAGGGGTCCTCCGAAAGGTCATTTTTGACCCATTTTTGCGTTCTAGTTTGCATTTTTTCAGAACCCCTTTTTTCGGCACTTTTTCTTGACAACCCAGCACGCTTAATCCAAAGAAATAGGGCGAGACCTACCCCTTCAGGTAGAACTCGCCCGTTTACTAATTAAGGAAAATGGTTTGTGTTGTTTTATATCTTCACTTTTTCTATTCGTATTTATACGTCACCTTCTCGGCCCGTTCGCCCTCAGGCTTATAGGTCAGGACTCGACAGAGACCGTTCTCGTCAAGCTCGATATTAATTTTCTTCGTGCTCACCAGCTGGGGCTCACCATCCTTTCCATCATACTGGTAGTGGCGCTCCACGATGGGCAGGTTTTCCGTTCCCAGACCATAATAGCCAAACTCGCCCCACAGATTGCCGCTATAATCAACGAGAGAGAAAGCATCACGTGTGAAAAAGATTTTCAGGGGATTTTTCTTTTTGGAGTAGCTGTATCTGATTATTTCGTTGACAGAACCCTCGCGCACCACCTCAATCAGGTTGCCATGAGACCATGTGTAGTGAGCGACATACGAAGCAGTCTCTTTGCCATCCTCATATTCCACATAATTGACCGTTGCAACCCTGTCATCCTCGTAACTAATGACGTACTCCTCGCGCTTGGGCATGCCCGTATTGAAGTACTTTCCATCATAAGTCAGCTTGCAGATACGGTTTGACTCGTCGAGCTCGATGATCTCGTCACATAGCCACAGCAGGATATTTCCAGAAAACCTGTTGGTGCCCACTCGCTTCCATTTTTTATTCTTTTCTGTGACAACGCCGTTCGCATCCGCATCAATCACGTAGTCATAATCACTTTCACTTAATGTGACCAGATGCACAGTGTCGCCATTCAAATCAACAATCGTGTTACTCAGTTCTGGTGCCAGCATCCTGCGCTCCTTAGCACAGGAGAACATACTGATTATCAGCGACATGGCACCAACAACAAACAAATAATAGGACTTTCTCATATTGATATATATGTTTATAATTTCTTTTTGGGTTGCTTGTTGAAACGATAAGAGAGGTGCACCATCGCATAGCGAGTGATGACATTACGCCACGTCTCCTTTCTGCCATACTGGTTGATGGTCTGGGTGACATTGTCTATCTGTCCCAGCAGATCGTAGCCCACGAGGCGGAGCTGCACCTTGTCGTTGAAGAACGAACGACCAATCTGCAGGTTGAACACCAGTTGGTTGGTATTCATGCTGTGGTCAGCATAGCCACGACGGCAATACATCGTCATATCGCCAGAAAGGGTCATCTTCCAAGGCAGCGAGGTGACACCATTAAGACCATAGGAGAAGTCCACGCTGTTGATGTTCTCAGAGCCTTCGGCCGATGTGGTGATATGCTGATAGCTTGCCCTGCCGAAAAGCGAGAGTTCAAGATTGTTCTTACTATAGTCAAGCGACAGACGCTGACTGATGCTATTGCGCTTGGACGACTGCAACACATTGATCAGTTCATGACTCTTGGTCTCATCCACAGCGGTATTGCCACCCAGTGTGACAGGCACCTTAGGGAAAAGTTTGATGCCACTGTATCTGAATACGGCAGACAACTGATAATTGCCATCGGTGTTGCATTGGCTCATAGTGGTGATGCCTGTCGTCCTGTCATAGAGCACGCTGTTGGCAATGGAATTTTTGGTTGTGAGGTAGTAGGCTGAGAAATCCAGCATCCTGCGCTTCGCCCAATTGTGCTTGCTCCAAAAGAACTCAATTTGATGAGTCGTCGCCGTCTTCAAGTCAGGATTGCCATTCATCACCACCAACGGATTGGCATCATCGGTATAGGGCAGCATACTGGTGAGCGAGGGCAACTGGCGCGACACAGAATAGTTCACAGTATAATCAGCACCTCGCTTGCCGTCGTTGAGTCTGAAGCTCACTCTTGTCGAAAAGGTGGCATCGTTTCTCACCATAACAGTGTCGATGGTATTGCGCTTGTAGGTCAGACGGCGTTTCTGGAAGTCCTGATTCAGGTTGGTGGTTATCTGGAGTCCATACTGCTTAGGCAGATTATATTGCCAGTTCACAAGGAGCGATGGCTGGTGGTGAGTGGTCTGCATCTTTGAATCGTAGGAGTTGACAATATCGCGCATCTGGAAGAGTTCTGCCAGTTCGTCGCCAGCAGTATACATGGTGCGTGGCGCCTCTTCCGAACTATTGCTAAAGACGTATTTGGGAATAACAATCAGAGCACTCTTCTGGAATCTGTACGTCAGACTATAGTCGGCCCCCAACTGATAGTTATAGATGTCCGTAGGACTCTCAGCATACATCCGCTTATAGGTCTCTGCCGTAGGCGCATCCGAACGGAAGTGGCGCACGATATTCACCTCGTCGGAATGACTCTTGCCATTGGTCAGGCCGCCATTCAGACGGATGTTCAACACGTCGGTTGTAAAGAAGCGCAAGGTGGCTATGGCCGAGAGGTTGGCATGCAAGGTGTGGCCATTGCTGCGTTGTTCAATCTGCTGGTTACTGGTCACCAGGTTTTTCTGATAGAACATATTCTCGCTATTAAAGATACTGTCGAGCGAGGCACCCATATAGGCTTCAGAAGGATTGCCGTTCATATCGACATAGCGCGAAGAGCCATTGCCACGATTATCAGTATAGTCTAACTTGGGTTGAATCTCCATATAGAGGTTACTGTTGGGCTTCTGCAACGTCAGCTTGTGGGTGGTGTTAAGATGAGAAGAGCGCGATGTGCTCTGTGAACGGAAGCGTGAATAGGTGTCGCCACCTGTCAGGAACTGCGAGGCCGAAGTAAAGGTCTGGTTATTCTGATGGTTATAGTCGAACGTCACGTTGCCCTCGTACTTAAATCGCTTCTGACGATCATCGATAGAGTGCATGAGGCCTGTGGAGCAATAGCGAGTGGGCGACACGAGGTTGTACTGGGTGTTCCAGTTGCCACTGGTGCCAGGCACTGAGGCATTGTTGGTGTTGTTCACATTGCCAAAGAGTACTGAGCGACTGTAGTTCGAGAAACGCAGGCCAAACAGTTTGCCAGCATAGTGATTATCTGTGCCCAGGCCGCCCTCCACATTCATAGACCAGCCAAAGGAGTAGATCTTCTTCAGGTTAACATCCATCACCAGTTCCTTTTCTTTCTTGTTGACCGACTGGATGCCAAGGGCCATGTTCCTGTCAGACTCCTTTCGATAGACCTTGATGGTGTTCACCATATAGCCAGGCAGATTGTCGAGCGCAATTTTGGGGTTGCCCTTGAAGAAGTCGCGCCCGTTGACCATCAGGTTGTCCACAAACTCGCCATTCACGAATATCTGGCCATTCTTCAGCTCCACACCAGGCAGTCGGCTCACCAAGCCATCGAGCATGCTGCCTTGTGCCAACTGGAAGGCATCAGCGTTATAGACGATGGTGTCGCCACGATAGTACATCTTGACCTTCGACGACTTCACCACCACCTCGCCAAGTTGGTGCTCGCGCAGCGACATGGGCAACTTGCGCAACTTGAAGGTGCCAACGAGATGGGTGGGCTTTCTGTACTTGATGAACGACAACTTCACCTTATGATACTCTGGATAATAGTTCTTGGCAGAGATTTTTAACACGTAGTCTCCACTCGAGACATTGTCCATGTGCCACCCGCCAGGGTGATTGGGCGTTCTGCCCACCACCTTAACAGTGTCGGCATCATACAGCATGATCTCACAGCTATCCACAGCCTCGCCAGTGAAACTGTCAACAACATAGCCATACGCCCTGTTCTGACCATACGCCATCAGATGGCACATGGAGATGAAAAACACCAGCAAAAAACGATTCATTTTAACTTGTAACTAACGGGTAAGGTATAGGTTGTTTCTACACGTTTGCCATTCTGGCGAGCTGGCTCCCAACGAGGCATATTGCGCACCATGTGGATGGCTTCTTCCTTCATGGCCTCGATGGCGTCGTCGTGGTTTCTTACTGTCTCCACAGCCTCAGCATTGCCATCCTTGGCGGCCTTCAGCATGTTGTCAGTGACGAGAGGGCACGAAGAGGAGATGCTTATAACCTTTGGCGAGCGCACAAAGCCTGTCTTGTCGACAGTGAACTTCACAAGAACCTCGGCTTCAATCTGCATCTCGCGAGCCACAGAAGGATAGGTCAGACTCTTACTCATATAATCGAAAAGCTCAGCCGTTCCTCCAGGGAACTGTGGTATCTGCTCGACCATCATAACACCTGCTCCATTTTCATTATCCTGGTATCGAGGGTCGTTGCTGTCAATGCTGACATGAGAAGCCACCACCTCGACGTTTCTGAATTGCGAGTTCTCCTCCATCATGACGTCCAACTGACGACTGCTGATGTCGAGCACCTGCTCTTTCTGTCCCACATAGGTGATATGTATCTTGTTATTGGGATTTTTCACCTTGAACGCAAAGTTACCGTTCATATCGCTGACGGCTACGGACACTGTTCTACCATCGGCATCAACCTCGCGGATGTTGGCACTCATCAATGGGCCTGCGGCATCCTTCACAGTGCCTTTAACAAGGTCGCCTGCTTTCACAGCGTCTTCGTTCGATGCCTGCTCTGCCTTGGCTGGCACAGGGGTTGGGCTTACTGGCGCAACAACCTCTTCTGACTCGGCAGAGAGCGCACTGACAATGGGCTGCTCGATGATTTCCACGCTGTTGTCTACCACTTCCTTCAATGCTTCTTTGGGCTTTGAGAAGGCTGTTAGGGCAAGGCCTACAAGGGGGAAGGTGATGACGATCCACGCCATACGCCACCAATGAGATTGCTTTTTCTTCATCATAATAATTCGTTTTTTAATGTTGAGGTTAAACGAACTGGCGAGTGCGTAGGCCTCCGCTCCCACTGTCCGCAGGATTAGTAATCGCTGATAGTCACGACTTTGAATCCTGTAATGATTGATCACTTCATCGTCGGCTTCATATTCGTGAATAACTTTTATCTCTTTCATCACCAGCCAACAGGTGGGGTTGATGATGACGCATATCATCAAGAGTAACAGGTCGAGGTGGTGCAACAGCAGGATGTGCGAGAGCTCGTGGCGAATGCTGGCACGGCGGCCAAAGCCTTGCTCACTGCTTGAGATAACTATGAAGTTCATCCAACTGAAGGGGCCATACTCGCCATCGTGCTCCACCAGGCGAATCCAGCGGCCTACCCTATGGCTGCGCTTGCCTCTGAGGAACCACAGCATCTTGGCGCACGACTTGCCCCACCCTGTGAGCTGTATAACAATATATAATAGGTAGGCCACCAGCAGGAGCGCAGCACCTGTCTCGGCTGGCGTCATCTTGTCGCTTTGGGTCTCTATGGTCGACTGGATGGTGATGGTGCTCAGGGGCGTTGGGTCTACCCAGGCTGTGGTGCGACAGACCTCGGCCACAGGCTCCATCTGGGTGGTGGGAACGATGTGTATCAATGGAAGCACGGCCGACAGGACCACACTGCCCAGGAGGAAGATGCGATTGAAACGGTGGAACGTGGTGCCACTGAAGCACATCTTATAGAGCAGGAGAAACAGCAGCAGGCAGGCCGACCACTCAAGGATATATATGACGAATGTTCCCATATCTTTTTATGTTTTAGGTTCTTGGTTCTTTTGTCTATGGTCTCTTATTCTTCTTCCACCATCTTAATGAGTTCCTTCAACTCGTCGACGCTCACCTCGTGGCGCTTCACCAGTCGTGAGATAAAATCCATGTAGGAGCCTCCAAAGAAACGGTCGATGCTGTCTTTGTTCATGCGCGACACATACTGTTCGCGCGTCAGGGCAGCGCTATAGAGATAGAAGCGTGGACTCAGTTCCTGGTGACTGATCATGCCATGCTGCTCCAGACGGCGCACATAGGTGGCAATGGTGTTGAAATGCGCTGAGGTGTCAGGTAGATGACCAATGATGTCGCGAGTGGAAAGTGGACCTTTCTCCCACAGCACTTCCATGATTTGGAGTTCTTTGTCAGTTAGCTTCTTCATACTTTTATCGTTTTAGGACATTGCAAAGATAACTACAATTTGTAATAACCTCCAAATTTCGTGACATTTGTTAATATTTTATTTGTAGTTATTAACATATTACCAACTGGTTCTTTACTCGCGTACAAATAAATATAAGTTTTCCTTTTGCATTTCTCTCATTTATTCGTAACTTTGCAAACATTATGATGGACGAAGATTTTGATATTCGCGAAGAGCGGTTTGCTGGCGGAGGCGAGAAGGACTTTGAGAATGCCTTGCGCCCCCTGCGCTTTGGCGACTTCAGCGGACAACAGAAGATTGTGGAGAATCTGCAGGTGTTCGTTGAGGCGGCGAAGTATCGCGGCGAACCACTGGATCACACCCTGCTGCATGGCCCTCCTGGACTGGGAAAGACCACGCTGAGCAACATCATCGCCAACGAACTGGGTGTGGGCTTTAAAATAACAAGTGGACCTGTGCTCG
Source organism: Prevotella sp. E15-22 (assembly GCF_023204875.1). Taxonomy (NCBI): domain Bacteria; kingdom Pseudomonadati; phylum Bacteroidota; class Bacteroidia; order Bacteroidales; family Prevotellaceae; genus Prevotella; species Prevotella sp. E15-22. The sequence goes on from NZ_CP096247.1 coordinate 3,223,576, forward strand.
ACAAGCCTGGCGACCTGGCTGGCATCCTAACCTCGCTGGAGCCACGCGACGTGCTGTTTATCGACGAGATTCACCGCTTGTCACCTGTGGTGGAGGAATACCTCTACAGCGCCATGGAGGACTATCGCATAGACATTATGATAGACAAAGGGCCATCGGCACGCAGCATTCAGATTGACCTGAACCCGTTTACGCTGGTGGGCGCCACCACACGCAGCGGACTGCTGACAGCACCTCTGCGCGCCCGTTTTGGCATTAACATGCACCTGGAATACTACGACCCAGAGACGCTGAGTAAGATTATTGAGCGCTCGAGTAACATCCTGGGCGTGCCCATCACTGAGGATGCCGCCATGGAGATTGCTGGTCGCAGCAGAGGAACGCCTCGTATTGCTAACGCACTGCTGCGCCGCGTGCGCGACTTTGCTCAGGTGAAGGGTAATGGTGCCATCGACACGAAGATATCGCGCATTGCCCTCACGGCTCTTAATATTGATAAGTATGGACTTGACGAGATTGACAACAAGATTCTGCTGACAATCATCGACAAGTTCAAGGGTGGACCCGTGGGTATCACCACCATCGCCACGGCTATCGGCGAGGACGCTGGCACCGTGGAAGAGGTGTACGAGCCCTTCCTGATTATGGAGGGATTTATTAAACGAACACCTCGTGGACGCATGGTGACGGAACTGGCCTACAGACATTTTGGACGCAACCCCTATTCTGGGGGCTTACTACAACCCGGACTGTTTGATGAATGACTTTTTTCATCAAACAGTCCGATACTGATTTTTCACTTTTTTATAGGATTCGCCAAACTTTTTTGTGCAAATACTTTTGGACTTTTGTAACATCCAAATGATGAAAGTATTTGAAAATGAAGCATTTATCTAGTCAAAACCTGTATAATTAAGTTCAACACACCATGTACACATTTTCCAATTTAATTACACAACAGATTACATTCTTTTTATACTTTTGCAGCCGAAAAACATTTGGAGTCAAAAAAAGGCATGCGCTCAAGCGCTACAAGAATAACGGAAAAATGAAGTTAAATACCATCATAGCACCACTATTATTATTGTTGATGACTGCCGCATGTAGTCAAGACAATAACAATGCTGTATTCTCGGACGAGGAGAGAGACAAGAAGGATGCCATGTTGGGAACCATCGCCTCGGTAGACTCGCTGAACGAGATGCTGCTGAACTATGAGGAGCAGAAAGATGGACTTGGACAGATCATCGCCTATAGATATCTGGGCATACGCTATCGCGAACAGCATCATCTGGAAACAGCACTCAACCGCCATCAACACGGACTGGCTCACGCCAACGAGATGGGCGACACCATAGAGATTGTGAGAGCACATAACCAGATTGCCATCAACTATATGCAGATGGGGCAGTTGGAAAATGCAACACAGCACCTGCTGAACTCGCTGGCGCTATGTACGCAATATAAGGACAGAGGCAACAGAAGGGCACAACAGAACCTGGCCGAGACCTACAACGGCATGGGTCATGTGTTCCGCCTGATACGCAACCAGGACCAGTCGGAGGGTGCTTTCCGTGCGGCCCTGAAGATAGAACGCCTGCTGAACGACAATCAGGAGCAGACTGCCAACAACAAGCTGACGGGCCGTGATGCCTTCACACCCAACGACAGTCTGATTAACGCCCGACTGGATCGACGCGCCATCACACACATCTATAATATGTGTATGGAACAGGAGCGCTTCAACCACGTTCAGCAACAGAAAGAGGTGGAGGCCTATTTCGACATGCAACGCACACAGAAGAACACGTTTCTAGTGGTGGTCTTCCTGGTATTGCTACTGGCCATCGCCATCATCCTGTTTATGTGGCATCACCTGCAGTCGAGAGACACCAAGCAGATGATGATGCGCGACACACAGCGCGTTAGAGAGATCTTTTTCAGAAATGTAACACACGAGTTCCGCACGCCACTCACCGTGATCCTGGGCATCAGTCAGCAACTGGAGAACCAGGAGATTGAGGACCTTGGTCAGGTGCGCTCGGCTGCTAAGATGATTGTGAGACAGGGCAACTCGCTCCTGGCACTCATCAACCAGCTGCTGGATATCTCGAAGATTCGCTCGGCCGTGGGCGATCCTCGCTGGCGACATGGCGACATCATCGCCTTCACCAACATGATTATTCAGAACTTCCTGCCCTACGCAGAGAGTAAGCGACAGGAGCTGACCTTTACGCACTCACTGACACAGCTGGAGATGGACTTCGTGCCCGACTATGTACAGAAGATGCTGTCGAACCTGCTGTCAAACAGCGTGAAATATACGCCTCAATACGGCAAGATTAACGTCACAGTGGAGCAGTGGGGCAACAAGATTAAGCTGCTGGTGTTCGACACTGGACGCGGCATTCCCAAGGGGGAGACAGCGCACATCTTCGACGCCTTCTATCAGGGTGAGCGCCTGGGTGAGGAGATTGGAACAGGTATCGGTCTGTCGCTGGTGAAGCTCACCGTAGAGGCCATGGACGGCACAGTGACCGTGGACAGCATTGAAGGTCAGGGAAGTACCTTCACCATCATCCTGCCCACGAAGCATGCCGACGCACAGAAAACGGACGAATATCCACAGTTTGACGCCAGCGAGCTGACGCCAGAGGCTATTGGACTTTCCAAGGACCAGGAGGACGACGACCAGCCACAGTTCAGCATGCAGAACGAGGCGCTGCAGATGGCTATCAGCGAAGGAAAACAGATCCTCATCGTGGAGGACAACCAGGATATTGCACACTATATTGCGCAGCACCTGACACAGGCAAACCTGCTCTTTGCACGCAATGGGGCCGAGGGTCTGCAGAAGGCCAAGGAGACTGTGCCCGACATGATTATCACGGATGTGATGATGCCTGGCGAGGTGAACGGACTGGACCTGTGTCGCAGCATTAGAAGTGACGAGCTGCTGAACCATATTCCCATCATCATCATCTCGGCCAAGACGACTGAAGACGACCGTATTGAGGGACTGGACGCTGGCGCAGATGCTTATCTGGTGAAGCCATTCAACTCGGAAGAGTTGCTGGTGAGAGTAAAGAAACTGCTGGAGCGTCAGCAGCGTATGCGTGAGAAGATGGCCAACCTGAGTGTGGACGACAGTACGCCAGACACCACCATGACGGCCTCGGACAGACAGTTCCTGAACCGTGTGATCGACACAACCTACCGTCTGATGGCAAAGGGCAATGTGGACATGGAGACGCTGGCCAGCGAGATGGCACTGAGCAGAAATCAGTTGAACCGCAAGATCATGGCTCTGACAGGTCAGAACTCATCGGCCTACATCATGAAACTGCGACTGGCACGCGCCAAGCGACTGCTGAAGGCGGACATCACCATGTCGGTGGGCGATGTGGCTCTGAAATGCGGATTCGACGACATGGGATACTTCAGTCGTGTGTTCAAACAGTCGTTCGACATGACACCCACACAATATAGAAAAAATGTTTAAACACATCATTTATTATAATACAAAATAAAATCAAAAACTATGCACATCGGAGAGAAAATTAGAGAAGTAATGCACCAGCAGAGAGTATCTGTTATTACTATCGCAAAGGAGATTGAGTGTGAGCGTACCAACGTTTACAACATCTTTGAAAGAGAGTCTATCAACACCGGTCTGTTGCTGAAGTTCTGCCACATCCTGGGTCACGACTTCTTCAAGGATTTGTCTGAGGAGACTTTCGGTAGAACCAGACACTAATCTTTTTCTGAATTACTTCGAATCGAGAGAAAAACCAAATAAAAGTTGGTTTTCTCTCGTTTTTCTTTGTTTTGCTCTCAACTTTTCGTAACTTTGCACCCATGAAACAGAACACAGGTATCTTCGTTGGAAGCTTTAATCCCTTCACCATCGGCCACGACTCCATCGTGCGTCGCGCCCTTCCCTTGTTCGACAAGCTCGTGATTGGCGTGGTGGGCGACCATGTGTCGAAACCTGACATTCCGCCTGCCACAGAACGAATGAAGGCCATAGAGGACCTGTATAAGGACGAGCCACGCATCGAGGTGAAACCCTACTACGGACTGGCCGTGGACTTTGCACGCGAGGTGGGTGCCCACTTCATTGTGAAGGGCGTACGCTCAGTGAAGGACTTTGAATATGAGCGAGAGCAGGCCGACATCAACCGCCAACTGACGAAAGGCGAGGTGGAGACCATCCTTCTGTATAGCGAACCGCAATTTTCGTCGATTTCATCGAGCATGGTGCGCGAGTTGGAGCACTTCGGCGTGGATGTGAGCGACTACCTGCCAAAAGCACATAAATAAGGATTTACGAACAATAAAATAAAGGTTGTTTGTCTATGATTACATACAATTGTGAAAACGTGAAGATGCCTGCCATCAAGAAACGCGAGACCACAGCATGGATTCGTGCCGTGGCTGCCACCTATAAGAAAAAAGTGGGCGAGGTGGGCTACCTGTTCTGCGACGATGAGCATATCCTGCAGGTAAACCGCGACTATCTGGGTCACGACTACTACACGGATATCATCACCTTCGACTATTGCGAGGATAATGTGCTGAACGGCGACCTGGTCATCTCGCTCGACACAGTACGTTCGAACGCCGAACTCTTTCACAAGACCTATGAAGAGGAGTTGCATCGCGTCATCATCCACGGCATCCTCCACCTTTGCGGCATCAACGACAAAGGACCTGGAGAACGAGAGATCATGGAAGCGGCAGAAAACAAAGCGCTGGAACTACGATAACTGCGCCATCAGTTGTCCACAGATGCTAACGCCTATGACCAACATGACTTGACGTAACCTGAAATATATCATAATCTTCATCGTAAGCAGGCGACTGGATAGACAGCAGGTTGAGGACAGAGTGGAAGATGTAATGCTGCTCTAACACCGTAGGCAAATTACGCTTATAGGTTCTGTAGCCCTCTGAGGTCCATACCAGGAAAGGTATCTCGTACTGCTCTTTGGGTGCCAACTGCATAGGCAGGCCATGCATGAACATCTTATTCTCGCCAAGCGATTCTCCATGATCGGAAATGAATATCATAGCACTCTTCCAGTCTGTCATGGTGCGTAGGGTGTTAATCAGACTGTCAAGCAGATAGTCGGTATAGCGAATGGTATTGTCGTAGGCATTAACCAGCATGCCCACATTCTTCTCTCCTTCCTCCACGTTTCTGGCCACAGGCTTATAGACTTCGAATGCCTTGGGATACTTACTGGCATACTGAGGGCCGTGACTGGTACTGGTGTGCAGGATAATCAAAACCTTATTCTTGGTACTGGATTCTATGCGCTGACGTAGTCCAGCGAAGAGGATATCGTCATAAGTATCTCCCACATCGGGATATTGGTCGGCCAACTCCGAACCTGTCAGATATTCATCGATATGGATAGGCGGCTCGCCCCAATTAGAGGTGCGCCAAGATACGTCAACACCTGTACGGAAAGCATAGTTGGGCAACAGTTCATAGAGGTCGCCACAGTCTTTCGGCTCAAGGATGGCCTTAGTGCCAGCAGTGGTATAGGTGGCACAAGAAGTGGCCTGAAAGACTTTCAGATCCTTTTGTTTCGAAAGTAGTGGGTTGGTATCGCGCTTGTAACCATAGAGTTGGAAGTTGGCTTTTCTGGCCGACTCGCCGATGACGAGCACCACAACCGCTTTCTCATCGTCGGTAATCTGGCCATCGGGCAGTTTAATTTCCTCGGCTTGCTTGTCAAAACTGAAGCTAATAACACGATAAGTATTGGCAATATACGACCAGGGCTGCAGCAATCCACCCAGTTCTGTGTCGTGCTCGCTGATGAAAAGCGTCTGATTGATATTCAGTAGTCCTACCACAAGAATGACGGCCAGCGAGCTGCCGCAATAAATACCCAGTTTTTTTGCCTTGCCAATTACCACTGGTTTTAACAGGCAGAACAAAGCAGGAAGGACACCAAAGACCAGGATAAAAAGCCATAGCGACCAACTGAAGAAGCCTGAAGCCTCGGAATATCTGGTGTTGAACACGTTCTCGATGGTGGTGGCATTAATGTACACGCTGTAGGTCAGGATGAAATAGACAGCGGTGGCATTAATAATCGACAGAATGGCCAGTAAAATGCGGCCAACAATTCGCATGCAGAACATGGCCAGACAGGTCATCATGAAGTTCAACACCAACATGATGATTACCAATGACAACGTCAGCCACACAACACCTATCGAACTTTCATTACTGTTGTCAATAATAAACTGAAAAAAGGGTATGTTATAAAGCAACAAGGTGCCTATACTAACAAAACACGAGAAAGAAAAAAGCGAAATAGGACGCAGAAGCGCTTTTTTTGCCTTACTTAATAAACGTATCATTTTGTTTCTTCATTATTTAGTTTCAGTAATTTTTTCCTGCATAAGAAAAACATCAGAAACGGTGTAACAAAACCTATGATGCTGCCTACACATACATCCGACAGGAAGTGCTGAGACAGATAGACGCGTGAATATGCGCCCATAGCAGCAAGAACCAACAACAAGAATAACGCCGTGTTAAACAGGAGCTGAGTCTTAAGGGGGTATGCTCGCTTTCTCCGACAATAGTAATATGCCTGAATGATAACCATGCAGGTGCAAAACATAAAGAACGTGGAGGCGTGGCCCGAAGGAAAGGAATTACTATGATGCATATCCACTCCCTGTACTAGAGGCAACACCAGATGATGGTAATGTTCGAACACACTGACAGGACGGTCGGTATTGATGGTGTGCTTCAACAGCTGTAATAGAGCCCCTCCTGTCACCTCACACATGGCAAAAAAGACTGTTAACTTAAACTTCTTCCAAAGCAAAGGAAGCAGGGCAAGAAGATATAGCGGCCACTCTGCCAACAGGGTATAGTATTTGAAAAATGTATCCTGGAGGCTAGAGTGATGAGAGTTTAGCAGCATGTGAAGCTCTGGCTTCGGATACGCATACATTAATCCGAGTACTACCATAAGCAATACGAGATATAGGGCAATATAGATGAATATTCTTTTAAATAACGTTTGCCTACTCTTTATTCCTTGAACCTGTTTCTCTTTCATGGCAATTATTATTTTATGTTTTTAGGTATTTTAAGTTTTTCAGGCTTTAAAATTACAAATAATCTACAACTCCAACAAAGATAAGTCACTTGTTGGTGATAATTTTGTGATTATTAAAACATTTTAGTAAATTTTAAAAGAAAAGCGTTGGAACTACGGAAATAGCACCAACGCTTTTTCATTATTTTAGAATGAGTTTCTTTTATTGTAAAAGCTCTAATGCCTTCTTTACAGCCTCACTGTCTTCGTTGAACACAGAGAAATATTCGTTCATATCCCACAAATCGCGGGCTACAAGGGCTTTCAGCTGCAGTTTGAGGTAAGGCATCGTCTTCTCTAGTTCGGCGGCGTCCTTGGGCTTTATTTTCTGTTTCTCGCCCTCCTTCACAATGGCATCGATGAAGGTCTGGGGAATTTCGTAGTTAGCCTTGAACGATGCGAAGTCAGGATACTGCTTCTTGAGCGCCTTGCGATTCTTGTCGACATAGCGCAGGTTCTGTTGGATAATAATGCTCTTGGCAGCCAACTCACGATGATACTTGGTATAGCGGGTGGTATCGAGCGGAATAAAGTAGTCGGGCATGATGCCACCACCACCATAGACAGTGCGATGCTCCTTCAGTGTCTGGAACTTCAGCGAGTCGGCATAATGGATGCTGTCGGCATTGGTCAGTTCGCCACTGTTCAATCGGTTCAGGAGATCCTTTTCATAACTCTTCTTGTCGCCCTTCTCGTATGGCTTCTGGATACAACGACCAGAGGGGGTGTAGTAGTGTGCGATGGTGAGGCGGATCATCGAGCCGTCGGGGAGTTCGATGGGACGCTGAACGAGTCCCTTGCCGTAGGTACGACGGCCAACAACCATGCCACGGTCGTGGTCTTGGATGGCGCCAGTGACAATCTCGGAAGCAGAAGCCGTAAACTGGTCGACCAACACCACCAGACGACCATCGCGGAACGAACCATTACGCGCAGCCTTATATTCGCGGCGAGGCACCTCGCGGCCCTCAGTATAGACAATCAAATCGCCAGGATTGAGGAACTCGCCAGCCATGTCAGCAGCAGCCTGAAGATAGCCTCCACCGTTCTCCTGGAGGTCAAGCACAAGATCTTTCATACCCTGCTCCTTCAACAGAGCCATACGTTCCATAAACTCATCGTAGGTGGTAGCACCAAAGCTGCCCACACGGATATATCCGATGCCTGGACGCAGCATATAAGCTGCATCGACGGTATGAACAGGTATCTTATCGCGCTTCACCTTGAACGTGAGCAGATCCTTGATTCCTGTACGGACAACGCGCAGGTCGGCAATGGTGCCCTTGGGGCCACGCAGACGGCGCATAATCTCCTCCTTCGACATCTTAACACCAGCAATAGCTGTGTCGTTGACCATCACGATACGGTCGCCAGCCAGGATACCCACCTTCTCGGAAGGGCCATTGATAACGGGCTGGACAACGATGAGCGTGTCCTCCACCATATTAAACTGCACGCCAATACCCTCGAACGAGCCGTTCAGGGGCTCGGTCATGGCCTTGGTCTCTTTGGGAGTGGTATAAGTGGAGTGTGGGTCCAACTTCTCGAGCATGCCGCGGATGGCGTCCTCTACGAGCTTCTGCTCGTCGACCTCGTCTACATAAAGGGCCTTGATGGCCATCTCGGCAATAGAGAGCTTGCGCAACTGACTCTCGGCATTAGCGCGGTTGTTGGTGACAACCATCTGTGCCGATACCGTCTGTCCCATCAGCGACAGGGCCATCACTGCCAGGAATTTATTAATGGTCTTCATACTGTTGATTTATTATTCGTCTTCTTCTTCGTCAGGACGGTCTTCCTCAATCACCAGGTTGTCGATGATGAAGTTCTGGCGCTCCATGGTGTTCTTACCCATGTAATACTCAAGGAGCTTCTGCACCTGGTCGGTCTTATGAAGGGTGACCTGCTCTAAACGGATATCAGGACCGATGAAACCAGCGAATTCCTCAGGAGAAATCTCGCCAAGACCTTTGAATCGGGTGATCTCTGGATCAGGTCCTAAATCGTGGATAGCCTTCAGACGCTCCTCATCGCTATAGCAATAGCGCACGATGAAATCGCTCTTTTTCCCACCTTTTGCATCCTCGGCAGCAATCACCTCCTTGTTACGAATCTTGGTGCGACGGTTGCGCACGCGGAACAACGGGGTCTGCAGCACATAGACATGGCCTTCGCGAATGAGTTCAGGGAAGAACTGGAGGAAGAAGGTGATGATCAGCAAGCGGATATGCATACCGTCGACATCGGCATCGGTGGCCACAATCACCTTGTTGTAACGTAGGGTATCCATACCCTCCTCTATGTCGAGGGCCGCCTGCAGGAGGTTGAACTCCTCGTTCTCGTAGACAACCTTCTTGGTGAGTCCAAAGGTGTTCAGGGGCTTTCCTCTTAATGAGAAGACCGCCTGCGTGTTCACGTCACGACTCTTCGTAATAGAGCCACTGGCTGAGTCGCCCTCAGTAATAAAGATGCACGACTCTTCCTTGCGGTCGTTCTTGATATCACTATAGTGGATGCGGCAGTCGCGCAACTTGCGGTTATGAAGATTAGCTTTCTTGGCACGCTCGCGAGCCAGCTTGGTGACACCAGCCATAGCCTTACGTTCCTTCTCGCTCTCCTGAATCTTCTGCATCATCACCTCGGCCGTGTCAGGGTTCTTATGCAAGTAGTTGTCAACCTCCGTCTTGATGAAGTCGCCCACATACTTGTTGATAGATGGGGGTGCAGGATGGTTGGCATCGACGGTGGTAGGCATGGGTGCCATGGTCAGCGAACCAAGCTTGATCTTGGTCTGACTTTCGAACATGGGCTCTTCTACATTCAGGGCAATGGCAGCCACGATACCTGTACGGATGTCGCCATACTCAAAGTTCTTCTGGAAGAACTCCTTGATGGTCTTGGCAATATGTTCCTTAAAGGCACTCTGATGGGTACCACCCTGCGTGGTGTGCTGACCGTTGACAAAGGAGTAATACTCCTCGCCATATTGGTTGGCATGGGTGAAGGCAATCTCGATATCCTCGCCCTGCAGGTGGATGATCGGATAGAGCGCATCGGCACTCATTCGGTCTTTCAGCAAATCTTCCAAGCCATGACGCGAGAGGATGCGTCGGCCATTGTACATAATGGTCAGACCTGTATTCAGATAAGTATAGTTGCGAAGCATGTTCTCCACGATGTCATCGTGGAACTTATAGTTCTGGAACAGCGTGTTGTCAGGCTCGAAGAAGATATACGTACCATTCTCGTCGTCAGTATTCTCTGTGACATCGTTGGTGAGCTTACCTTTCTCGAACGTGGCTTTACGCACCACGCCATCGCGATAGGAATGCACCTCAAAATGTGTACTCAACGCATTAACGGCCTTGACACCAACACCGTTCAAACCAATAGACTTCTTAAAGGCTTTCGAGTCGTACTTACCACCAGTGTTCAGCACACTAACGGCCTCAATCATCTTGCCCTGCGGAATGCCACGGCCAAAGTCTCGCACACTGACGCAAAGGTTGTTGTCGACATTAATCTCGATGCGGTTACCAGCCTTCATCTTGAACTCGTCGATAGAGTTGTCGATGACCTCCTTTAACAACACATAGATACCGTCCTCTGGGAGCGAGCCATCGCCCAGACGACCAATGTACATACCTGGACGCAGACGGATGTGCTCCGTACCTGTCAGGGTACGGATGTTGTCGTCGTTATAATCAACGGCTGTTTGCTGCTGTTCTTTGATATTCTCTTCTGCCATTACAGTTGTTTTTTATAACATCTTCTACGTTTATGCAACTCGTGGTCGAAATAGGCCCACTGACTCTGCACCTTGTCATTTGTCTCCATCTCGACATGCGTCTCACCCCATTTGATGCCATACTTCTGATAGGTGGGAATGAGATAGTGGAAAAGCAGGGCGTTGGCGCCCTTGGCTCTATATTCGGGCAGGATGCCCACCAACAGCAGGTCGACAATGTCGGTTTTGTGGAACTTCAAGGCACGAATAATATGCCACCAGCCGAAGGGGAACAGTCGACCATTATGGCATTTCTGAAGCGCCTTGGACAATGAGGGGATGGTGATGCCAACACCCACCACAGGATGATCGGGAAGGTTCCAGTCCTCAATGACGCAGAGCATGTCCATGTCGAAGAACTTGAAATACTGCTCTACGTAAACATCAATCTGGTGCTGGGTCATCTGCGAATAGCCATAGAGATGTCCGAAAGTCTTGTTGACCACATCGAGTACCTTCTGGCCATACTGCTCAGGACCAAACACCTGACTGCGCTTGAGGCGAGGCACATGGAGGTTATAGCGCGTCATACACAGTTCTGCAATACGCTGCATCTTGGCAGGCATACCGTTCTCCGGCACAAAAACCTTATATTCCACATAGTCATTGTCCTTCTCGTAACCCTCCATCTGTTCCATGTGACGGGGATAGTATTCGTAGTTATAAAGCGTGGCCATGGTGCCCAGTTCCTCGAAGCCCATGGTGAGCATGCCTTCTGGGTCCATGTCTGTAAAGCCCAACGGACCGATAATTTCGTTCATGCCATGCTCGCGACCATAGTCCTCAACCGCTTTCAGCAGCGCACGACTCACCTCCACATCGTCAATGAAGTCAAACCAGCCAAAACGTACGGCAGGGCGTTTCCACTGCTCATTATAGCGACGGTTGATGATGGCAGCCACACGACCCACCACCTTACCATCACGATAGGCCAGGAAATATTCTACATCGCAGAAATCGCAGGCAGGATTCTTCTCGCGCGACAAGGTGTTCACCTCATCGCTATACAAGTTGGGCGCATCATATTTGTTGCCCCTATACAGGTCATAACGAAATTGAATGAAAGCCTCAAGTCCTTGCTTGTCGGCCACTCGTTTAATCTCTACTACAGACATCCTTCTTAGTTATTATGTCGTTATATTCTCTATAAAATCGTACAAAGATACTGATTTTTTTGCAGATAACGACATAAATACAAGATTTTTAGGCTATTTTTAGGAATTTAGTGGTCTAACGCGCCTTTTCACAAACAACAAGCACACGCTGTCCATCGGCAAGGGTCGTGGCAAAAATATAGGTTTCTCCTCCGTCGCCCATCTTCAGTTTCTTGCGCAGTTCGGCCACCGTCATTGGGAAATTGCGCACAGTAATGTTTGCCTGACTCACGGTCTGGGAGAGTTTCTTCAGTTCCTGTTTGTTCATCGATGAAATGGACAGAACATGGAAGCTGCGACCAGGGAAGTCGGCCACGAACTGGTCTGATACGAACAGATGACTGTTATGCGCCAGCTGACGTAATGAGAACGCGCTGCATACGGCATCGAAACAGCCTGCTTTCATGATGGAAGCATGAGGTTCGTAGAGGAAAGTGAAAGACGAGAGATGAGCAATATCGTTAGAACTGGCGGACGACGGATGGTATATAAATACGGCATCGTCGTTGACACAATAAACAGGGAAAGGTTCTGCTGGCTGTTGTTGCATCACGATAAGCAGTTCCTTGCACTCGTTCTGTACAGAGACAATATGCACCTCGCTGACATACTGTTCACCCAGGTCGCTCACAGCCTTACGCCAATCGAGCATGGGCGAGAGTTTCAGCATCACCACATCCGCTTTCTGGAGCAGTTCATCCTTTATCTCGAGCACATTTGGGGTGCAATCGCCTATCCCATAGGTACGTCCGCCATGGTTATCGCGACGAGCTGGATCCATAAAGATCATCGTAGCATGAGAGAGAGCATGCAAGAAGTCGATTCCATCGCCGTTCACAGTTTTCACATTTTTCACAAGAATCTTGAAATTCTCCGATGAAATGGCAAATAATTGTGCATCACGTTCCACATATGTAGCCTCATCAAAAGCCTCTCTCATAAAGGCAAAATCAACGCCAAAACCACCCGTCAGGTCGACCAACGACGTGGGAGTAGCATAAGAAGAAAGCAGTCGCTTGGCAATAGTGGCCTTATAGCGCGCCGTCTGTTCGCTACTGCACTGCTCCATATTCAGGTGGGGAGGATAAAGAAGCCCGTCGAGAGCCGCCCATGAGAGCAGTTTTCGACGGGCTGTCTGTCTGCCCGCAATCTGACTCAAGGCCAGAGGCATGTCTACCTCCTTGTCGCGACATCCCTGTAAGGCTAACTGGCGGATGTCGGCATGGAGATTCTGCTCAATGAATTTGCGGGTCTTATCGTTCATTTACTTCATGTTTATTTTTCGGCCATTAACAATATAAAGGCCCTTTTTGGGATTCAGCACACGACGGCCTTGCAGGTCGTAGATGGCAGTGGAATTGGGAGCAGAGGGCACAACGTTAGCTATACCTGTAGGATCATAAATAGCAAGTGTCACCTTTACAGAAAGCATCTTGATATGACCACTTCCGCTTTCTGCGCCGAATGTCACGCCATCTGCCAAACCGTTCCAGGTGTAGCCATCGATAGCGCCACCACCTGACTGAAGCAGCAGTTCCTTGCTGCTATCCTTAGTGACAAACTCCAACTTCACCATCTCGCCGACACTCGACTCAACCTTCAACTCGTTGCCACCATACAAACGTATCTGCTCACCATTACAATACATATTGCCACTTGAGCCCTTAGAATAAGTGATGGTGATACCATTCTCACGACCCGTCAGCACATCTTCATCATTAGAATGTCTTGAGCCATTCCAATTAACGTTGAAGAATGCGTTGTTCAAGGCAATCTCTGTCGTCGTAGAGTCTGTATGGCCACCACCTGCATTGATTACGTATGTTGCTGTGGCCATAGGACTATACTTACCATTGAGATAAGCTATAGCCTGAATGGTGGTGGTTGTTGAGACATCGATGCCCTCGTCTGTATAAAGTGTATTGTGAATTGAGGGCACCACAGCTGTCAGGTCTGTCTTATAGTAGATGCTGGCACCTGGTGTGCTGCATGAGAGTTTTACATTGACCGGCTCCTTATAGGTGCCTGGTTCCAGCAAGAACACGGGCGTTGCCACCTCATCAGGATCAGGAATAACGACTCCGCCATAGTTATCATAGCTGAACGCCACATCCTTCTTATCGCCCCACACATATTGCTCCAGTCCTGGGTAGTCGACAAAGGGGTTACGGTTGCCTTGCACCTCCTGAACCGCATTGTTGCGTGCTATCTCAGTGGCATCCACAGGGTCTTGTTTTGACCAGCGCATCATCATGTCCATGCACCATGTCTTCAGACCCTGATACTTGTCTGAAGAGAAGACCTGCTTAGCACTGCCAGCAGACCAGTTGGTGAAACGATCCTCATAGCAGGTCACCATGTAGAAATAGATGCGAGCAATATCGCCCTTGATTTCGTCGTTGGGTTCAAAGACCGTGCCAGAGTAGCCAGCTGTCTTACAAGAACCGAGTTTTGAGTAGCTATTGTTCGAGACGTAAGTGGTGCTACCCACCTCGCCAAAGGGATAGCTGCTACGACGGTTGTTCACATAGCAGTCTGTTGGCAACACGTGAACGATATCTGAAACCATCGGACTTGACTTAGAGAACCAACTCTGAGGAACACTATGCTCTCTGTTCCAACCTGCGCCTTCACGCGAATTGCCGTTGCGGTCGTTCCAAGTATAGCTCGTACTGTTTGAGTACCAGTCGCGTATGTATCCATCAGGACGGGTGTCTGTTTTATGATAAGCTTCTATCAGTCCGTTATAGCTGACCACATCGGGATTTTTTATGATATTAAAGAAGGCTGTCTTTAAGGCAGCGCCTTTCTTTCCGTTGGCCTGCTGGTAATAGACACCCGAGTTATTGGGGCCCTGTGCCAAGACAGCAGACGTCACAAGGCACATGACAAAAGTAATTGTACAGTATAACTTTTTCATTGAATTAGTTTTAATGTTTATGCATGCAAAATTACGTATTTATTTCGAATTTACAGCGATTTTATACAAAAAAATAACGTATATGAAACATGCAGAAAAGCAAAATATAAGAAAAAGCGATAACTTTGCACCGAAAATCAATAACTAACAACAAGTATTTATGCTTAAACATTACTCTTTTGCAGGATTACTGATGCTGACAGCATTATTTATGCCTCAGCGTGCCAATGCGCAGATATCAGAGAATCCTTACAAGTTTCTAGGTAACATTACAACCAGCTATCAGATGGATGCAGGTGGCGGCGTGCCAAAGTTCTATCAACTTTGGAATCAGGTGACTTGTGAAAACGAGTCAAAGTGGGCATCAGTAGAAGGTAGCCGTGGCAATTTCAACTGGGGTGGAGCCGACAACGCCTTCAACTATGCCAAAAACCACAACTTCACTTACAAATTCCATGCTCTGGTATGGGGTGCCCAGTATCCCAGCTGGCTGGAAAAACTTTCGGCCAAGGAGCGTTTCTCGGCACTCACCAATTGGTTTGACAAAGCAAAAGCCAAGTATAAGACCCTACCCATGATTGACGTGGTAAACGAAGCTGTTGGTATGCATCAGCAGGGCAACCCCATGATAAAAGAGACCCTTGGCGGTGGCGGTAAGACGGGTTACGACTGGCTGATTAAAGCTTTCGAAATGGCCTACGAGCGCTGGCCTGACGCCATCCTGATTTACAACGACTATAACTCCATTCGTTGGGATCTTGACAATTATATCGACCTAGTTCGTGCTCTACGAGATGCTGGAGCTCCTATCGACGCCTATGGAAACCAAGCACATGAATTGAAAGGCATCAGCAAAAGTGAGCTAAGTAACAATCTAAAAAAACAGCAGGACAATTTAAAAATGCCGATGTTTATTACAGAGTATGACATTTCGTCTACTGACGATGCTGACCAAAAGAAATACTACCAAGAACAGATTCCCATCATGTGGGAGGCCCCATATTGTGCCGGTGTTACCCTTTGGGGCTATATCTATGGCAAGACATGGACTGATGATGGAAAAGGCTACTCCGGAATCTATAAAAATGGCGTCGAACGCCCTGCCATGACGTGGTTGAAAGAATACATGCAGACCGATGCTGCAAAGAATGCCGTAGGTCCGTTCCCTGGTACAAAGAAAGAGGCCTCCGTGTATATCCGTCCTGCCGCACAAAAGGTGGCTAAGGGCGATGTACTGCCCATCAAGGTGCGCGCCAGAATGGCTACCAAGACCATCGAGAAGATTGAACTGTATTTTGGCAACGACCTGATTGCCACAATGACCGAGGCTCCCTATATCACAGAGTATCAGGTGCCAAGCACGACAGCAGCTGGCTGGAAGACCCTCAAGGCCGTGGTTACTACCACCGACAGCGAGACCTACGAACGTCTGTCGCGTGTCAATGTGCTCAGCTCAACCACCAAGCGCGAGCCTTACAACGAGATTATACCTCAGCTGCCTGGCACCATCAACGTGACTGAATATGACAAGGGTGCCTCTGGCGTGTCATATAACAGTGCCTCACGCAGCAACGTGGCTACCAAGAACGGCCAGTGGATGGAGTACACCGTAGAGGTGGCCGACTCAGGCTTGTATACCATCGACGCCGAGGTGGCTTCATCGAAGGCTGGTGGTCTCTTCCACATCGCAGAATACACCCTCGACAACATCAATTATCTGACTGAGTACATTGAGGTGCCCAAGACAGGTGGCATCAGCGTTTACAAGCCCCTACACACCAACATGGTGATGCCTTTGGACAAAGGCCGTCACGTGCTGACACTGATGATTAATACGGGTGGCTTCTATATCAAGAACCTCACCTTTAAGCTTCTGAACGAGGATAAGACCAACATCGCTGTGGGCACACCTACCTTGAAGCCTGCAACCATCTTTGCCGGCGATTCGACAACTGTTGCTGTCACAGCCACATCAAAGAATTCTGCCACCATCGAGAAGATTGACTTCTACTCGAACGATCTGCTGATTGGCACTGTGACAGAGGCTCCCTATAGCATAACCTACAGTCCCGCCGACAAGGGTTCTTACACCATTACGGCCATCGTTACCAACTCGGAGGGCAAGACCAAGACATCGGCCAAGAAGACCCTGAAGGTCAACGGCAAGCGCCTGCCTTATAAGAGCACCATCACCATTCCTGGCACGATAGAGGCTGAGAACTTCGACAAGGGTGGCGAGGGCTTTACCTTCCACGACAAGGATGCCAACGACGAGGGCAATGCCAACTACCGCAACGACAACGAGGGTCTGGACCTTGTGAAGGGCAACAACGGCACGGCTATCGGCTACACCTCTAAGGACGAATGGACAGAATACTCTGTCAACGTGACCGAACCTGGCGAATACTCGTTCGAGGCTACCTGCTCTAATGGCTCAAGCTCTAACGGTGGCTTTAAGATTAGTCTGGTAAAGGGCAGCACCGTGACCCAGATTGGCACCGTCAAAGTGACGTCTACTGGCGGATGGGACACCT
The DNA here is from genome assembly GCF_023204875.1 of Prevotella sp. E15-22. NCBI lineage: Bacteria > Pseudomonadati > Bacteroidota > Bacteroidia > Bacteroidales > Prevotellaceae > Prevotella > Prevotella sp. E15-22. The sequence goes on from NZ_CP096247.1 coordinate 3,241,104, forward strand.
ACAAGGTTATGAAAGGCACATTGACCAAGAACCTGGCTGAGGGTCAACAGATCCTGCGCTTCACCATCACCGACGGCAACTGTAACATTGACAAGGTGAAGTTCATCTGCACACTGAACACTGGCATCGAAAGCATCATTACGCCAGAACCCAAGCGTGTTGTCACCTACAACCTGAAGGGACAGAAGGTGGACGACAACTATAAGGGTATCGTGATCATCAACGGTAAGAAAGTGATGAGACGATAATGCCATATCATACCTGAGAAAACGGCAGTTCCTGCGTTAGGAACTGCCGTTTTGCTTTCCTTATTATTGAAAATAATCTTAAATCGCAGAATATTTCAGAAATTATGCGTAACTTTGCACCCGAGAATAATAAGGTATTAGTAAACACAGGAATATGAAGCAGACGAAAATCGTTGCATCGATTAGCGACAGACGATGTGACACCGAGTTCATACGCGCTCTTTTCAACGCAGGTATGAACGTGGTGCGTATGAACACAGCCCATGCCCCCGAGGAAGGTATCCGACAGATAGTAAAGAATGTGCGAGAGGTGAGTCATCACATAGGCATCCTCATCGACACAAAAGGCCCAGAGGTGCGTACCACCGCTTGCGCAGAGCCCATCCAGTATAAGACGGGCGATGTGGTGAAGATCTTCGGCCGTCCTGAGGTGGAGACCACCCACGACATTGTGAACGTGACATACAAGAACTTCGCTGCCGACCTGCACGAAGGTTGCCATATCCTGTTTGACGACGGTGCTCTTGACATGCAGGTCATCGGCATCAACGGTCCACAGATTACCGCTCAGGTGAAGAATGACGGCGTACTGGGCTCTCGTAAGAGTGTTAACGTGCCTGGCATCCACATTGACCTGCCTGCCCTCACCGAGAAAGACCGCAAGAACATCATGCTGGCCATTGAACTCGATATCGACTTCATTGCCCACTCGTTTGTGCGTTCGGCTGCCGACGTGAGAGCCGTACAGGCCATCCTCGACGCCTATAACTCAGATATTAAGATTATCTCGAAGATTGAGAATCAGGAGGGTGTGGACAACATTGATGAGATTATCGAAGCTTCATATGGTATTATGATTGCCCGTGGTGACCTGGGTATTGAGGTGCCCATCGAGCGTATTCCTGGCATCCAGCGCCGCATCATCCGTAAGTGTGTTCAGGCAAAAAAGCCCGTTATCGTGGCCACACAGATGCTACACTCCATGATTCAGAACCCCCGCCCCACCCGTGCCGAGGTTACCGATATTGCCAACGCCATCTACTATCGCACAGATGCCCTGATGCTCTCGGGCGAGACCGCCAGCGGTAAGTATCCTGTAGAGGCCGTTACCACAATGGCACAGATTGCCGAGCAGGCCGAACGCGATAAGTTGCGCGAGAACGACATCGAGATTCCCATGTCGCCCAACTGCGATATTCGTGAGTTTATGTCGCATAGCGCCATCGAGGCAACAGAGAAGTTGGGCGTGAAAGGTATTATCACCGACTCAACCACTGGTTACACGGCCCGTTCTCTGGCAGCTTTCCGTGGTCCCAACCCCGTGCTAGCCATCTGCTATATCGAGAAGGTGCAGCGACTGCTGGCTTTGAGCTACGGCGTTATTCCTGTATATCAGAAAGAGCACATTGACTGCGAGGAGCTCTTTACGGCTGCCGTACGCATGTTGCGACAAAAGGGCTATTTAGAGGAAGACGACAAGATTGCCTATCTGAGTGGCAACGTGGGCGAAGGCGGCGGTCCGAAGTTCCTTGAGATAAACACCGTGAAGGAGCTCTTTAGCAACAAATACCGCTTCCACCTGCCCAAAGCATGACCCATAGCATAGAAAACCTATCATTAAATTATAATTATTAACTATTTAATCAAGACAATGAAAGCTATGAAGTTATTCTTCACCCTGCTGCTGACCCTGTTCACCATGAACATCAGCGCACAAGTAGAAACGCCGAAGGACACCCCACAACTGGAGTTTGCCCTGCAACTGAAGGTAACACTCGGCGGCACCTTTGGCATCGACAACACGCAACACGGACGCCGCACGGTGATTCCCATCACAGGTGGCACCTTTGAAGGTCCCAACATCAAGGGAACCATCATCAGCGGTGGCGCCGACTATCAGTTGGCCAACGCTGACGGACGCTCAGAGGTAGAGGCCATCTACTGCATCAAGACCGACGACGGCGTGTATATCCACGTGCGTAATCGTGGCATTATCTGCAACAGTAAGGATGCCGATGGCAAGCCCTCGTTCTACTTCCGCTGTGCACCACAGTTTGAGGCTCCTGCCGACAGCAAATATGGTTGGCTGAACAACTCGCTGTTTCTCTGTGCTCCCTCGTTCTCAAGCGGTTTCAACGGCATTGTGCTTAATGTCTGGCGCGTGAAATAAAAACGCCTGAACCAATTTCCCCCCAACGTTTAGGAGTTTCCCTATACACGAATAGGAAAAACACCTTGCGGCGTTGCGCCGTAGTTTGTATCTTTGCAACATCAAACAGAAGTTCTTGCTCTGGCAAGCGTCCCTAGGGGCCGAGCGGAACCCTTTAAAAAGATACGACTATGAAGCAGATTTTTACTTACACCGCAATGTTCATGATGATGATGACGTTGTTCACCAGTTGTGACAGAGAGTTCTGGGAGGACATGGAAGACCGTAACGAGGCTCGTACGCTGGATGGTACATGGACGGGCTATATAGACACTTACTATTACGATCGTTGGGGATTGACGGGCGACAGTTATCGTACCACGATGTACTTCGAGCGTGAGAGTGCCTATAGCGGATGGGGCTACGAGGTTGACTACGACCTGAACAGCCGCTATAACGACTATTACTACTGCGAGTTCGAGTGGGATATCTACAAAGGAAGCATCCGCATTCGCTATGCCGACAGTTGGAACGACGTGTATATTAATGACTATCGCCTGAATAGCAATCGCTTCGAGGGCTATATGGACGATGGCACATCGAAAGATATACTCTTCCGCCTGACTTATGACAACCGCTTTGACTGGGGCTATTGGAACACGCGCAACTGCGCACGCAGAGCCAACGGCACCACCACCAACGAGAAAGTGATGGCCAGCGGTAAGTTTGCAAAATAAGCTTCAATAGGAACACATATAATATAAACAAGGCTCCCCTGTGACACAAGTGGTTCAGGGGAGCTTTTTTGCGTGTGTTTTAGATGGTAAAAGACACTCTAGGAAATTACTTGAATTGATTTAAATTGATTTAATCTTTATCTATTAGCACAGTCGGAGTGTCATGATAACGACCCACCACAAGGAAGGTCTTTTGTGTCTGATAGCGATAGAAACCTGACAGCGTCGTAATCACCAGTTCGTAGCTGCGTCCTATCTCAAGTTGGTCAAGAGTCAACAGATTTCGGCCCTGTCCAATCGGAGCATTCTTCGGTTTAAACTCATAGAACATGCCATCAGGAATGAGCACGGTCTGTGGATCGTCGAGGTTGATAGCTGTAGAGAAAATACCTAGCGACGAGGTGATGCCCATAAAGATAAAGTGGACACTGCTGCCACAATAGGTGCGCAACAACTCGAAACTGGCACTTAGCTGGTCGACATCGTACACCATCACGCAACGGAGACCAGGCCATAGGCTGGTGAGCAACTGCGTGCCAATATGGTGGTCTTCCATGATTTCGCGGATAGCATTCGCCCTGACAGCATTCGCTTCCACCACATTGCTACCACTTTCTATTTCCTCTGTCAGACGCGGCCACGTCTTTTCAATATAACGCAGCAACTTCAACAGATTCTCGTATTTCTTACAAATGGCCAGCGAGATATCACGCTGACTCAGAGCATATAACGCCTGCAGATGAAGAATCTCCTCTTTGTCCGACGCATCGGCCACATCAAGAGGAATGGCATAGACGCGTTCATTGTCAAACTCGCGCTTCACCAACAGACGTCCTAGCAGATTACCAACAGTCAACCCTGAAGATCGGCGCTCAACCCTGCTGGACAACAGATTCAGCGTTTTTCCTTCTGTGAGATAACCATAGTTGGCTGCTATATAAAAGCCGGCACAAAACCCATAATCATAACACACCTGTACTCCCCAACGCGACTGCGGAATAACCTTTCCATCAGGCAAACAAGAAATATTCTCGGTGAGATATGCCGTTAGCACATTGCGCTCGCCGTTCATGATGCGAGATATATAGGGAGCATAATCATCATAGGTGGTCAAGGGCAGGCTCTTCTTGAAATCATCCAAATTACGAATATGTTCGAAACCGTATTTACGACCATAGTCGGACTTATCGTTTTCGCGCATCAGCCTCATCACAAACTCCTCCTGACTGCGCATCGGGTCGTAGGTAATGTCGTCGAGCCTGTTTCTGACTCGCTGACCATCAGCCCAACGAGCCTCGTTAACCATCTTAATTGTATTTTCGCCCATGAATGGTGTGTTCCGTGATATATGTGTTGTGTTTTGTTGTACAAAGATATGTATTTTTTGATAGGTGGCAATGACTTATAGGTCATATAACCTCAATTTTTGTAAATTCTAAAACATAATTGTAAATTCTAAAAGAGAAATGGTGTCTGTTTTATTTTTTTTGACTATCTTTGCAAAATCAAATTCAGCATATGTACGAACATCAAGGACTGCAAGATATCTTCTTCATGATGCTTTACGGTGGAGCCACCCTGTTTGCTGTTGTGGCTTGCCTTTACCTGCTATTCACTCAAGGAAACATGTTCCTGACATCTGTCAACCCGTCAAAGAGTTTACGCCGATGGACAGCCGCCTTTATGGCCGCTGTAGCAGCAAGTCATGCATGGTGGGTGATCTTAAGCATCTACCTTCTGAAAGACGACAGACAGATGCGTCATATCATTGCCATCACTTTAGACCGACTGACGTTCGTGCCCTTGATGATGGTTATCTTTCTGCGTATGTTGCAAGACCGACGTCGCCCGCTGTGGCCCATCTTTGCGGCAATGGTACCCTTAGCAGTAATATCGGTCATCAGTTTCATCACACGCAGCGAGACCTTTGAATGGTATACAAAACTGTATAGCATCATTCTTTGTGTGGCATTTACTCTCTATTATATCCTGGAAGTAAGGAACTACAGTCATTGGCTTCGTGATAACTACGCCGACCTGCAAAACAAAGAGGTGTGGCAGAGCTTAATGCTACTAGCCTGCATTGTGCTCATCTATGCTGCGTATGCTACCAACGAGGGAGCACTCGCCACGGAATACCTGTCACAGATTAACACACTGATCATCATTGCTTTTGTATTGTGGCGCGTAGAGACATTACAACTGCTGAGCCCCACGACAGAGGAAGTCTATAATGAGGAGGGACCAAAAGAGAATAACGCCGTTAATATTGGCACACTATTGGAACAGCACTGCAAGAACACGCAGCTATATCTACAGCACGACCTCTCTCTACAACAGTTGGCCACTGCTATTGGCACCAACCGCACATATCTGAGTGCCTATTTCGCCCAACAGGACATCACATATAACGCATATATCAACCGCTTACGTATTGATCATTTTATGCAACTCTATAGTAAAGTTGCAGCCTCATCGCACATCACGACAGCCAAGACGATAGCACAACAAAGCGGCTTCCATAGTTACGTCACTTTCAGTGTTGCCTTTAAGAAATATATGGGCACCACCGTAACTGAGTGGATGAAAGAACAATCATAATCATTATAAAAAAGTCCCTGCACCAAATGGGCGCAGAGACCTTTTTATGATTAGAAAGCAGTAAAATAATTATTTTCCTGTTCCCACAATCTTTGAAACGTCGAGCATCATGCTACCGTTACCACCCATAATCTGGGGCATCTTGCCATCCCATTTCTCAATCATGTCCTCCTGAACAATCATTGGCGAAAGCGATGCAGCAATAGTGCGGTTGTAGTAAGCCTCAGCATCAGCCTTGATCTTCATGGCCTTAGCGTTACCCTCGGCCTTGGCAACGGCAATTTTGGCATTGGCCTCGGCCTCCTTCACCTCGTTCTCAGCCTTCAGCGCGCTCTGGATGGCGGTGTTCTTGGCGTCGATCATCGAAAGCAATGATGATGGAGGCGTAATCTTACTCGTAAACTCCTCCACCAGGAAACCCTCGCTCATCAGCGACTTCTCCAGACGCTGGCGCACATCACGCTCGAAGTTGGCACGGTTTGACATCAGCGAATCCGAGGTATATTGGTTTGCACAGGTGCGATAGGCCTCATAAATACAGGTACGGATATAGCCTTCCTCCAGTTCCTTCACGCCTACACGATATTTTGTGAAGATGTCGCAGGCCTTATCAGGGTTGATACGATAGGCGATGGTTGGGTCCATCTCGAAGAGCGAAGCGTCCTTAGCATTCACTGAGAACGTTTCGTATTGCTTACGCTGTGTGAAGGTGGGATAGGTAAACACGCTAGTGGTGATGGGATTGTAGAATACCCAACCCTTGCAGGTGCCTTCTACGCCACCATAATCTTGCTCATTGAGCGACCACTTGTGAAAGCGAATGCCAACCTCGCCCGAGTCGACCACGGTGCAACAGGTGGCAAAGACAATCAACAGGAAAAGAATACTACCTGCCACAATGGCAAATGTACGGAAGACAGGATTCTTCATGTCAAAGGAATAACCTGAATTGTTTGTTGTTTTCATTGTTTTATGGGTTTAATTTGATTGGATGATTATTCGTTTCCAGACTGCATCAGCCACACGTCCTTATCATTGAAAGAACAGACTGACACCTGCCACTGAGATGATGGCACCCACAACAGCCCGCCAGGTAATCTTCTCATGGAAGAGCCAATAGGAGGGCAATAGGATGATGATGGGCGTCATGGCCATTAGCGTAGAAGCTATGCCTGCAGCCGTATATTGAACGGCCATCAGCGAGAAGCCAACACCAATGAAAGGGCCAAAGAGCGTAGTGGCCAGAGCCACAGCAAAGCCTTTTCTGTCGCGTACGGCTGAACGGAAATGGGTGACTTCGCCACGCAGATACAGTAATATCGAGAAGCCTATGATACCAGCCACACAGCGATAGAAGTTGGCACTGAACGGTACCAGCCATCCTGGCATATCAGGCGAATATTCGTAATGGTCCATACCTATCTTACTCAACACGAGTCCAACACCCTGGCACATTGCTGCTCCCACAGCATAGAGCACACCATTGAGAGGCAATTTGAGCGACACACGGTGATGTTCGCCACGCCCCAGAACAGAGATGCCGATGCCTGAGAGGGTTATCAACATAGCTATTATACTCATCAGAGTGAGTCGCTGTCCTAAGGTGACCCAGGCCATCAGTGCTGCCGATACGGGGGCAAGGGTCATGAACAACTGTCCAAAGCGGGAACCAATGATGATGTAGCACTGAAACAGGCAGAAGTCGCCTATGACATAGCCCACAAAACCCGATAGTAGCATCCATCCGCAGGCCTCGCCAGTGACACCTCCTGGAACGAGGCTTCCTGTTGTCAGATAAAACAGCACCAACGAGAGTACTAATGCCAGCGACATGCGCATCACGTTAAGTGTCAGGTTACCCATTCGCTTGCTGCCAAACTCGCTCAGCAAGGCCGTGGCCGTCCATGAGAAGGCCACACCAATGGAAATCATTTCTCCTAAATAAGTCATTGTTTAGTCTTTTGTTTGTTTAAGTATTATCATTCTGTTTGTAATGTTGTTATGCAAAGGTACGCTTTTTTCCTTAAATTACGGCTTTTTACAAAGAAAATCGTAGGATTTTCGATTTTTTTTGAAGTGCAATGCAATGTTTGACCATTTTGGTGCGTATATATAAGTAGATTATCCAAGATAAAGCAATGATAAAATCAGACATAGACCTGATAGAGGGATTACTGAAACGTGATCCCAAAGCCCAGCAGACGATGCTCGACCGCTTCGGACGCGATGTCTTCGCACAGGTGGTGCGACTCATCCCCGTCGTCGAGAACGCCGAGGAGGTCTATCAGGATGTGTTCATCAAGGTGTTCAGCAACATTGGCAAGTTTAACTCTGAAAGGTCATCGCTCAAGACATGGATATCGCGCATCGCCTACAACGAGGCCATCAGCTTTCTGAGAAAGAAAAGCACACCAATGATTTACTTTGAGGACTACGACGGCGAGGCCCTGTCGGACGAGGAGGTGGACGAGACCTTCGGGCAGGCCAACAAGGAGACCGTACAACTGATACGAGCAGCGCTGAAACACCTGCCACCCGAGGAGCGAGCCCTCATCACCATGTTCTATTACGAGGAAATGAGCTTGAAGGATATCGCCTTTGTCACAGAGTCGCTACCAACGACCATCGCCTCGAAGCTGAGTAGGACGAGAAAGAAACTTTGTAGAATCATCAAAATGTTACAGTCATGAAGGAGGATATACTTAATACTTTACGCCAGCAGGACACCAACCTGCGCGACGCCATCCAAGAGGAAGATAAGGCGCTGCCCCAGATGCCGGCAGACCTGAACGCCCGACTGATGCAGCGCGTGGGTAGCGACACGAACGTACGTAAGCATCGCACCATCTGGCCCTGGATTGCCGCTGCCTGTGTCACGGCTCTCATCGCCGTCTACCTGACGCCACCCAAAGACGTCATTCCCCACCAGGATGTCGTGACGAAGGTAGAACAGAAAGCGGAAGAGCCCATGGCGGATAGTCAAGAGAGCAGACTCTCTGATTTCAGCGCAGCGAAAACAATTGAAGACGCTCCGCAGGCGCCTGCCGCTCCCGTCAAGCACAAGCGTGTGGCATCAAAACAGCCCGTTGTCGTCGATAAAGAGCTTTTGCTGGCCCAAGAGACAACGGAAACAGCTCATGCCGAGGAAATACCCATTCACACAGAAGAAACGGCCTCAGCGACGCTGACAGAGCGCGACATCCCCATCACGCGACCCGAGAACCTGAAGTACACCCCTGAAGAGATAGCCCTGATGAAGCAGCAAGCCACTGAGGCTTATCTGAAGTGGGTACAGTTGGAACTCGAAATTTCAAAATATAACTTAGAACAAACAGCTCAACAATAAAATCATTGATTATGAAACGATTTTTCATCATGCTGCTCATTACCTGCAGCGCCATTGCCACAACCAACGCCCAAAGAGTAACTCCTCAAATGCGAAGCATGATAAGGAAGGAGGTAGATGGACATTTGAAAAGAATGAAGGCTCTTCAAAATCAAGACAAATCCACCAAAAAAACTCAGGGAAAGTCTGCCCAGAAGACCACATCTACGACTGCGTCGACTAAGACCACCACAACTACAAAGAAGCCAACAAACGTTATCAAAGTGTTGAATGATGTGATCTCCTCATGGGGACTGAATGATGCCAACCAATTCTCTGTCAAAAGGAATCCCAACACCAACCTGATCGAGTCGAGCGAGAGAATCGTATCTTTTTCTGCAAAAGAGAACTTCTATCCAGAACAGATAGAAAAAGCCTTTATGAAAGATGAGCCCTTGAGTTACTCTTTTATACATGTGGCACCTCACAATACGCAGCTTTATAGCATCGATATGGTGAACAGCGACAACAAGGTGGTGCCTGATATCCCCGTTCGACGCAACTACAATCAAGAGATGTGGTTCATGTGCGTGAAGAATACTGAGAATCCAGAACTGCGCGATATCTATGCCATTGTATGGGAAAAAGGTCGTGAAAGCAAAATCATCACAGGCTCAGTATATATGATTACCTCAAAGCGTCCTGACCTGTACGAACGAGCAAAGATGGCGGAAAAGATGAGAGGAAATTTCGACCTGGGCATAATTGATGTCGACACTGTGGAAATAGCAAGGAAGGCAGAACAGGCAAGAAAAGTTTTCGAAGTGCGTCCTGATACAGTTGTTATCGACGATTTTGTGCCTGATTCGATTCCCTGTGAAACCATCGATGAGGTTCACATCATAACACCTCCTGAAGACAACAGCAACAGGTGGAACGTCACTCCCCTGCCCTACACCCCCAACGACCGTCAGCGCATCGACGTAAAGACCACCCCACAATGGAAACAGGAGATAGAATGGCGTTTGCAGGCAAAAGTCTTCTTTATTAAAAATGATATAGACTTCATCAAAGCCACCTACGAGTCCATTGGAAAGAACTATCAGGCACGACTCAACACCTCGTCAAACTTCGAGCAGCTTCTTAAGCAAAACAAGGAGTTGGACAAGAAATACCAAGACTTCATCAAGTCGTTCAATAAGATCCAAAACATCCCTGAAAACGAAAGGAATAATCTTCAGGCCGACCTCTATAAGGAAATCCTGAAGTTCTATACCGAGCAGAACAAGGCCTTCACAGACATGAACAAGCAGTTGGGCACGCTACCCAAATCGGGCCAGAAGACTCAGAAATACCTCATTGAACTCACAGAGAAATATATGAACGAGATGACCAAGCTGATGTCAAAATACAAATAAGCTTTCTTATTTCAGCACCCTATCCACGCTGCCTGCCTCCAGCAGGCGGCGTTTTGCTTCTTCATAGTCCAGGCCGAGGGACTCCTGAATCATGCGTGTGCCACGGTCTATGAGTTTGGCGTTGGTGAGTTGCATCTTCACCATGCGATTGCCACTTACGCGCCCCAGGCGAATCATCAGCGAGGTGGAAATCATGTTCAGAACCATCTTCTGGGCTGTGCCACTCTTCATACGACTGCTACCCGTCACGAACTCTGGTCCCACGATGGTCTCGATAGGATACTCAGAGGCATTGGCCAAAGGGGTTTGAGGGTTACTGGTGATGCAGCCCGTCAGCAAACCACGACGCCTGGCCTCGCTGACGGCTCCAAGAACATAAGGTGTGGTGCCCGAGGCCGCAATGCCTATCACGGTGTCGTCGGCAGTCGGCTGAAAGGCCTCAAGGTCCTGCCATCCCTGCTCAGGAATATCCTCAGCACGCTCTACAGCCCGTCTGAGGGCCTCATCGCCCCCAGCGATGATACCCACCACCCTGTCGGGCGAAACGCCAAACGTAGGCGGCAGTTCGCTGGCATCGAGCACACCCAGTCGTCCGCTGGTGCCGGCACCCACATAAAAGAGGCGTCCGCCATGCTTCATTCGCGGCTCAATGGCTTTTACCAGCGCCTCTATCTGCGGCAGAGCCCTGCCCACGGCCTCAGCCACCAGCGCATCCTCCTCGTTGATATGCACCAGCAACTCGCCTACCGTCATCTCTTCCAGATGATCATAGCGTGAGGGCTGTTCTGTTATCTTATCATTTGTTTCCACGTGATATTATTTTGCTCTCTGATACACACGGACATAATCTATTTCGTAGCGCATGGGGAAGGCAGCATTGTCGATAGTACCACCATTATCACCACCAAGGGCCAGGTTCAGCAGGAGATACTGCGGACTGTTGAAGGGATTCTGATGGCGGCCGATGGAACCATTGACAGTAGAGGCAAGAGGCACCTCATTGAGCAACTCATCATCCAGGTAGAGGCGGATGGCAGTTTCGTCCCAGTCCATACGCCATGTATGAAAATGCTGCTCCCAGTTGGGATCACGCTCGATGAAATGGGTAAATTTCGTCTTTTTACTGTTCCACACAGCCTGATAATGCTGGTCGTTGCCCCACGCCACATTAGCCAGGATATGAGGCACGCCGTTGATGCGATAGAACTCCATGAGGTCAATCTCGCCACACGAGGGCCACTCCATGCCGCTGCCCAACGTCCAGATGGCAGGCCACGAACCGCCAGCCACGGGAATACGGGCACGCACCTCCAAGCGTCCGTAGAGGAAGGAATACTTCCCCTGCGTGGTGAGGCAAGCCGAAGTATAGTCAATCGTCTTGCGCTGCTGTCCCCAGTAATGGGCATGCTCACGATAGGTGGGGTTAGGACGCTGTTCACGTCGTGCCTCGATAATCAGCAGGCCGTTCTGCTGATAAGCGTTCTGAGACTGATACCACTGGTCCTCGTGGTTGCGCACGAAGCCCTGCTCATAGTTCCACACGGTGCTGTCTGGACGACCGTCCTTGTTGAACTCATCGCTCCACACCAACTTCCAATCCTGTGCCATAAGCGGCATCGCAGCCCATAGCAGCATGCCTAATATCGTGACGTTCTTTTTCATACGCTGCAAAAATACGGAAAAAACGTGAGAATACCAAAGAAAACTCGTAACTTTGCACCATGATGACAAAGAAACCCGTATTGCAATACTATCCCCTGGGCGAGGGCGTGACAGCCTTCAGCAGCACACGACAGGGCGGCTATAGCGAAGGACGCTATGGCGAGTTTAACATCAACCGCTATTGCGGCGACAGCGAAGAAGCCATCCAGAAAAATCGTGAGGCTTTGTGCCAACTGTTGGGCATCGAAGACCATAGTCTGCTGATGCCGCATCAGGTACATCTGGCGGAAATTGCAGTCGTTGACCGTGAGATGCTGACTCTTCCGACTGAGGAAATACAGCAAAAACTCGATGGAATCGACGCTTTGATGACAAACGAAGCTGGCGTGTGTATCGGCGTGTCTACTGCCGACTGCATCCCTGTGTTGCTCTACGACCCCATACAGCGCGCCTCCTGCGCCATTCACGCCGGCTGGCGAGGAACAGTCCAGCGCATCGTAGAAAAGGCCGTAGCGCGAATGACAGGGGTTTTTGGCTCAGATCCCCAAAATCTCATCGCCCAGATTGGTCCTGGCATCCATCTGGAAAGCTTCGAGGTGGGCGATGAGGTGTATCAGACCTTCGAGAAAGAAGGCTTTCCAATGGAACTGATCAGTAAGAAATATGAGAAGTGGCACATAGACCTGCCAGAATGCAACCGTCTGCAACTCGTGGCAGCAGGTATCCCAGAGACGCATATTGCCGTCTCGCCCGTATGCACCTTCCAGCAGTCGGACACCTTCTTTTCTGCACGCAAACTGAGCATAAACTCAGGCCGCATCTTCACAGGCATCCTGCTTCAGGAATCAAATACCTGAAACAACAAAACGGGCACCAGTGGTATATTCCAGGTCGAGCGTAAGACTATAGCCCATCGAATTAGCGAGGCGACGAGCCAGCGGCAGTCCGATACCAAGCGTGTGCTCTGTGGGTGAGAGACGTACGAACGGCTCGAAGATGCGCTCAGCATCAGCAGCAGGAATCACAGGACCCGTATTGCTGACAGAGATAGAGTAAGTGCCATTGGACTCTGCATGACAAGTCATCAGCACCTTGCCGCTGGTGGCATACTTATCAACATTATCAAGCAGGCAATTCATCAGCTCCTGCAGCAACGGACTAACAGTGACCTTCACATCGTCAGCCACATCCGACTTAAACTCTAGTTCCAGCGTACGCTTTCTGTCTGCAGAAAGTGGTGAGGCCTCCTGGTGCAGGTCATAACTGTTCAGGATAGAATGGGCTATCTCGTTCAAGCCCACCACATCCTGTTTAGGCGTTGGAATATCATCACCATAGAGACTATACAGCACAAGCTTGTGGGTGGAAACAGCCACATGATAAGCATCGCGACATATCTCGTGACGCATCTTCAGATATTCCTCCTGAGGAATTTGTGCGTTGGCCTCAATGATAAACTCCGCTGTGCCTATCAACGTTTGGATGGGCGAACGCAGCGCATCCAGACAGATGCGCTTCTCCTCCTCAGTGATACTTGCCGTTCCACGTGCATAGGAATCGAGTACAGAGTCCATCAGCGACTCAATCTGATGGGCAGAATTGATGATATCACGATAGCGCTTGTTTTGTCCCTCTGGATTCAGATTGAAGTCAGGCGTATTGATAGCGCGTGCATAGTTACGCAGCACGTTGATGGGCGAATTCAGCTTATCCTTGATGGTGCTCACGAAAGCACGGCGGATGGCCTGAGCAGCCTCAGTACTGCGATGAGCCTCCTGCAACTGCAGGAACTGTTCCTTGAGTCGGCGATTCTTTCTGTGGCGATAAATCAGCATGCACACAAGCAGAGCGATGATGAAGAGCGCCATCACGCCGACGATCCACAGTTGCATGTGGCGAAGCTCGGCTTTCTCGCGCTCTGATTGCAGCAAGTCGATGTCGTGGGTCAGGTCAACAAGCTCCTCGCTCAGCACCTCGCTGTCGGCAGCATGCGACAGACTGTCCTTCAGTTCTGCACAACGGAAGGCACGCTCCCAGTCGCCCATCTTCTCATAGACATTCATGCGCAACTCGTTAGCCACCTCCAGCACCTTGACAGAGTCGCACCAGGCCAGTGCACCCTGATAATCATCACGCATCAGGCATCGGCAAACCATCACCTGCTCGAGGTTGGCAGCATTAAACTGCGAGGGATTGTTCTGACGGATGCTGTCGTACTTCTCAAAATAGCCATTAAAGGCCGCTTCATCGCCCATCATGTTGGCAATGATACAGCGATAGCCCAGCACGCCACTCTCAAACATCGGGTTCTGAAGCATCTGCTGGGGCAGACTGTCAAGACAAGCCATGGCCTCGGAAGGACGCTTAAAACTGAGCGACTGGGCCAGAGAGAGATAGCAGTTGAACACTGCAGTCGTCTCGTGCTCTGTGTCGATGCTACGAAGCGCGCGACGGAAATACTCCTCACCCATCTCTGGCAGGTTACGACTATTATAATATAGCCCCAAAGCCATATTAGGAATATAGAGATATTGCTCCTGACGACGGTCGCGAATATCCTCCATGATATGATGAATCTGGATGAAGGCACGATGGAAGTGCTTTTGGTTGACGTCATAGATAGCACGGTTCAACCACGCACGATAGAACTTTTCCCAGTCCTCATGCTGTTCCAGATAGTTCAAGAAAGACTGATTAACATCATAGAAAGCCGTGTCGTTTCCACTCACCTGTGCTTCGTATATACGCTGTGCAAACGCCTGCTCATTCTGTTCCTCGATCGATGGTTGCTGCTGTGCATAAAGGGAAACGCCTGCTACCAGCAAAGTAGCTGTCATTACAATCTTTTTAAAACTTAATATCATAGTTACCTTGAATTTTAATATTGGAAAATGGTTAGGGAACACGTTCAGGTATGTTCTTCCGTCTGCAAAGTTAATAAATATCTGTCTAACCAGCAAAGATGATGCATTATTTTCAACTATTCCCAAGCATTTTTGTAAATTCTAAAAGGTCATTGTATATTTTAAAACAAAAAGAAGGCAACATAAATAAACGAGGGAAATAGACCTTGAATCTATCTCCCTCGCATTTGTTCTTAATAACTAGTAACAGGACGGACTGGCGAACCATAGTATCGCTCAGCACCTGTATAACTAATATTCTTCATACCATAACTACTTCCATTGTCAATCCAAAGCGCTATTGAGTATTCATCATAGTAATTATTAAGTGACGACGACCAGCAGGTACATCTGTAAAAATCAGAGTTGCTTCTTATTCCGTTTTCATTCCAATACCATGCACCAGGAAAGAAGATGGTTTTCTTATTTACCGTGCTGGTCAGAAGGAATCCATTCACTCCGTTCTGAGTCGTCGCTGTAATCTTTGTATATTTCTCTAATTCGTTGATTTCACTATAAGTAGGCATGCGCCAGACACTTCCCCATTTCAAGGTCGCTACGTCATAGTTTGCTGTTAAAGTGTAATCACTATTTGAAACCTTCTTAACAACGCCACGCGATTCCAGTTCATCGGTAGTGAGCCCTTTCCACTTGTAGTTGTCTTTGGTGTAACTCGTTTTTGTCGTCGTCTCGCCCCAGGCATAGTAATCACCAGATTCCTCAGAAGTAGTTGCACCAACATTCATCGTGGCCCACTTCGTGCCACTCGGCAATCCGAGGTCAACATATTCGTGACCATAATAGTTTATAGTGTTTTTGGGCGTAGTAAAATTCTTAATATCCCCATAGTAGGTCGTCTTATAGTCTTTGACATAAGCTCGATAATAATAAGTGGTTTGTTCACTAAGATTTTTCAATGAAACGGTAAACGTATTGCCACTTGTAATTTCAGAGGTAGTGACCCAATTGTAATAGCCACTCTCAAATCCCTCTTTGCTTTCTGAGTATTGTACGCCCAACGATTCATAGCTTAAAATAGCACTATTCCTGAAACTGCTAGAGATAGTCGCCGATTTATAGGTGATATTGGTTGCATCACCTGTATTGACAAGTCCTCCCAGAGAGGTCGTAAAGCTGTTAACACTTCCATAGTAGGTATTCCCACCGCTTATCATGAACGCACGATAGTAGTAGATGGTGTTCGATTGCAGGTTAGCAAGTTCTACTGTATAGGCATTCCCAGAGATATTGCTTGACAAGCATAATACGCCCTGCCTATTATCCACAACACTTCTTTCTGTAGAATACATCACACCAAGTTGAAGGGAACTTGCGCTTTTTCCAGAAGTATAGTTGCAAGAAATGGAAGCCGAAGATGCCGTTAAATTAGTCACCGATCCAGTAAAGACCTGCTCGGAGCCGCCCTTGCCTGTATCTCCATCAGAACTATCGTCACCTCCACACGAGATACCAAATGCACTTATCAATAGTGTCACCCAAGCGATGGTGAAAAAGGATAAAAGTTGTTTTCTCATATAAATCTAGTTTTAGGGGTTTAACTTTATGTTATTAGATATTCTGTCGGCAAATATACGAAAACTTTCCGAATTATGAAGCGATAAATGGAAAAAGTTGTACTTTTGCAAAACGAATTCAATTGGTATGGATAATAAACAGGTCAACGTAAACCACTACAAGGATGGGACGACAAGTGTGCTACGCAAGGCTGTCGTGTTTACAGAATTGCGTTTCTATCAGCGCAGCGATGTACTCTATCAGATAACCCAGATATTCTGTCAACGTTATTTGCCTCAGTACGGTGATAGAACTGTGGATCAAATGGTTCAGGCTGCGCGTAGTACAAAGCAAAATATTGCAGAAGGAAGTAGTGATGGGCAGACATCAATGGAGGTAGAGATGAAACTGCTGGGCATAGCTCGTGGTAGCAACAAGGAACTTTTGGAGGACTATCAGGATTATTTAAAACGTAAGGGGAAAGTGGAATGGTTCGGAAAGAATCAGCGATTCGAGCGTATGCACGATTTCTGCAAATATCACAGTAAGTATGAGGACTACCAGCCGCTCTTAAGCAAGATGAACGATGAGGAGTTAGCTAATATGGCTATCTGCTTATGTCATCAAGTGGACAAGGCTCTAACCAGCTATATTGAGCGTAAAGACCGAGAGTTTACAACAGAAGGTGGTATTCGTGAGCGTATGACTGCCGCAAGGCTGGAACAACGCGAGACGCAGAAACAAATCATTGCTCGGCAGCAGAAGGAAATAGAGACTTTAAGGGCAGAAGTGAAGCGCCTTAGGGCCCTTCTGGATGGTGATGCCGGATAGCCCAGAACATCCGGAATGTCCAGAAAATCCAGAAAATCCGGAATGTCCGGAAATTCCGGAAATTCCGGAAAAATTAAAAGGAGCGATTCTTCAATAGAATCGCCCCTTTTAATTAAATATCAGGTGATATCCTTAATCAGCCAACTTTGCCTTGATCATCTCGCGGTTCAGGCGAGCGATGTTAGCGATGGTCTCATTCTTAGGACATACAGCCTCACAAGCACGGGTGTTGGTACAGTTACCAAAGCCCAGCTCGTCCATCTTGGCGATCATGTTCTTCACACGACGGGCAGCCTCAATCTTACCCTGGGGAAGCAGGGCCAGCTGAGAAACCTTTGACGAAACGAAGAGCATGGCAGAACCGTTCTTACATGCTGCAACGCAAGCGCCGCAACCAATACATGTAGCGCAGTCCATAGCCTCGTCGGCATCCTCCTTAGGAATCAGGATAGCGTTAGCGTCCTGAGCCTGACCAGTACGGATAGAGGTGTAGCCACCAGCCTGGATAATCTTATCGAAGGCATAGCGGTCGACCATACAGTCCTTGATCACGGGGAAGGCAGCCGAGCGCCAGGGCTCCACAGTGATTACGTCGCCATCGTTGAAACGACGCATGTAGAGCTGACAGGTGGTAGCGCCACGCTCAGTGCGACCGTGAGGTGTACCGTTGATGTAGAGTGAGCACATACCGCAGATACCCTCGCGGCAGTCGTGGTCGAACACGAAAGGCTCCTTGCCTTCGTTGATGAGCTCCTCGTTCAGGATGTCGAGCATCTCAAGGAAAGAGGTATCATCGGGGATATCCTTCATTTCGTGGGTATCGAAGTGTCCCTGGTCCTTGGGGCCATTCTGGCGCCAGAACTTTATAGTAAATGAAATATTTCTTGCCATACTAATTAATTCTTATAGTTACGTGTTTGTACCTTGATTGCTTCGTACTCCAGGGGCTCCTTGATGAGCTCAGGCTCGTTGCCCTTGCCTTTGTACTCCCAGCAGCCAACGTAGAAGTAGTTCTCGTCGTCGCGCTTAGCCTCGCCTTCCTCGGTCTGGTACTCCTCACGGAAGTGACCACCACAAGACTCGTTACGAGAGAGAGCGTCGAATGCTACGAGCTGACCCATGGTGAAGAAGTCGCGCAGGTGGATAGCCTTGTCGAGCTCCACGTTGAGACCCTCCTTAGTACCAGGAACGAAGAGGTTGGTGTCGAACTCCTTCTCGAGCTCGTGCATCTTCTTCAGGCCCTCTTTCAGGCCCTCAGCGGTGCGACCCATACCAACATACTCCCACATGATGTGACCCAGCTCCTTGTGGATAGAGTCAACAGAACGCTTACCCTTGATGTTGAGCAGACGGTCGATCTCAGCGTTAACGCCCTTCTCGGCCTCGTCGAACTCAGGACGATCGGTAGAAATCTTACCCCAGATGCTCTGGTCAGCCAGG
The DNA here is from genome assembly GCF_023204875.1 of Prevotella sp. E15-22. NCBI lineage: Bacteria > Pseudomonadati > Bacteroidota > Bacteroidia > Bacteroidales > Prevotellaceae > Prevotella > Prevotella sp. E15-22. Next base: position 3,259,933 of record NZ_CP096247.1, read on the forward strand.
TAGTTCTGGATGGTGTAAGGCAGCACGAAGTAACCATCGGCCAGACCCTGCATCAGAGCAGAAGCACCCAGACGGTTAGCACCGTGGTCAGAGAAGTTACACTCACCGATAGCGAACAGACCGGGGATAGTGGTCTGCAACTCGTAGTCAACCCAGATACCACCCATGGTGTAGTGGATAGCAGGATAGATCATCATGGGCTTGTAGTACTTCACGCCATTGATCTCGTTAGCCAGCTCGCCAGGGAACACGTCAGTGATCTCCTCGTACATCTCGAACAGGTTACCATAGCGCTGCATGATCACGTCGATACCCAGACGGTTGATAGACTCAGAGAAGTCGAGGTAAACGGCCAGACCAGTGTTGTTCACACCAAAGCCCTTGTCGCAACGCTCCTTAGCGGCACGAGAAGCCACGTCACGGGGAACCAGGTTACCGAATGCAGGATAACGGCGCTCCAGATAGTAGTCGCGATCCTCCTCGGCAATCTCCCAAGGCTGCATCTCGCCCTTCTGAAGTTTCTTTGCGTCCTCAATGTTCTTGGGCACCCAGATACGACCGTCGTTACGCAGAGACTCAGACATCAGCGTCAGCTTAGACTGCTTGTCGCCGTGAACGGGGATACAGGTGGGGTGAATCTGAACGTAAGAGGGGTTAGCGAAGTAAGCACCCTTACGATAGCACTGAACAGCAGCAGTACAGTTACAACCCATAGCGTTGGTAGAGAGGAAGTAAGTGTTACCATAACCACCAGTAGCGATTACCACAGCGTTAGCAGAGAAACGCTCCAGCTCGCCAGTAACCAGGTTCTTGGCGATAATACCACGAGCGCGACCGTCAACGATCACCACATCCTCCATCTCGTAACGGGTGTAGAGCTTCACCTTGCCAGCGTTCACCTGGCAGCTCAGTGAGCTGTAGGCACCCAGCAGCAGCTGCTGACCCGTCTGACCCTTAGCGTAGAAGGTACGGCTAACCTGAGCACCACCGAATGAACGGTTGGCCAGCATACCACCGTACTCACGAGCGAAGGGAACGCCCTGAGCCACGCACTGGTCGATAATATTGTTAGACACCTCAGCCAGACGATAAACGTTAGCCTCGCGAGCACGATAGTCACCACCCTTTACAGTATCGTAGAACAGACGGTAAACAGAGTCACCATCGTTCTGATAGCACTTAGCGGCGTTGATACCACCCTGAGCAGCGATAGAGTGAGCACGACGGGGAGAGTCCTGAATACACAGGTTAATCACGTTGAAGCCCATCTCGCCAAGTGAAGCAGCTGCAGAAGCACCAGCCAGACCGGTACCAACAACGATCACGTCGAGCTTCAGCTTGTTCTTGGGGTTAACCAGACGCTGGTGAGCTTTATATTCCTTCCATTTCTCAGGCACTGGTCCTGCTGGAATCTTTGAATCTAATACTTTAGCCATAATTTCTTTTAATGCTTAATTCTTAATTCATAATGCAAATTAGCAGCAAATTCCGCAGGCGCAGCTGCCGTCACAGAGTGAAGGAGCGCAACCGAATGCGAAAGCCAATACCACTACGAGGAAGCCCAGCATGAGCAGGGTAACGTAGATGAAGCCGATGGTCTTCCAACGGCAGAACCAAGTCTTGCCACTGAGGCCCAGGGTCTGCAGAGAGCTCCAGAAGCCGTGAGTCAGGTGCATCCAGATAGCCACGAGCCAGATGATGTAGAGCACCACGAAGGTCATGTTGCTGAAGGTGTCCTGAATGAAGGCGAAGCCATCAGCGGGACTGTGAGCCACAGTCATACCAGTCAGCTCGGCAAACATCATGTTGTACCAGAAGTTGAACAGGTGCAGGATCAGACCCAATGCGATGATGATACCCAGCACGAGCATGTTCTTTGATGCCCACTCCACCTTGCCGGCGTTCACCGTTGTAGCCACCTCGTAGCGATTGTTACCACGAGCCTTGCGGTTCTGAGCAGTCAGAATGAAAGCATACACGATGTGAAGCACAGCCAAAGCTGCCAGTCCCAAAGTTGCCGCTACGGCATACCAGTTGGCGCCGAGCATCTCACAAATAGTGTTGTAAGCCTCGCCCGAGAACAGCGCAACCAAGTTCATGCAGCAGTGGAACGTCAAAAACAGAATCAGCGCGATGCCAGTGAGCGACATCACCACCTTTCTACCAATTGATGAATTAAATAACCACATAAATGATTGTAAATTAATGAATTAATATTGATTTTAGATTTATTGTCAGCATCAGGACCACCCTCACGGGCAAGAGTTTATACTTAAAAGTAAGTACGCACACATGTGTTGCGGCCACAAAAGTACTATAAAATAATGAGATTTCAAACTTTTTCAGTCAGAAATCTCATTTATCTTGCGATATTTTTTTTCGTGATGTCTTTGTCTGCCTACTTATAGGTCACGATTGACAGGAAATAGTTGCGCCATTTTGACTCCAGGAAAAGTGTCTCGGCCTCGTCGGGCACCAGCAGTCGGTAGGCCTTTTCCTCAGGATTACTGAAGCCAAAGACGGCAGGGTCCACGGCATCAGGATTGTGGAACATCACCTTCACCGTTCCTCGCGTCAGGCCGTTACAGTTACGAAAAGCACCTTCGCCCACCGTAACATCCTCAGGCAGAACAACATACGTTAGTTTTTTACAGCCATAGAAGGCCGCCTTTCCAATGTTTTTCGTCCGCTCGGGCACCACAAGCGTATCGATGTTGACACAATCCATGAAGGCGTGGTCGCCAATAGACTCAAGACTGTCTGGCAGACTCGTGATCTTCAGGCGGGTGCAGCCGTAGAAGGCGCACGTGTTGATAGACCTGATCTCGTTGGGGAAGACGGTGTTGTCGCAGCCAATCACCAGCGCATTACTATCGGTCTGGATAACGGCATTACAGTTGTTGCGCGAGTCGAACATCTCGTTGGCCTCGTCAACGCTGATGGCCAAGAGGTCGTTGTCGGCGAAGGCATTGTCGCCAATCTCACTCACCTTGGCAGGAATGGCAATCTCGCGCAGGTGGTTACCCCAAAAGGCGCCAGCGCCAATGGCCTCTAACGACTGTGGAAGAACGACCTTCGACAGCGCGCAGTTCTGGAAAGCGGAATAGCCAATCGAGACCAGTCCGTTGGGCAACGTGCAGTCTTTCTTCAGACTCTCGCACCCCACGAAAGCGCAGGGGGCAATCTCGCTGATGGCAGGGGGCACCTTTGCAGCCACGCCGCCAAACACCACGCGTCCTGAGGCATAATGAATCAGGCAGTTACTGTTCTCGCGAGAATCATAGATGGGGTTGCCGTATCTCACAACGACGTCTTTGATGGGATAGCGGCGTTTCAGGGGCGCACTGATGGCCAGGGGTGGCAGATAGATCTCTTCGCCACGTGGTGTCAGTACCACGCGCTCATAAAACACATCGTCCTTGGTGTCCGACTGGATAGAGGCCACATTGGGACCCAGTTGTATACTGGACAGGCCGTTATTGACCGTGGGGCCAAACTGTCCGCTCTCGCCAGGCGACTGATAGATGCCCAGGTTCTTGATACTGCCCACAGGATAGGTTATCTCGTTAATCTGGATAGCATCGGGTATCACAATCGACGAAGTGCCACCGTCCGACCCCACTACGCAAGCCGTGGAGTGATCCATCGAATAGAACAGTTTTCCATCGCAATAATAGCCATCTTCCTGATAAGGACGGGTGATATAGCCACCTCCACCGTCACTGTGGTCTTTCATGCACGACACCAGTGCCGTCGCTGTTATAATGCCCAGCAGAATTACTTTGCCACTCTTTCTTGTTACGTTCAGCATACAAAAAACAGGTTTACCGGTTTAACGCGTGCAAATTTAATGTATTTTTCTGAAAGTGTGGGTCTTTTTGCAGAACTTTTTGTAATTTTGCATCGGAAAAATAAAGTTCTAGAACGAATGATACTGAAATATGACGTAGTGGTCGTAGGCGGCGGTCATGCCGGCTGTGAGGCTGCCTGTGCAGCCGCCAACATGGGCGCAAAGACGCTGCTGGTGACGATGGACATGAACAAGATTGCACAGATGTCGTGCAATCCTGCCGTAGGCGGCATTGCCAAAGGACAGATTGTGCGCGAGATTGACGCCCTGGGCGGACAGATGGGACGCGTGACAGACGCCACCGCCATCCAGTTTCGCATGCTGAACGTGGGCAAAGGTCCTGCCGTTTGGAGTCCCCGTGCCCAGTGCGACCGTGGAAAATTCATCTGGGAATGGCGTCGTGTCATCGATGAAACCGATAATCTCGACGTATGGCAAGATCAGGTGGACGAATTAATTGTCGAGCCTTCCCAGTGCGCTGCGACAGCGTCGCAGCCTACAAAGCAAGTGGTGGGCGTGCGCACCATCTGGGGTGCCGAGATTCGCGCCAAGAGCGTGGTGATAACGGCTGGCACCTTCCTCAACGGCTTGATGCACATCGGCCGAAAGATGGTAAAGGGCGGACGCATCGCAGAACCTGCTGCCGAGCACCTCACAGAGAGCATCGCACAGCACGGCATCCGCTCGGCCCGCATGAAGACGGGTACGCCCGTCCGCATCGACAAGCGCAGCGTGGATTTTTCGAAGATGCGCCAGCAGGACGGCGAGCAGCGTGCGTATCGCTTTTCGTATTTCCCCGGAAAATCCGGAAAATCCGGAAAATCCGGAATATCCGGACAATCCGGCATGCTCCCCCAGCTCCCTTGCTGGGAATGCTACACCAGCCCTGCCGTGCACGAGATGCTACGCTCAGGACTGGCAGATTCCCCACTCTACAACGGCCAGATACAGTCCATCGGACCACGCTACTGTCCTTCGATAGAAACGAAGCTCGTGACCTTCCCTGATCGCGAACAACACTTGCTTTTCCTCGAGCCTGAAGGCAGCGAGACCAACGAGATGTATCTCAATGGCTTCTCGTCGTCACTGCCCATGGACGTACAAATCGCTGCCCTCCGAATGATTCCTGGTTTAGAGCAGGCCAAGGTGTATCGCCCCGGCTATGCCATAGAATACGATTTCTTCGACCCTACGCAGTTAAAGCATACGTTGGAATCGAAGAAAATTGAAGGACTCTTCTTTGCTGGTCAGGTGAACGGCACCACAGGCTATGAAGAGGCGGCCGGACAGGGGCTTGTGGCTGGCATCAATGCAGCTCTGAAGTGCGATGGAAACAAGGAATTTGTGATGCATCGCGATGAATCGTATATCGGTGTTTTGATCGACGACCTGGTGACGAAGGGTGTCGACGAGCCTTACCGTATGTTCACCTCGCGTGCCGAATATCGCATTCTGTTGCGTCAGGATGATGCCGACGCACGACTCACAGAACGCTCCTACGAGATTGGATTGGCGAAAAAAGACCGATTCGATTGGTGGATGGAGAAGAAGGCGAAAATCGAAGAAATCGTTGAATTCTGCAAAACATTCCCGATAAAAGCGAAGGAAATTAATGGCGCCCTCGAGCAGTTGGGCACCACCCCACTCCAGTTTGGCGTGAAGTTGGAAGACCTGATTGCGCGTCCGCAGTTGAACTTTAACAATCTGATGGACATTATTCCAGAACTGCGCGAATTCATCGACAAACTGCCCAACAGAAAGGCCGAAATCAGCGAAGCAGCAGAAATTCGTATCAAGTATAAAGGTTACATCGAGCGCGAACGCTTGGTGGCCGACAAGATGCACCGCTTGGAAAACATCCGAATAAAAGGGCACTTTGATTACGAGAAGTTGCAGGGACTTTCCACCGAGTGCCGCCAAAAACTCACGGCCATCGATCCTGAGACACTGGCACAGGCCAGTCGCATTCCTGGCGTTTCGCCCAGCGACATCAACGTACTTTTGGTACTGATGGGGCGCTAAGCTTTCTGTAATGACAGACGGCCGCAGCAGCCGATGTACAAAGAAAAATAGCAATGTTTCATGTGAAACAATTGTATATGTGTAACAATTATAACTCACTGAATATGAACAACAAAGTATTGATGGACAATCTGCGTTGCATTCCAGATTTCCCCAAAAAAGGCATCAACTTCAGAGACGTGACAACACTCTACAAGAATGCCGAATGCATGAAAATTATGACCGACGAGTTGTACGAGCTTTACAAAGACAAAGGCATCACCAAGATCGTTGGTATTGAAAGTCGTGGTTTTGTGATGGCCGCTGCCCTCGCCGTCCGACTGGGTGCTGGAGTTGTTTTGGCACGCAAGCCTGGCAAACTCCCCTCTACCGTCATCAAGGAGTCGTTCTCTAAGGAATATGGCGTGGATACCATCGAGATGCACATCGATTCTATCAACGAAAACGATGTGGTTCTGATTCACGACGACCTGCTGGCCACTGGCGGCACGGCTAAGGCAGCCTACAAACTCGTACAGCACTTCCACCCCAAGAAGGTGTACATGAACTTCATTATCGAAATCACTGACGAGGGACTGCACGGACGCGACGAGTTTAAGGATATCGACCTGACAACGCTGATGACCATCTGATTCGGCAAAGTGCCTTAAACAAAGGAGAATATCGCATTTCTGTTTCACGTGAAACAAAGAGCAATATGACAAAGGAAGAGAACGAGAAGCGCTTGGCGTATTTAAAAAGCATCGTGGCACGACTACCAGAAAAACCTGGCAGTTACCAGTTTTATGACGATGAGCACACCATCATATACGTGGGTAAGGCTAAGAGTCTGAAATCGCGCGTCTCGTCCTACTTCCACACCGAAGTGGACCGTTTTAAGACCAAAGTACTGGTATCTAAGATCCACGACATCAGTTATACGGTGGTGAATACGGAGGAAGACGCCCTTCTATTGGAAAATTCGCTCATCAAGAAGTACAATCCACGGTATAACGTGCTTTTGAAGGACGGTAAGACCTACCCCAGCATTTGTATCACTAACGAACCCTTCCCACGCATCTTCAAAACGCGCACCATCAACAAGAAATGGGGCACCTACTACGGCCCCTACTCTCACGCTGCGTCTATGTATGCCGTTCTGGACCTCATCAACAAGCTCTATAAGCCCAGAACGTGTCGTCAGCCCATGACAAAGGAGGGCGTTAAGGCAGGCAAATACCAGACGTGCCTGGAGTATCATATCAAGAACTGCTTAGGCCCTTGTGTGGCGCGCCAGAGCTTCGAGGACTATCAGAAAAACATTGCGCAGGCACGCGAGATTCTAAAGGGAAACACGCGCCAGATCCTGCGCGACATGCGTGCCGAGATGGAGCAGTTGGCCGAGGAACTGCGCTTTGAAGAGGCCGAGGAGGTGAAGCGCAAATACCTGTTGATAGACTCGTTCGTGAGTAAGAGCGAGGTGGTGAGCCATACTATCGACAACGTGGACGTTTTCTCGATTACCAACGACGAGAAAGTGGCCTACGTGAACTATATCCACGTGTCGAATGGCTCTATTAATCAGAGCTTTACGTTCGAATACAAGAAGCGTCTGAACGAGACGGAACAGGAGCTGTTGCAGTTGGGCATCATCGAGATGCGCGAGCGTTTTAACAGTCATTCCAAGGAGATTGTGGTACCTTTCGAACCTGATATGGAACTGGAAAACGTGGTGTTCACAGTGCCCCAGCGAGGCGACAAGAAGACCCTCCTCGACCTGTCGTTGATGAACGGCAAGCAGTATAAGTTCGATCGTCTGAAACAGGCCGAAAAATTGAATCCTGAGCAAAAGCAGGTACGCCTGATGAAGGAGTTGCAGGAGAAGCTGGGACTACCCAAACTGCCCTATCAGATAGAGTGCTTCGACAACTCAAATATCTCTGGTACGGACGCCGTGGCCGCCTGCGTGGTCTTCAAGAGTATGAAGCCCAGTAAGAAGGACTACAAGAAATACAATATCAAGACGGTGGTGGGACCCGACGATTATGCGTCGATGAAGGAGGTGGTTCACCGTCGTTACAGTCGACTCCTAGAAGAGGAACAACCCCTACCCGACCTCATCATTGCCGACGGTGGCAAAGGTCAGATGGGTGTCATCCGCGAGGTGATCCAGGACGAGTTGAACCTGGACATCCCCATCGCCGGTCTGGCCAAGAACGACCGCCACCGTACCAACGAACTGCTCTACGGCTTCCCACCCATGTCGGTGCAGCTGAAGACCGACTCAGAACTCTTCCACGTGCTCACCCAGATTCAGGACGAGGTGCATCGCTTCGCCATCACATTCCATCGAGAGAAGCGTTCTAAGCGCGCTTTAGAGTCGGAGCTTGATAGTATCAAGGGAATCGGCCCAAAAACGCGTGACGGGCTTCTAAATGCCCTTAAATCGGTTAAAAAGATTAGTGAGGCCAACCTCGACACGCTCACCGACCTCATTGGAGCCGCAAAAGCCCAAATCGTCTACGACTATTTCCACCCTGAAAACACAACCGGCGAATCTTAATATTCCCCTTGATTAATAATGAAATGTCATCTCGAGCCTGTCGAGCGCTCGGCCGAAGGACGCTTGCTACCAACGGGACGCAAGACTTCTCTTCGTTGTCAGGAATAAATCAAGAAAACGATTGGGTGGTTTTTCGGTTTATGGCATATCGGCATAACGGCATAACGGCATATCATTTGGGAAATCGATATTTTTATGGCGCATCGACGGAAAAGATATATATATTCTATATTTAATATATATTATAATATATATTATATATAGTTATTATACTACCCTTCTTCACGCTCCCTATCATATAAGTGAAAAAACCAAATGGTATGCCGTTATGCCGATATGCCGATATGCCATAATTAATTATACATGTAAAGAAAAAGTGCTAAAAATTAGGGGTCTGAGAATGGACAAACTAGAGTGGCGAAAGGGGTGTTTTTGGGGTATTTTTGGCTTGATTTTCGCCCATTTTTGCCCCCTATCGATTTTACGATGCAACGGAGGCTGAGTTACACCCTAACGGAGCCTGTTTTACAATGCAACTCAGGCTGTTTTACACCGTAACTCAGCCTCCGTTGCACCCTAAACGAATATGCGAACGCTTTCTGATTCTTTACACTTTTGGAGGGTTTTTTATAAGCCTCTAACAATCAGTATATTAGTTATTTGCGCATATTTCGCCTGTACGCGCGCAAAAAATTTTTGGTGGAGAATTTTTAAATCTCAGAGGGGCATTTGTACACAAAATTCAGAGAGTATTGTCTTAATAATAAGACAAAATGGATTATCAAAATTTGGAAAAACCAATTAATTATTGTAACTTTGCCGAAAAAAGAAAGAAATGCGAGCAGTTATACAACGCGTCACCCACGCCAGCGTCACCATCAACGGCACCGTGAAATCGGCCATCCAGCAGGGTTTTTTGATCCTGTTGGGCGTCTGCGATGAGGACACCATGGAGGACGTGGACTGGCTGGTGAAGAAGATAGCCAATCTGAGGGTGTTTGGCGACGAGAACGACGTGATGAACCGCTCGATCCTGGACGTACAGGGAGAGGCGCTGGTGGTCAGTCAGTTCACGCTCTTTGCCAGTTACAAGAAAGGCAACCGTCCCTCGTGGTTCCGTGCCGGCTCTCACGAGCACTCTATCCCACTCTACGAGGCCTTCTGCCGCGATTTATCAGAGGCTCTGGGTAAACCTGTAGGCACGGGTGAATTCGGCGCTGATATGAAGGTAGAATTGCTTAACGACGGGCCTGTCACTATATGCATGGACACCAAGAACAAGGAGTAATGAAACTGATAAGAAATGAGAAGCTGAAGCAGCAATACAAATGGGAACTACGCATGTTACCCATCGTCATACTGCTTGTGGTTGCCGAAATCTACTTCTGCAAAGAAAAGATGCTGATTCCTGCTTGGATCATTTTGATAGTAATTTTCATATTAGATATATACAGAAGATTAAGGCATTAAGAATGACAATACAAGAAGCACAAAATACTGTAGATGAATGGATTAAGTCGTACGGCGTGCGCTACTTTTCAGAGCTGACCAACATGGCCGTGCTGACTGAGGAAGTGGGTGAGTTGGCCCGCGTGATCAGTCGGCGCTACGGCGAGCAGTCGTGGAAGGAGTCAGACCCCAGGAAGGCCGATAATGGTAAGGCAGCCCTGGGCGAAGAGATGGCCGACGTGCTGTGGGTATTGCTCTGTCTGGCCAATCAGACAGGTGTTGATCTGACCGAAGAACTGCAGAAATCCATCGATAAAAAGACGAAAAGAGACGCAGAAAGACATATCTCCAACCCCAAATTAAAGAAACTTTAAAGCATAATAACTATGGCAGAAACGAGTAAGATTGAGCAGGTGCTCAGCAAGTACAACCTCGACATCACCGACGAGGAAGTGAAGGAAGCAGTGAAGAAGATCATTGCCGAGAAAGTGCACGAGAACGACACCCCCGAGGTGAAGAAATTCCTGATGGGCAGCGTGGAACTCACCACCCTGAAGACAACTGATAGCGATACCTCAGTGCTGGCTTTCACCGAGAAGGTCAACCAGTTTGAAGAGGCCTACCCCAACCTACCACACGTAGCTACCATCTGCGTGTATCCTAAGTTCGCCAAGATTGTAAGCGAGACCCTCGAGGTGGAAGGTGTAGAAGTGGCCTGTGTATCGGGCAGTTTCCCCTCTTCTCAGAGTCTGATTGAGGTGAAGACCGTAGAGACCTCACTGGCCATCAAAGACGGCGCCACAGAGATTGATATCGTGATGCCTGTGGGACAGTTCCTGGAGGGCGACTACGAGACCGTGGTCGACGAGATTCAGCAACAGAAGGAAGCCTGCGGCGAGCACGATATGAAGGTGATTCTGGAGACCGGTTGCCTGAAGACCGCCAAGAACATCAAGATTGCCTCTATCCTGTCGATGTATGCCGGTGGCGACTATATCAAGACCTCTACGGGTAAGCTCGAGCCAGCAGCTACACCCGAGGCAGCCTACGTGATGTGTCAGGCCATCAAGGAGTACTACGAGCAGACGGGCGTTCAGATTGGTTTCAAGCCCGCTGGAGGTCTGAACAGCGTGATGGACGCCCTGATCTATTACACCATCGTGAAAGAGGTTCTGGGCGAGAAGTGGCTCACCAACAAGTGGTTCCGCATGGGCACATCACGACTGGCCAACCTGCTGTTGAGCGAGGTGGTCGGTGAGGAAGTGAAGTTCTTCTAAGAACTACTTCTTGCGCTTGATCACGTAATCGATATAGGCGGTAAGCGACGTACGAAGAGCTTCGTCGTTTACCGCTTTTTCTATGTATGACTGGGCCTTCAGATAGAAGTCATTCATGCGCTTTTCAGCATATTCAATGCCGCCACACTCTTTCGTAAACTCTACCAAAACAGCGATTTCATCGGCATTAATCGTGCCTGCCTTCACTTTGCGAGCCAAGGTCATCATCGACTCGTACTGAGGATTTTGGTTCAGTGCATAGATCACAGGCAAGGTCAGTTTTCCCTCAGCCATATCATTGCCAGTAGGTTTTCCTATCTCTTTCGAGTCGTAATAATCGAAGATGTCATCGCGTATCTGGAACATGATACCCAGGTTACGGCCAAACTCAGCCGCCTGAGCCACTTCCTCGTCAGTAGCCCCTGCCGACATGGCACCAATCGAGGCGCACGACTCGAACAAAACGGCTGTTTTCTGTCTGATAACATCATAGTAGATCTCCTCGGAAATCTCCTGATTACTAATGTTTTGCAACTGTAACAGCTCGCCGGAAGCCAGTGTACGGCCCAACTCGGCCAGGTTCTCGATGATGCGACGATCATTGGTATATGACACGTGCAAAAGAGCCGTAGAAAGGATAAAATCGCCCGTCAGAACGGCAACCTTATTATTATAAGAAGCATTCACAGAAGCCTGACCGCGACGCTCCTCGCTCTCGTCCACCACATCATCGTGCACCAGCGAGGCTGTGTGGAGCAGTTCCAAGCCAATGGCCGAACTCTGCGTCACTTTGGTCACACCCCCATAGTTCTTGGCGATGAGCTGCATCAGAATAGGACGCATACGCTTACCACCACGCTGCCGGATATGACTAAGCACATCCGATACCAGTCCGTCACCATAGGTCAGCGACTGACTGAAAAGTTCTGTAAACTCATTGAATTCCTGAGCAATTGGCTGTTTGATAAGCGATAAATAGTCCATTTTTACGAATTTTGCCACAAAATTACAGAAAATATCTCGATATTGGTAATTTTTTTAGTAATTTTACACGAAATTACGAAATATCATATGGATAAACTCTTTTTGCTCGATGCTTACGCCCTCATTTACAGGTCGTACTACGCATTTATCAAGAACCCTCGCATCAACTCCAAGGGACTCAACACAAGTGCCATCATCGGCTTTGTGAACACCCTGCAGGAGGTGATCGAAAAGGAGCAACCCAAGTATCTTGGCGTGGCCTTCGACCCCCATGGCCCCACCTTCCGCAGCGAGAAGTTTCCTGCCTACAAGGCCCAGCGCGAAGCCACACCTGAGGACATCAAAAAGGCCGTTCCCATCATCAAGGAACTGCTGGCTGCCTATCGCATACCTGTGCTGCAGGTGGATGGCTACGAGGCCGACGATGTGGTGGGTACACTGGCAAAAAAGGCCGATTCCATCGAAGGAATAGAGACGTTTATGCTGACGCCCGACAAGGACTATGGGCAGTTGGTCACTGAGAAAGTGAAAATATATCGTCCTCGCCATGGTGGTGGCTACGAGGTGATGGGTCCAACGGAGGTGTGCGAGAAATATGGCATCACCACCCCACTCCAGGTCATCGACCTGCTGGCATTGATGGGCGACTCGGCCGACAACTTCCCTGGCTGTCCTGGTGTGGGCGAGAAGACGGCCACAAAACTCATCACCGACTTCAACTCGGTGGATGAACTGCTTCAGCGCACGGACGAGTTGAAGGGTGCCTTGAAGAAAAAGGTGGAGGAGCATGTGGAGGACATCCGCATGTCGTACTACCTGGCCACCATCTGTACGGAGGTACCCATCGACCTCAACCTGGCCGATCTCGAGATGAAGTCGCCCGATGAAGAAAAACTCACTGCCCTCTTCGCCGAACTCGAATTTAAGTCGCTCACCAACCGAGTTCTTAAAAAAGCTGAAAAGAAGCCAAAAACTGATAATTTAGAGCTCTCTCTCTTTGCAGAATTCGCGCCCGTGGGCACAGTCGACTCAAAATTTTCGAGTTTTGAGACCCTTAAAATGACCACTCACGACTACAAACTCGTTGAAAATGAGGAAGAAATAAAACAATTACGTGATTATTTTCTAACAAAAGATTTTCTCGTTCTAGACACAGAGACCACTTCAACCTCGGCCATCGACGCCGAATTGGTGGGTTTAAGCTTCTCGGTGGAGGAACACAAGGCATTTTATGTGCCCATTCCTGCCAATCGTGAAGAAGCGTTGCGAATTGTTAATTTCTTTAAACCGCTCTATGAGGACCCTAAAATCCTGAAGGTAGGTCAGAATTTGAAGTACGACCTCGAGGTGTTAAGAAATTACGACATCGAGTTGAAAGGTAAGATGTGGGACACGATGATTGCCCACTACCTGATCCAACCCGAGTTGCGACACAACATGGACTACATGGCCGAGATTTATCTGAACTATCAGACCATACACATTGACGAACTCATAGGTCCGAAGGGTAAGAACCAAAAATCCATGCGCGACCTCACACCCCAGCAGGTGTATGAGTATGCGTGCGAGGATGCCGACATCACCCTGCAACTGAAAAACAAGTTGGAGCCCGAGTTGAAGAAGTACGACTGCGAAAAACTCTTCTACGACATCGAGATGCCCCTGATGCCCGTGCTGGCCGAGATGGAGATGAACGGCGTGTGCCTGGATACAGAATCACTGAGCGAAACGTCAAAGATTCTAACCGAGCGCATGAACCAGATAGAGGCACGTATCTATGAGTTGGCAGGCCAGTCGTTCAACATTGCCTCGCCCAAGCAGGTAGGCGAAATACTGTTCGACAAACTGAAGATTGTGGAGAAGGCCAAGAAGACCAAGACGGGTCAGTATGTGACCAGCGAGGAGGTACTTCAGCAACTGAAGAACAAGCACGAGATCGTGTCGGACATCTTGGAACACAGAGGGTTAAAGAAACTCATTGGCACCTATATCGATGCTCTGCCCAAGTTGATAAACCCCAAGACAGGTCACATCCACACCTCGTTTAATCAGACCATCACAGCCACTGGCCGACTGTCGTCGAGCGACCCCAACCTGCAAAACATTCCCATCCGTGGCGAGGACGGCAAGGAAATACGAAAAGCCTTCGTTCCTGAGCCAGGATGTCTGTTCTTTTCAGCAGACTACAGTCAGATTGAACTGCGCGTGATGGCCCATCTGTCGCAAGACGAGAACATGGTGCGCGTGTTCAGCGAAGGTAAGGACCTGCATGCTGCCACGGCCGCCAACATCTATAAAAAACCCATTGAAGAGGTGACGCGCGACGAGCGAACGAAGTCGAAACGTGCCAACTTCGGCATCATCTACGGCATCACCGTGTTTGGCTTGGCCGAGCGCCTGGACATCCCTCGCGACGAGGCTAAGATGCTGATTGACGGCTACTTCGATACCTTCCCACAGGTGCACGACTACATGGAGCAGTCGAAAGAGGTGGCGCGCAAGCAAGGCTACGTCACTACCCTCTTCGGCCGTCGCCGCTACCTGCCCGATATCAACTCGCAGAACGCCACTGTACGTGGCTTTGCCGAGCGCAACGCCATCAACGCCCCCATCCAGGGCACGGCTGCCGATATCATCAAGGTGGCCATGATACATATCTACGAACGCTTCAAGGCCGAGGGCATCCGTTCGAAGATGATCCTGCAGGTGCACGACGAATTGAACTTCTCAGTCTATCCAGAAGAGAAGGAGCAGGTGGAACGCATCGTCCTCGAGGAGATGCAGCGTGCCTTCCCCCTCAGCGTGCCGCTGGTGGCCGACTCAGGGTTTGGTAAGAACTGGCTGGAAGCCCATTAAACAAAATAGCGCGCTGGAACTTTCCAACGCGCTATTTTTTTATATCTCAAAGACAAGGAATATACGACAGGCCACCCTGAGAACCATGTTGCACAATGCGCAGCATTGTGTGGTTTATCTCGTCGATTAACTCGTTGAGTTTCTGACACATATAAGGCGCTATCGTCTCCTTTCTGCCATAGGTGAAAAGGTTTCTTTCTGCCTTCTCCAGACGACCGTGGTTCCACAGTTCCACGACCTTCCACTCGCCGTGCTCATTGTCGAAGATTTCGCTCGACCACTCGTCGTGAGGCAGTCCCTCGGCATCCAGCAGCGCCTTAATCTTATGGCCATGCATAAAGCCCTCGACAGCACCCGTTGGTTTGCGCTGCGAAGAATGGAAGGCAATCTTGGTCTTGGCACTCTTGCGCTTAATCATGTTCGTCGTGATTTCCTCGTAGTACACCTGTCCGTCGATACTGCCCTTCACGTAGTTGACTGTGAGTTTCATGGTGTGCGTACCACTCTTATAATAATAGTGCCACACGCCGTTCTTCAGCCCATTCAGGAAGCGACCCTGGGCCTCGTTATGTAATATGCTGCCATAGGAACTCACGCAAGAGAGTTGGTAGTGAAAAGGGCCGTCGAAAACGCGCATCCCCTCCTCATCCAAATAATAAGAATAAAATGATTTACCACCATGATAGGGTCCGTCATAGAAATGATGAGCCTGTGGGTAGTGCTTGAAACATTCATTAAGTCGTAACTTCAGTTTTTTAATTTGATTCATCGTAGTTTTGTAGCTGTATTATGTCCAACTACTTAGGACACAAATTGTTATCTTCTAGTGAAATTCATAGATTTGTGTGCAAAGATAACCAAATTATTCTATAATAGAACGCTTAAAACCATCATTTTTAATGCTTTTTAATATAAATGAAAAAGTAATTTGTACGTTTGAAAACAAATTACAAAGAAGTTTTACACCAAAAGAGAAAAATCCAAATATATTTGGTTTTTTACTCACTTAGTCGTACCTTTGCACCCAGTTTATAAACGTTTATATAGAAAAATGGCATTAAAATGTGGTATTGTGGGACTGCCCAACGTGGGTAAGTCTACACTTTTCAATTGCCTGTCAAGTGCAAAGGCACAGGCAGCAAACTTCCCTTTCTGTACGATTGAGCCCAACGTGGGCGTTATCACCGTACCTGATGAACGACTGACCAAACTGGCCGAGATAGTACACCCAGGACGCATTGTTCCTGCTACTTGTGAGATTGTTGATATTGCAGGCCTCGTAAAGGGTGCCTCGAAGGGTGAAGGACTTGGAAACAAGTTCCTTGGCAACATCCGCGAGACGGATGCTATCATCCACGTGCTGCGTTGCTTCGAGGACGAGAACATCACCCACGTTGATGGTACTATCGACCCCATCCGCGACAAGGAAATCATTGATACTGAGCTCCAGCTGAAGGATCTCGAGACCATCGATTCTCGCTTGGCTAAGACAGAGAAAGCCGCTGCTGCAGGCAACAAGGACGCCAAGGTAGAGGTGACTGTGCTGAAGGCTTATAAGGAGGTGCTGGAGCAGGGTAAGAACGCCCGTATCGTGGAGTTCGAGAGCAAGGACGAGCAGGACTGCGCACGCAACCTGTTCCTGCTGACCTCAAAGCCCGTGCTCTACGTCTGCAACGTAGGCGAGGCTGACGCCAAGAGTGGTAACGACTTCACCAAGAAAGTTGAGGCACTGGCCAAGGAAGAAGGTGCCGAGGCCATGGTCATCGCTGCCAAGACAGAGGAGGATATCGCTGAGCTCGAGAGCTATGAGGACAAGCAGATGTTCCTCGAGGAGCTGGGTCTGGAGGAGAGTGGCGTGAACCGTCTGATCAAGAAGGCCTACGCCCTGCTGAACCTCGAGACCTTTATCACTGCTGGCGAGATGGAGGTGAAGGCCTGGACCTATAAGAAGGGTTGGAAGGCTCCCCAGTGTGCTGGCGTTATCCACACCGACTTCGAGAAGGGCTTCATCCGCGCCGAGGTCATCAAGTACGACGACTATATCAAATACGGCTCTGAGGCTGCTGTTCGCGAGGCTGGTAAGATGGGCGTAGAAGGTAAGGACTACGTGGTGCAGGATGGTGATATCATGCACTTCCGCTTCAATGTTTAAGCTGGTTCTGAACTATGAACTGTGAACTCTTTATCACTTGGAACCCGTCGCTCGAGGTTTTCAGCATTGGTGCGTTCAGCATGCGCTGGTACTCGCTGATGTGGCTCATCGGACTGGCCCTGGCCTATCTGATGGTGCGCTGGCTGTATAAGAAGCAGGGCATTGCCAACGAGAAGTTTGAGCCCCTCTTCATCTACTGCTTCATGGGCATCCTCGTTGGCGCCCGTCTGGGTCATTGCATCTTCTATCAGCCCGACTATTTCCTCACGTCGTGGAAGGGTGTTATCGAGATGCTGCTGCCCATCAAGATTGATGCGATGGGAGGATGGCATATGATTGGTTACCAAGGACTTGCGTCGCATGGTGGCACGCTGGGACTGATCATCACGCTCCTACTCTATGTGCGCCGTTTCAAGGTGCCCGTATGGACCGTGCTCGACAATATCGCCATTGCCACAGGCATCACGGCCTGCTGCATCCGTATTGGCAACCTGATGAACTCAGAGATTGTGGGAAAGATCACAGACGAGAGTCTGCCCTGGGCCTTCTGGTTCGTCCAAAACGACGGTCCACAGAACGTTGTTCTGCGCCATCCTGGCCAGCTCTACGAGGCCATCGCCTATGCCCTACTCTTCGCCCTGATGTTCTGGCTTTATAAGAAGATGCCACAGCGCGTGGGAACTGGTTTTTATTTTGGCCTCTGCCTGGCTTATATCTTCACCTTCCGCTTCTTCATCGAGTACTTTAAGGAGGTGCAGGAAGCCTTCGAAGAGGGTCTTCCCTTCGACATGGGACAGATACTCTCTATTCCCTTCATCATCATAGGCGTCTATTGTATGGTGAAAGGCTTGAAGAAAGCATAAAAAATTAGTCTCAGGTTATTTGCCTGAGACTATTTTTTTGATATCATTAAGTTTGTTAAGCGCTTCGAGTGGCGTGAGGTTATTGACGTCGAGACCAAGAATCTCGTCGCGCACCTGACAAAGCACAGGGTCGTCGAGTTGGAAGAACGACAGTTGCATGCCCTCGCGAGAAGCGGCAATCTCGGCTGTGGGCTTCCCTGCCCCACCCACCTGGGCGTTCTCGCTCTCCAGTTGCTTCAGAATGACGTTGGCACGCTTCACGATAGAGCGTGGCATACCAGCAATCTCGGCCACGTGGATACCAAACGAGTGTTCAGAGCCGCCTCGCTCCAGTTTGCGCAGGAAGATCACCTTGCCATCCACCTCCTTCACAGAGACGTTGTAGTTCTTGATGCGAGAGAAGTTCTTCTCCATCTCGTTGAGCTCGTGGTAGTGTGTGGCAAAGAGCGTACGTGGATGACCCTTCGCATTCTCGTGCAGATACTCCACGATGGCCCAGGCAATCGAGATGCCGTCGTAGGTAGATGTTCCCCTACCCAACTCGTCGAAGAGCACCAGCGAGCGCGAAGAGATGTTATTCAGGATGTTCGAAGCCTCCGTCATCTCGACCATAAACGTGGATTCACCCAGTGAAATATTATCTGAAGCACCCACACGGGTGAATATTTTGTCCACCAGACCGATTCTCGCGGCCTCTGCGGGCACGAAACATCCCATCTGGGCCATCAGTACTATCAAGGCCGTTTGACGCAACAGCGCCGATTTACCAGCCATATTCGGACCCGTGATGATGATAATCTGCTGACGCTCGTTGTCCAGCAGGATATCGTTGGGCACATAATGCTCCTCGATGGGCAGTTCCTTCTCGATGACAGGATGGCGTCCCTGCTTGATGTCGATCACCTCCGTAGTGTCGATCACAGGACGGATATAATGGTTCTCCTCAGCCGCCTTGGCAAACGACAGCAGGCAGTCCAGATGCGCAATGATATTGGCGTTGATCTGAATCTGCGGAATAAACTCCTGCATACCCAGAATCAGGTCGTTGAAGAGCTTCGCCTCGAGCGACAGGATACGGTCTTCGGCACCCAGAATCTTCTCCTCATACTCCTTCAACTCCTGCGTGATATAGCGTTCGGCCTGCGCCAGCGTCTGCTTGCGCACCCATTCTGCAGGCACCTGGTCCTTATACGTGTTGCGCACCTCCAGGTAATAGCCAAACACATTGTTATAGCCAATCTTCAATGACGAAATGCCTGTTTCCTGAGCCTCGCGCTCCTGAATCTTCAGCAGGTAGTCCTTGCCACTATAGGCAATCTGACGCAGTTCGTCGAGCTCGGCATTCACACCATTGCGAATCACCCCACCCTTCTGCACCAGCTGTGGCGGATCGTCCTGAATCTCCTTTTCTATTCTGTCGCGCAGACTCTCGCAGAGGTTCAACTGTTCCCCTACCCTTTTCAGCGCTTCGTTGTCGGCATACAGACAGGCCGTCTTGATGGGCTGAATGGCCTGCAGAGCCGTCTTCAACTGCACCACCTCGCGTGGCGACACACGACCCACAGCCACCTTCGAGATGATACGTTCCAGGTCGCCTATACGATGGATCTGCTCGTCGATACAAGCACGGAAGTCAGGCTCGCGATAATAGTAGTCAACGATGTCCAGACGCTCGTTGATGGGTTTTTCGTCTTTTAAGGGAAAGACCACCCAACGGCGCAGCAAACGGCCACCCATGGGCGATACCGTCTTGTCGATCACGTCCAGCAGACTCTTACCGTCTTCCTGCATGGGATAGACCAGCTCCAGCGAGCGGATGGTGAACTTATCCAGTCGGACGTACTTATCCTCCTCAATGCGCGAGATAGACGTGATATGGCCTATCTGCGTGTGTTGTGTCTGCTCCAGATATTGCAGAATGGCACCAGCGGCAATCACACCACTCTGCAGGTGCTCCACACCAAAGCCCTTCAGGTTTTTTACACGGAAGTGTTTCAGCAGCTTCTGACGTGCCGTCTGGTCCGTATATACCCAGTCGTCCAACTGAAACGTGAAGAACTTCGTGCCAAATTTCAATTCAAAATCCTGCTTGCGACCACGCTCGAAGAGCACCTCCTTTGGCGAGAAGTTGCCCAAAAGCTTTTCCACATAGTCGGCTGTACCCTCGCCTGTGAGGAACTCACCCGTTGAGATGTCGAGGAAAGACACACCCATGGACGACTTGCCAAAGTGCACGCTGGCCAGGAAGTTGTTCTCCTTATAGTTCAGCACGTTGTCAGAGAGGGCCACACCAGGGGTCACCAGCTCTGTGATACCTCGCTTCACCAGTTTCTTCGTCAGCTTGGGGTCTTCCAACTGGTCGCAGATGGCCACGCGCTTGCCAGCACGAATCAGCTTAGGCAGATAGGTGTCAAGCGCATGATGGGGAAAGCCAGCCATCTCGTCGCCCTGGCCCCCTGCCCCATTGTTACGATGGGTCAGCGTGATGCCCAGAATGCGCGAGGCCGTAATGGCATCCTCACAGTAGGTCTCATAGAAGTCGCCACACCTGAACAGCATCACTGCATCAGGATGTTTCGCCTTCAAATCGAAAAACTGTTTCATCATTGGGGTCAGTTCCCCATCTTTCTTTGCCATTACTTCTAATTTTTAAAATTTCGAGCACAAAGATACAAAAAAAACGAGACACTCCAAAGAGAAGCGTCTCGTTTTTATATTTAGGTTCGATTTTTACTTCACAACCTTCTTGCCATTCACAATGAACAGACCCTTGGCAGCGTTGTTCACACGCTGACCCTGCAGGTTGAAGATAGCGTTCTTGGTAGCATCGGTCTTCACGTTGTTGATGCCAGAGCCAACACCATTAACACTAATGAGCTTACCGTTTGTTAATTCAGGAGTAACCACTTCATTCTTCACATATTTCTGAAGCTTACCTTCGATCACAACCTTATCACCATCCTTAAGTAAAGAAATTGTCTCTTCTGTAAAGTTCTTATTCTCGAAAGACTTTGCACGGAAAACAGTCAATTTTGTGGTGCCATTCTTCTCTGCAGCCATATCAAAGTTCACATTGCCATACAGAGTCTGATCGTCTTTACGCTGGAAGTCAGGAGTACCTACAATAAAGCCTTCTACCTGGTAAACCTTCGTTGTGGTCTTACCGTTTCCAAGTGTATCAATAATAGCAAGAGCCTGGTCAACAGTAATCAACTCAGGAACATCAGTACTTGCCTCATTTACAGTCAGTGTGTAAGTAACCTTAGCAGCCTCATACTCGTCATTGCCTGCAAATTCAGCCGTAATATCAGTCTTACCAGCAGTAAGCAGAGTCACAAAACCCTCGGCATTAATAGTGGCTACATCTTCCTTAGAACTAGAGTAAGTAACTGTCAGATTATTTTTATTAGACAACTGGGGGAACTGATTGTCACTAGCGCCCAAAGTCACCGTTCTGGCAGAAGTGCCCCAAGAGAGACCTGCAGGCTTCTTGCCTTGTCCCTGAGACAGCTTGATATTATCCATGCGGGCATTCTTATCACCTGCCATCGTAAATGTAATCTTGATTGTATTGGTACCAGCAGCTACTGTTACAGGATAAACATAGTCGTTACCAGTGTTTGATGCCTCTCCAAGTGTTGCGTTTTCTGCAGTAACAGTCAATGCTTTATTTGACTTAAAACTAAGAGTCATGTCACCGCTTTTGCCATTCATAGCAACAGTAGCAGTAAAGCTGCCTCCATTCTTGGCAAGCAGCAATTCGGGCGCAGTACCACCTGCTAAATTCTCATTATAGAACTTTGTGCCGCTTTTAACCGTACCATCATCCTTCAACACAAATCCTGTGAAGGTATAATTCTCATTAATGGTATTGGGGTTTACAGTAAAGTCTGTAACGGAAGAGAAGTCCTCTGACCAAATAATGTCTTCTGCCCATCCGCAGATACCCATCATCATTACTACGAGTAGAGTAAAAATTTTCTTCATAAGCGTTTTTGTTTTGATTTAAAGATTAAATTGATAATTATCTGTGTGCAAAATTAAAAAAATTATTTGAATATACAAAGTTTTTTAGATTCTTTATACTTAAAAATGGGGTAGGGGTGTTTGAGCATCATATCGGCTATATCGGGCGTACGCGAGAAGATTTTCATCTTTTTCTTTTGCTATCTCGCAGAATAATAGTAATTTTGCAGGTTAAGAAACAATAACAACGACAAAATAAATGGAATACAACTTCAGAGACATTGAGAAAAAGTGGCAGAAGCGATGGGTGGAAAGTGGCATCTATCGCGTAGTAGAGGACGACAAGAAGAAGAAGTTCTATGTGCTGAACATGTTCCC
Organism: Prevotella sp. E15-22; assembly: GCF_023204875.1. Classification (NCBI taxonomy): domain Bacteria; kingdom Pseudomonadati; phylum Bacteroidota; class Bacteroidia; order Bacteroidales; family Prevotellaceae; genus Prevotella; species Prevotella sp. E15-22. The sequence continues at coordinate 3,282,272 of NZ_CP096247.1, forward strand.
TTATCCATCAGGAGCAGGACTGCACGTAGGTCACCCTCTGGGCTATATCGCCTCGGATATCTACGCTCGCTACAAGCGCTTGCAGGGCTATAACGTGCTGAACCCCATGGGTTACGACTCATACGGACTGCCTGCCGAGCAGTATGCCATCCAGACTGGTCAGCATCCCGCTATCACCACAGAGCAGAATATCAACCGCTATCGCGAGCAGTTGGACAAGATTGGTTTCTCTTTCGACTGGAGTAGGGAAGTGCGCACCTGCGAGCCTGGCTACTATCATTGGACACAGTGGGCCTTCCAGCAGATGTTCAACAGCTACTATAGCACTGCTTCACATAAGGCTCAGCCCACTATCAAACTGATTGAGCACTTCGAACTGATGGGTACTGAGGACTGTCACGCACTTGGTTCTGAGGAGCTGCACTTCACTGCTGCCGAATGGAACGCCTTCTCTGAGAAGAAGAAGCAGGAGGTGCTGATGAACTATCGTATTGCCTACCTGGCCGAGACGATGGTGAACTGGTGTCCTGCGCTGGGCACTGTGCTGGCCAACGACGAGGTGATCAATGGTGTGTCTGAGCGTGGTGGCTATCCTGTGGAGCAGAAGAAGATGCGCCAGTGGTGCTTGCGTACCTCGGCCTATGCACAGCGTCTGCTCGACGGACTGGAGACCATCGACTGGACCGACTCACTCAAAGAAGCTCAGCGCAACTGGATTGGTCGCTCTGAGGGTACTGAGATGGAGTTCCAGGTGGCCGACTCTGAGAAGCACTTTACCATCTTCACCACTCGTGCCGATACCATCTTCGGCGTTACCTTCATGGTGCTGGCTCCTGAGAGCGAGCTCGTGGCTGAGTTGACCACGGCCGACCAGAAGGCTGCCGTTGACGAATATCTGGCTTACGTGAAGAAGCGTACTGAGCGCGAGCGTCAGATGGACCACAGCGTTACTGGTGTGTTCTCTGGTTCTTATGCCGTTAATCCTTTCACAGGCGACAAGATTCCTGTGTGGATCTCTGAATATGTGCTGGCTGGCTACGGCACAGGCGCCATCATGGCTGTTCCTGCTCACGACAGTCGTGACTATGCTTTCGCTAAGCACTTCAATCTGCCCATCATCCCATTGATCGAGGGTGCCGACGTGTCTGAGGAGAGCTTCGATGCGAAGGAGGGTAGGGTGATGAACTCGCCTGCAGCTGGTAAGACCACACTCGATGGTTTCTCTCTCAACGGACTGAGCGTGAAGGAGGCTATTGCTGCCACGAAGAAGTTTGTTACTGAGCACAACCTCGGACGTGTCAAGGTGAACTATCGCCTGCGCGACGCCATCTTCAGTCGTCAGCGCTACTGGGGCGAGCCGTTCCCTGTCTACTACAAGGACGATATGCCTTATATGATTCCCAAGGAGTGTCTGCCTCTGCAGTTGCCTGAGATCAACGAGTATAAGCCCACTGAGACGGGCGAGCCCCCATTGGGACGTGCCAAGATGTGGGCATGGGACACCACAGCCAACAAGGTGGTGAGCAAAGACCTGGTTGACAACAAGACCGTCTTCCCACTGGAGCTCAACACAATGCCTGGCTTCGCTGGTTCTTCAGCCTACTACCTGCGCTATATGGATCCCCAGAACGACAAGGCCCTCGTGGGCAAGGAGGCCAATGAATACTGGCGTAATGTAGACCTCTACGTGGGTGGTTCTGAGCACGCCACTGGTCACCTGATCTACTCTCGTTTCTGGAATAAGTTCCTCTTCGACTCAGGCTATACCTGCGAGGACGAGCCCTTCAAGAAGCTCGTTAACCAAGGCATGATTCAGGGACGTTCAAACTTCGTCTATCGTATTGAGGACGAGGGTGCCGACAAGGGTAAGTTCGTGAGTCTGAACCTGCGTAAGGACTATAAGGAGACAACACCTATCCACGTCGACGTGAACATTGTTTCGGCCGATGTGCTCGATATCGAGGCCTTCAAGGCTTGGCGTCCTGAGTATAACAATGCTGAGTTTATCCTTGAAGACGGCAAGTACATCTGCGGCTGGGCTATCGAGAAGATGTCGAAGTCGATGTTCAATGTGGTGAACCCTGATATGATTGTCGAGAAGTACGGTGCCGACACCCTGCGTCTCTACGAGATGTTCCTCGGCCCTGTGGAGCAGTCGAAGCCCTGGGATACCAATGGTATCGATGGCTGTCACCGCTTCCTCAAGAAGTTCTGGAACCTCTGCAGTTCAGTATGCTGCGATGGCATCGCAACAGACGCAACACCTGAAAACCTGAAGAGTGTTCATAAGCTCATCAAGAAGGTGTCGCAGGACATCGAGCAGTTCTCTTACAACACCTCTATCTCGGCCTTCATGATCTGCGTGAACGAACTGGGTCAGCAGAAGTGCAAGAATAAGGAGATGATCAAGAACCTCGTTATCCTCATCGCTCCCTTCGCTCCCCATATCGCTGAAGAGCTGTGGGAGATGCTGGGCGAGCAGGGTAGTGTATGCGACGCTCAGTGGCCCACATGGGATGAGCAGTACCTCGTTGAGAGCAACGTGAAGATGGGTGTGGCTTTCAACGGCAAGACCCGCTTCGAGATCCAGGTGGCTGCCGATGCCGACAACGCCTCAATCGAAGCAATGGTTCGTGGTGACGAGCGTACAGCTAAGTATGTGGAAGACAAGCAGATAGTAAAGGTTATCATCGTCCCGAAGCGTATGGTGAACATCGTTATCAAATAAATGACAATAGATCACAAACTCATCCTCAAAGAGGTAGAAGACTATTTCTTCATCACCCTCGGCCTGGTGCTCTACACCATCGCCTTCACCGTGTTCCTGATGCCCTACCAGATTGTGGCAGGCGGCGTCACGGGTCTGTCGGCCATCATCTATTATGCCACAGGCTTCCACTTGGAGAACACTTACATCATCATCAACGGCATCCTGCTGTTGGTGGCGCTGAAGATCCTGGGCTTTAAGTTCATGATGAAGACCATCTATGCCATCTTTGCCCTCTATTTCCTGCTGGTGTTTGCTCAGGAGATTATTCCAAAGCAAGATAACGGGTTGCCCATCAAGATTCTGGGCGATGGTCAGGACTTCATGTCGATGATCATTGGCTGCGTTATCACAGGTATTGCGCTGGCCACGGTCTTCCTTCACAATGGCTCAACGGGTGGTACAGATATCATTGCGGCCTCTGTGAACAAGTATCACAACGTGTCGCTGGGCTCTGTGCTCATCAGTGTCGACTTCTGCATCATCGGCTCGTGTATGTTCTTCCCACAGTTTGGCGACTATATTGAGCGAGCCCACAAAGTGATGTTTGGTTTCTGCGTGATGGCGCTGGAGAACTTCGTGCTCGACTATGTGATGAATGCACGGCGCGAGTCGGTTCAGTTTATGATCTTCACTCGCAAATGGCAGGAGATAGCCAACGCCATTGGTACTGAGACCAAGCACGGCGTCACCATCCTCGATGGTCACGGCTGGTACACAGGTCAGGAGGTGAAGGTGCTTTGTATCCTGGCCAGAAAGAACGAGAGCATCAGCATGTTCCGCCTGATCAAGATGATCGACCCCAACGCCTTTGTATCGCAAAGCTCCGTTATTGGTGTCTATGGTGAGGGCTTCGATGAGATGAAAGTGAAAATCAAGAAAGAAAAGGTTAAAAATGAAAATAGTATTCGCCACCAACAACCAGCACAAGTTGCAGGAAATACGCCAGATTCTGGGCGATAGGGTAGAGGTGCTGTCTCTGAAGGATATCGGCTGTGATGTGGATATCCCTGAGACAGGCAAGACCCTCGAGGAGAACGCCCTGCAGAAGGCACGCTACGTGTACGACCATTATCATCTGGACTGCTTTGCCGACGATACTGGTCTCGAGGTGGAGGCACTGAACGGCGCACCAGGCATCTACAGCGCCCGCTATGCCAGTATGGAAAGCGATGCTGCCAGTCACGACAGCGAAGCCAATATGGCACGTCTGCTGCGCGAACTCAACGACCAGGACAACCGCAAGGCGCGCTTTCGCACTGTCATTGCCCTTATTCAAAAGAAGAACGTATGTCCCTGTGGCTGCACCAGTATCACGCAGGAACACCTGTTCGAGGGTATTGTGGAAGGCGAGATTACACGCGAGCGGAGTGGGGCAGAGGGCTTTGGCTACGATCCTATCTTCCGTCCTGAAGGCTTTGAGCATACCTTTGCCGAGATGACTGCCGAACAGAAGAACGGCATCAGTCATCGCGGACGAGCCACAGCGAAACTCGCAGAGTATCTCCTAAAATAAGTATATGTTATGAAGAGACTGGCCCTGATATTATTACTGATTGCACAATTATCAATTATCAATTGTCAATTGTCAATGGCTCAGATAGGCACCTGGCGCGCTTATATGTCGTACTATGAGCCCCAGCAAATTGTCAAGGCTGGCGCCAACACGCTATTCGTACGTGCCTCAAACAGTCTCTACAGCTATCATCTGAACGACCATTCTATCACCACCTACGATAAGGTCAACACGCTCAACGATACCTACGTCAAGCTCATTGCCTGGAACCAGCAGGTGAAGCAGTTAATAGTGATCTATCAGAACGGTAATATCGACCTGCTCAACCTCAAAGGCGACGTCACGAACATCAGTTCGTACTATAGTAAGTCGATGACCAAGGACAAGACCATCAATAACGTCTTTGTCCATCAGCAATACGTCTATCTGTGTACGGGCTTTGGTATCGTGAAAGTGAACGTGCAGCGAGCTGAGATCAGCGAGTCGTATATCCTCGACCAGAACATCGTGGCGGTCAACATCAACGACAATCATATTTATGCCAAGGCCAAGGATGGAAAGGTTTTTGTGGCGGCAATGAGCACTAACCTCATTGATAAGTCGAACTGGCAGCAGACAAACACCTATCCGCCGTTTACAGCCGATACGGCCGACTGGGACAACTATATCGCCACCGTCAAGACGCTGCAGCCTGGCGGCCCCAAGAGCAACACGCACGGCTTCATGCGCTTTGAGAATAACAAGCTCTATAGCTGCGATGGAAGTCTTATGGACGGCAACAGCACCACGCACATCCAGACCTTGAGCGATGGCGAATGGCTGTTTATGGACGACGAGAACGTCAAGCCCGAGACAGGCATCAACTACTTTAACGCCATGTGTTTTGATGACGACCCCAATGATGAAACCCACATGTTTGTAGGCGCACGTACAGGTCTGTTTGAGTTTAGGAACGGAAAGATTGTCAATGCCTATAACAGCACTAACAGTCCGATAGAGGCTTTCGACGGCAAGACCACCGACTACGAGCTTATCACAGGCGTCAAATGCCTGAACGACGGTCGTGTGCTCTTCATGAACAGTCAGGCTCCCACACAGTCGCTCATCGAACGCAGCAAGGATGGTAAGTTCACGTCACACCATATCCCCGTGTTGATGAAACTCAGCGGCAATGGTTATACGAACAAGAGCTTAGGAAACCTCTCTGACCTACAAATTGACAGCAACGGAAACCTATGGTTTGTCAATAACAACTGGTATATTTCCTCACTCTATCGATATAACATAGACACCAAAAAGATACTGTCTTTCACAGAATTCAAGAATCAAGATGGTCTTTCAATAGAAAACATCAACTACGTGTCGTGTACGGTCGAGGATAAAGACGGTAATATCTGGGTAGGCACTCAACAGGGACCGCTCCTGCTGGAGAAAGGTCAGATAACAGCCAGCAACCCTGTCTTTACGCAGGTCAAGGTGCCTCGCAACGATGGAACGAACTATGCCGACTATCTCCTGTCGGGCATTGGCATCACAGCCATCTGTATCGACGGCGGCGGACGCAAGTGGTTTGGCACAGATAATAACGGTGTCTACCTTATCAGCGAGGACAACCTGACGCAGATTCAGCACTTTACCACCGACAACAGTAAACTGCTCTCTAATCACGTCACAAGCATTGCCATCAACAACAATACCGGCGAGGTGTTCTTTGGCACAGGAAACGGACTCTGTTCTTATATCAGCGACGCTACCACACCTGTCGACGAAATGACAAAAGATGATGTCTATGCCTATCCTAACCCCGTGGAAGCGGGCTACACAGGACTTATAACCATTGTAGGACTTTCTTACAATGCCGACGTGAAGATTCTCACCAGCAACGGAAAATTAGTGGCTCAGGGACGCTCTAATGGCGGCACCTTTACATGGAACGGTTGCGACCAGCAAGGTCGACGTGTGGCCAGTGGTGTCTATATGGTGGCCACTGCTACGAGTAATGGCGATAAAGGAGTTGTTTGTAAGATAGCCATCATCAACTAAAACATGAAAAGAATAGGATGGATTGACTTTCTGAGAGGCTTCTCAATGATTCTCATCCTTGTATTCCATACTGAAGTATATTACAAGGGAGAAGAAATTGCTACACCTTATTACGTCTATACCACCAACGCCATCATCCTCTTTTATTTCATCTCTGGCTTTCTTTTATATAAGGATACAGCATTCCAAATCAAAAGAAAACTGCAGGCCATAGGCAGATACCTGTTATTACCATATTTCGTATTTACCTCTCTCCTGGCTGTTCCTAAACTATTAATCAGAAACAGCGAGATAAACTTTTCTGAAATAGCGTCAAACATCATTTTAGGTAATGCGTCGTGGTTCATAGCGGCCCTCATCATAGCAGAGGTGTTGTTCTCCCTGTTGTTATGGATAAGTCGTGGAAAAGAACGATGGTTATCAACAGTAGCGCTGCTCTGCTTTATAAGCTATTATCTATTACCATTTAATCAACACAGTTATTGGCAATGGCAAGACGCTCTGTTGGCGTTCGATTTCCTTTATTTAGGCTATTTCTACAACAAACACAAGGCCGTTTTCAACACTATCAACAAGCCATATATATCATTATTACTTTTATCTATTCTTATTCTGATAAAAGTATATGAGTATCAGGTGGATCTTCCCATGAGGAACATAGCCATTGAAAGTGCGCCATTATTCCTGGCAGATGCCATCACGTGGCTATTGTTGATCGTATCACTTATTCCCTTTATTCCGAATAATAAGCTCATTGAATGGACTGGCCGTCATAGCATCACATACTACTTCCTTTGTGGCGGATGTCCATTGATAGTGGCGATGACGATGAACAGAATTGGCTTCGCCTACGAGGGTTATTTCTATCGCTTTATCCTGGCTTTTATCCTCGTATATATCCTCGCCAGCCTGTTAACATGGCTCATCAACAGATACGTGCCGCTTTAGTAACTATTGCAAGAGAAATCCTGTAAAACACAGAAATAAGTTAGTGATACTTTAAAATACTTCTTTCAAAAGGCCAGCTTTTTCGAGGATAGGAATCACGTGATTAGCCAATAGACGCATCTCTGTATCTTTCACAGAGTAAAAATCGCTAGTCAATTCGTAGTGGTTGGCGCCAGCTATCATTTGTTCCATTAGATTATCATCTACCAAACGTATATTAACGCGTCCCTTACTATTAGCACCTGATGAGATGATATAACACACCTGATTCTTTATTTGCTGATTAGCTGCTGCCATAGCACCGACAGCACCAAACAATATGGCCATCGAGGAATTATTAAAGGCATCATCACCAATCCACTTATTAACAAATAGTAGGCTGTGCTGACCTATACGTACTGCTCTGGTATATCCATTACCAAAACGTCCATGATGATAACGTAGGTTACGACAATTCACATACAACGTATCACCCTGCGACACGATAAATATATCCTTTTTCAATATATTGTCGAAGGCTTTATCGCCAGTGGTTAAAGTGAAATCATTACCTCCCCACCATAATTGCTGATTTTTACTATGACTGTCTATATAAAGCGTATCTAATTCCTGCCATCTGTTTTCAAGGAAATCTTCGTATGTATTACAATAACGGTACTGTGCGCTGCATAAAACAGCAATAAAGCTTAGGAAGGTTGAAAATAATAGTTTTTTCATTGTTTAATGATTGTATTTAGTTAATGAATTTTCTGATTGCAAAGATAATTAAATTTTAAAAAACATCATAACTTTCAAAAAAAAATTGTAGGTTCATCATAGTAATTTATTAAAAAAAATTACTATATAAGTAACATTTTTGATTTTTGCATACTATATTAGTAGAAATATATTAATTTTGCTGAAGAATTAAAAATCTTATGAAAGAAGATAAAATTATAATCTATCAGACGGAGGACGGACAGACGCAGATCGATGTCCGCTTGGAGAATGAGACGGTGTGGTTGACTCAGGCTCAAATGGCTGATTTGTTTCAGACCGACCGAACCTCTATAGTACGCCACATTAACAACATCTATAAAGTAGAAGAATTAGAGAGAGAATCAACATGTGCAAAAATTGCACAAGTTCAGATTGAAGGAAAAAGAACTGTAAAACGAAATATTCCATACTTCAATTTAGACATGATTATCTCTGTGGGATATCGTGTGAACTCTAAACGAGGTGTAAAGTTTCGCCAATGGGCAAATAGGGTTTTAAAAGACTATCTTGTGAAAGGCTACGCCGTCAATCAGCGTATACATAGTGAACAGATAGGCGAACTGCGCCAATTGGTTCAGATGTTAGGACGCACTATAAAGACTCAGCACTCTTTGGAAACGAGAAGGATGATTCGTTTAAGAGTAGTATAGGTCAGATTTATCAGACGTTTGGTGGTGAGGAACTCTATCCCAGTGTTGAGGAGAAGGATGTCATGGTAAAAGTTGTAGTTAATCTCATCAATCAGAAGAACGAATAACTACTTGCAAAAGCATGTGCATGATAAATTAATTTTCTAATCATTGCAACATAAATAAAAAACTGGAGTTGAGTACTATTAACTCAACTCCAGCATTTTTTCTATAGGTTTCACAGCTTCTTTGGCAATCTTTGGATCAACCTCTATCTGAGGCCATTCATACTTCAAAGTGTTATAGATCTTAAGAAGTGTGTTCATCTTCATATACTGACATTCGTTGCACGAACACTCAAGGCCGCTCTCGCTGATTTCTGGCGGCACAGGGATGAATTCCTTGTCAGGACAAGTACGTTGCATCTCGTGAAGAATTCCGGCCTCTGTGGCCACGATAAAACGCTTCTCTGAGGAATTCTGCGCATAGGTCAGCATTGTGGCCGTAGAGCCCTTTATATCAGCTACAGCGAGTACTGGTCCCTTACACTCTAAATGTGCCATCACTACAGCATCGGGATATTGCTTCTTTAACGCCATAATCTTATTCACTGAGAAACGCTCGTGCACATGACAGCCGCCATTCCACAGCAACATCTGTCGCCCTGTCACCTCATTGATATAATTACCCAGGTTATAGTCGGGACCAAAGATAAACTTACCATCCTTTGGCAACTGGTCAACCACCTTCTTTGCATTACCACTGGTCACCACCACATCGGTCAATGCCTTCACTGCAGCTGTTGTGTTCACATAAGAGATCACCTGATAGCCAGGATGCTCGTCCTTGAACTTCTTCAAATCCTCAGCCTTACAACTGTCAGCCAATGAACAACCAGCATTCAAATCGGGACAGAGAACAACCTTATCTGGCGAGAGCAACTTACAGGTCTCAGCCATAAAGTGCACACCACACATCACCATTATCTTCGCATCCGTCTCGGCAGCTTTGCGAGCCAAAGCCAACGAGTCGCCAACAAAGTCGGCCACATCCTGAATGTCTCCAGTAGTATAGTAGTGCGCCAAGATGATGGCGCCTTTCTCTTCACACAGTCGACGTATTTCTTTCTTCAAGTCAACACCTGCTTCTGCTGGTTCATTGATAAATCCCTGTTCTGTCCACTCGGTTTTCAACATTGCATTATTATCTTTTTATTTTTCTTTCTTTTTTAAAAAATAGAAAATGAGTAATATGATATGGCGTGGATAAGTGCAAAACTTACACGTCTATTTCTTGCTCATTTAGTTATTCTATTGTAATATCTACTTATTCACACCTACTGTTAATCCTTTCTTATTGAAAATGAGACAAGTGTGATAGTTTTCCACAATTTGCAATTTCGGTGCAAAATTACTAAGTTTATATCTTTTTTCAGCAAAAAAACGTGGAAAACTTCAAAAAAAGCCGTGGATAAAGGTGTGCATATCCACATCCCGACAGGGGGTGTGCATAGCCTATATAGTTATTATATAGTTATTAACAGGTTTATCCACATAGTTATCCACAAAAAAGTTGAGAGATGAAAGATGAAAAATGAAAAATATGATTACCTTTGTATTCGATATGAGAAAACTGCGTACGATAGAAATGAAACGACTCTCGGTAGAGGAGTATCATGAAGCCGAGAAAACACCACTGATAGTGATATTAGATGATGTGCGATCCATGCACAACGTGGGTAGTGTGTTTCGCACGGCTGATGCCTTCCGCCTGGAGGCCGTATACCTGTGTGGCATCACTGGCTGTCCACCTCATAATGAAATTCACAAGACAGCCCTTGGAGCCGAGGAAAGTGTGGAATGGCGCCATTTCGATACAGCCTTAGAGGCTGTTGAGGAACTGAAGAGTAGGGGAGTGGAGGTATATAGTGTAGAGCAGGCAGAGCACTCCACAAAGCTTCCTGGATTCCGACCAGAACCAGGTAAGACCTATGCCATTGTCATGGGTAACGAGGTGAAGGGTGTTCACCAAGAGGTTATCGACGCTTCACACGGCTGTCTGGAGATTCCGCAATTTGGCACCAAGCACTCTATGAACGTGTCGGTTACGGCAGGCATTGTTATCTATCACTTCATGCTAAACAGTATCTTTAAGCAGGCTGAATAGCATTCATAGGAATGACAAACAATATGTTTATAATGAAAAAGTGACGCCTTTTTTGACGTCACTTTTTTATTTATTGAATCCTTTTTTTTATTCTTCTGGCGAGAAGTCACTCTTGCTCACACCGCAAACAGGACAAGTCCAATCATCGGGAAGATCCTCGAAAGCTGTTCCTGGAGCGATACCACTGTCTGGGTCACCTGCTGCTGGGTCATATACATAACCGCATACATTACATACATACTTTTTCATAACACGTTGTTTTAGGGGTTAATAATTATAGATAAAATAACTCTAGAAGTTAATGATATTGGTAATCTTCTCGACTATCATTTCTGGTTTGATGCCCGTCATACAACGGTAGTCACCATGAATACAGGGCTTCTGACCATAGATACTGCATGGACGGCAGTCCATCTCAATTTGCACGGCATTCTTTTCATTCTGATTCCAGCCCATAAAGCCAGCCATAGGATGAGTGGCACCCCACACAGAGACAACGGGCGTGCCTGTGAGTGAAGCCATATGCATATTGGCTGAGTCCATCGAGAGCATCACGTCCAGATGACTCATCAGTATCAGTTCCTGTTCTATGCCCTCTAAATGCCAGCTTACACACGTGCATTGTGGCATTTCCTGTGCCCATTTGGGAAATATCTCCTCTTCTTCCTTTCCGCGTCCAAAGAGGAAGATACGCGCCTTGGGATTTTTCTCCGTCAACAGGCGCACCACCTCGTGCATCTGTTCCTTCGGATAAATCTTTCCTTTATGAGCAGCAAAAGGTGCTATACCTATCCACTTCTCGTTCTCCCCCTTCATGCCAATCTGCTCAGGCAGGCAGTGCAGGTTACCACCTTCGGCAGGGAAGATAGACTTAAACTCGTTCTTCTCGATAGGGAATCCCAGTTTGGCAAACACCTCTACATAGTTGTCAAACGATGTAGGCAACTGCTGGCGAACCTTGTTCTCTTTGCTCACCAACTGTCGGCGCATCTTGCGATGTTTGTCGATATGCTGCACCTTGAAATGGCCCATGTTAAAGCGCATTCTCAAGTATTTCGAACGCAACACCGAGTGCAGGTCGGCCACATGCGTAAACTGCTTGGCTGTCAGTCGTCTGTAGAGTGAGTTCAAACCCTTAATGCCGTGATACTCCACCTTCAGGTCGGCCTCCATGAAGTTCACGTTAGGTGCTAGGTTCTCAAAGAACGGACGGGCAAAGGCACGACTCAGCACCGTGATTCTCACCTCGGGATATTGATGGGCCACAGCCCAGACAATGGGCACCGTCATAGCGACGTCGCCCATAGCCGAGAATCTGATAACCAGAATATGCTGACGCTTCACCCTCTTTTTCTCTTTTACTTTTTTACCTTTTACTTTTTATAAAGTACAGGATTCGTGCTGGGATCATTGTACATCTTCATCTGACGATATACCTTCATCACCTTGCTACCTGACTTATAATCCTCCAACAGCTGGTCGATGGCAGTCGACAGGTCAACGCGCTGTTCCAGCAGCACCTCCAGCTTAGCCTGGCAACGAGCCTTGTGCTCCTCAGAGGCATCCTGACGCTCAGCCTGCTCCTTCATGTGCCAAATCTTCAGCTCCAGAATCGACAGACGGTCAACGGCCCATGCAGGACTCTCAGTATTCAGGCGCGCATCAGCCTTAGGCTCTACGTCGCTGAACAGCTGACGGAAGTAAGTATCAATCTCCTCAACCAAGTCCGTACGATCTTGGTTCGAGTGGTCAATGCGACGCTTCAACTGCAGCGCTTCTGCCAAGTCGATATGTGGGTCGCGAATCAAGTCCTCAAAGTGCCATTGTACGGTGTCAATCCAGCATTTCAGATAGAGCTTGTATTCAATACTGTCTCTCTCATATGGATTATTGACAGGAGTATCAACATTATCTGTCAGATGATAGTCACGAATAGCCTGTTGGAAAATCTTGTTTGCTTGTTCTGTAAAAGTCATATATTTACTTGAATCTTTGTTTTTTCAAACTGCAAATTTACGCAGACTTTCTGAGATATCCAACGTTTTTACTTAAAATTATTGATTTTTTGCACTCTTCGCCTTATATTCTCTTTAGTCTTATCACCCTGCTGGCAAACTGACGACCCAATGTGGCGTCGATACCTGTCTCCATGAGGAATTTGCCACTAAAGGTTTTTCCTTCAAAATAACGACTGCGCTCTGTACCTTCGAATTCGTTCAGACGATAGGTGGCGTTGGGGTCCAATCCGGCCATATGCCAACGAGGAGTCTCCAGGCCGATATAGTTCTCAAACTTATAGCAGAAGAACACGGCCTCACTCTTATCTTCTGTGACAAACATCTCGCTGCAGAAGCCATGATTGTCGTAGGGAGAGAGCAGGCGATACTGGTCGCCCAACTGGATGATAGGACGAATCTCCTTATAGAAAGCCACAGCCTTCTTGGCATAGGCGCGCTCCTGGTCGTTCAAGTCGCTGGGCTTCATCTCCATACCCAGTCGGCCCGTCATAGCCACATCGAAACGGAACTTCAAGGGAATGACGCGACCTGTCTGATGGTTGGGCGAAGCACTTACATGCTGAGCCATAGCCAGGGTGGGGAAGAAATGGCTGGTTCCCCATTGTATAAAGAGGCGCTGCTGGGCATCGGTATCGTCAGAGACCCAGAACTCATCGAAGTAGGGCAGGGCACCCCAGTTCACGCGTCCGCCACCACTTGAACAGAGTTGGATAACGAGGTCGGGATGGGCCTTGCGGATACGCTCCAAGGCATTGCGCAGTCCTAAGTGATAATCCACGAAGAGATGACTCTGCTTGTCGGCTGTGAGGTAACTGCTGCCATAGTTCTGCATCGACATATTGCAGTCCCATTTGATATAATGCAGCGTGGGGTTCTCCTTCACCAGGTTATCCACGATACCCACCACGAAATCCTGCACCTTGGGATTCGAGAGGTCAAGCACCAGCTGGGTGCCACCACGACCCATAGATAACTCGCGTGTGGGATGAGCCACCACCCAGTCGGGATGAGCCTCGAAGAGTTCACTCTTGCTGTTGGTCATCTCTGGCTCAATCCAGATGCCAAACTTCAATCCACGGTCTTCGGCAGCCTTCAGCAAGGCAGGCACACCGTTGGGCAGTTTCTGGGTGTCGGTCATCCAGTCGCCCAGGGCCTGAGAGTCATTGGTGCGACGATACTTGCGGCCAAACCAACCATCATCGACAACGAAGAGTTCGCCACCTAGTTCCTTGATGCCGTCCATCATCTGCTCGCACACCTTCTGGTTGACATCCATATAAACACCTTCCCATGAGTTCAGCAGAATCTCGCGAAGTGCCTTGCCATTGTGCAACTGTCCGTTGCGGCCCCAGCGATGGAAAGCGCGACTCACGCCGCCCTTGCCTTCTTCGCTATAGACCATAGCCAGTTTTGGGGTCTCAAACGTCGCATTGGGCTTTAATGTATAGGCTGTGTGCAGGTCGTCGATACCTGCCAACAGGGTGTGGCGATATTTTCCGCGTGTCTCGATGCGCAGTTTATAGTTGCCTGTCCAACACAGGGCAGCACCAATCACGCGTCCGCTGTTCTCCTGAGGTTTACCATCGAGAGATATCATCACCTCAGCACGGTCGTCCATTGCTGTGCGCACTCCATCGTGGTTGACAATCACCTTCAGACCTGCTGTCAGGGGTTCTTCAGTCATACCGGCCTCCTGTCCCCAGGCACCGTGGAAATGAGTCAGCCAGGCTCCCTCCTGTCTGAGGGTCATCACACCACTGGCATATTGCTCCAGTTTGATGGCCTTTTTCTCGCCATTGCGAATCACCGTCCAGGTCTCAATCACATCGCTCTGGTTGTTGGCTTTATAATAGAGGTCCACGAAGAAGTCGTATTTCTTATCCTTCAGGGTGATGATGGTCAGGTCGCCCTCCTGTCGGCTACCCGTCACCACTAGTTCTGTAGACATGTTGCCATCGAAATGGGTCACACTCAATGCTGTCTCGTCAAAACTGTTGCGACCAAAGGCAGGATAGGCGTCGTAGTTGATGCTCATGGCATCATATACCTCGTGGGCCTGGTCGGCCTTGATGCGCGAGCCGTAGTAGTGAATACGTGGTGTCTGACCTTCGTTTGCGGCCAGCATCAATGTGGTCTTTGGGGTGTTTACAAACACGTCCTTGGCACTCATGGTCTGAGTCAGTGTCAAGGCCAAAACAGAGAGTAGTAATTGTTTCATAAAAGTTTTGTTTTTGTTATTTGCCCGCAAAGGTAGGAAACAATTTACGATAATAACGGTTTAATTCAGTTAAATGATATTAAATGGTATGATGGTTGACAAAAAGAAAAACCCCTCACTCATCTCCTTAGGGTAGAGAATTGAGTGAGGGATTATTATTAATTTGGATTAAATTGAAATTATTCAATAGTAATCTTCGTCAAGTCGAATCCATGTCCTACTACCTGCAAATTACCATTATTAAGCAGTTCCATAGACTTCTTGGTCAACTTAAACTCAACCTTAGTATCTTCGAACGTAATGTCCACATCACCACGGTTAGGATCTGTACCACCATTCACGATGTCAGCCCAACCTACTGCAGCACAACCCTTGGCATACTCGGTATCGGTGCGCTTGACATAAAGACGGAGAATAGAACCAGGACCTGCTGACTGCTTTAACAGAGTGGTGATTGTTCCATCGTCTTCCCAAATGGTACCCCAGTCTACAGCATGATTACCTGACCACAATTCCTCTTCACTGGGCTGAATGAGAGTAATCTTCAGGAGGTCGAAACCATGACCTACAACCTGGAAGTTGTTCTGATCCAACAACTCCATAGACTTGGCAGTAAGTTTGAAGTCAATATACTTGTCTTCAAATGTAATGTCTACATCACCACGGTTAGGATCTGTGCCACCATTCACGATGTCAGCCCAGTTAACTGCAGCGCAACCTTTGGCATATTCACTATCAGTACGCTTCACATAGAGACGAAGGATGGCACGAGGCTTTGCAATTTCCTTCAGCTTAGCTGCCAATTCGTTCTTCTCAAAGATAGTACTCCAGTCTACTGAATGAGTGCCTTCCCACAGTACTTCCTCTGCAATAAGTGATACCTTGATAGATGCTGTTTCAACGAGATTGCCGTTCTGGAGGAATTTGATGGCGGCACCACTATTCGTAGTGGCTTTTACATCATATACACCCTCTTCAAGAGCTGGCAACTTAATAACAATCTGATCATTTGTAATACTCTCAATAGAGCATTCCTGACCATTGACCGTTACTGACTTCGCGTCATTGAGTTTACGACCAGGCATTGTTACCAAACCTTCTGACTGTCCCATGAAATCACCCTTTGTAATAAGGGCATCACTAAAGACGGTTACCAAACCACCACCAAAGGACTGACCCACTTCATCAAGAAGTGATAAGCGGTACTGGCCATCAGGCATGTCGGCAGGCATCGTAAACTGAATGCTAGTGTTGCTGACTGTTGTAACGTCAATGAGACGGTCGTTGATTCTGACCTTCTTGATATTCGTTAAATTAGAGCCATTCATGGTCACGGCATCTCCAGGAGCCTGAATACGTGCTTGCGCGTCGTCGTCAACTATTGGGTCACCATCAATAGGCTTAACGGTGAGACGCATGGTGCGCGAGGTCTCCTTACCCTTCGTCGTGGTAGCCACAATCTTCAGAGTATAGTCACCAGCCTCAAAAACCTGGTCAATGTTATTACCAGTAAACACCACCTTACCATCGGCCTGCCATGTCACCGTTGTCATGTCGGCAGGTGTCACCAGAACCTCAAACTTCAGTGGCTCATTGCGGTTGATGTTGAAGCCGGCCTCTGGGAAGTCAGTATTCAGGATGCGTGGCGCATCGTTTTCGCTGACCGTGAAGAATGCATCCTCATCGTTCGAGCAGCTTGTCAGGGCTAAGCCCGCCAAACAAGCGAAAAATATATTCTTGAGTTTCATTGTTGTTGTTCTTTTCGTTGTTACGACTAATGTTCTTTACTTCACGTTGATGTCAAAGGCATCCCACCACATACGATGGTGCCAGTCGTCCTTACCGCCCATGCGGTCTAGTGCCTCCTGATAGTTCTCACCGTTGTACTTCTTCTCGAGGATAGGATAGCACAGACGCACAGGTGTGGTCAGGTTATCATCATCGTAGGTGAAGTCGCTGAGGAACTTATCCAGCTTTGAGCGGTCGGTCAGCACAGGATAGTCGGAACGACGCAGGTTAGCCCATCCCTCGGCAGGGTTCATCATATGCAGGATCCAAGCCTGCAGGTTGATAGACTCGCGCGCCTTGTCAGCATTCTTCAGCGGGTCGCCAGCCATGATGTTGGCGATATAAGCGTCGATGTCGGCCTGCTGCATGATAGCCTCGTCGGTCAGGTAGTGCTTGTTCAGCAACTGCATGGCCTCCTTGATGCCAGTCTTGAAGTGGTCAACGGCAGTGCCATTCACCTTCCAGTCCTTCGTATAAGCCTCGGCCAGCAGGAAGTTCACCTCAGCCGATGTCATCAGGATACCTGGACGGTCGGGCTGACAGAAGTCGATAGACAGTGCAGGACGCATCATGCGAGCAGGGAAGTTGTTTTTCTCGTAGCCCACCTCAGGGAACATCTTTACTAATTTAGCCAGAGTGGGGATGTCGTCAAGGTTGTCTGGACCGTTGATCCAATTGTTCCACCAGGCAGCACCCGGCTTACAGGGAGCCTCGGCCATATCCTTCTTCTTCAGATAAGCCAGCACCTCGTTGGTCAGGTCCACATTACCCTCCTTGTCAGGCTTAATCTCACTGCGCTTCACGTTATTGTAGTGACGGCAGATGCTGTACAGGCGAGGGTCGTTATTATCATTCATATAGTCGAACAGCGTAGAGCATACAAACGTTGGTGAGGTAGGATCCTGACCATAGAGCATCTCGCCCAGTGCATTCACGCGGTAGTCCTGGTCGCGCGAACCGTCATAGAGTGTGAACGGACTGTTCGTATACTTGATGAAAGCATCATCGTCGGCCGAAGTGATGTAGTTAGCTTCATCGGCTGCCACAGCCTCGAACTCAGCCTTTGCCTTTTCAGGCTCCACATCGCTGATACGCATGGCAAAGCGCAGGCGCAGCGAGTTGGCATACTTCTTCCATTTGTCAGTATCGCCACCATAGTTCGTCACGTCGCCCGTCACGTTGTCGTTGCCCGTACCCAGCTGGTCGGCACAAGCCTTCAACTCAGTGAAGAAGAAGTCGTAGATATCCTTCTGCTTGTCGTACTTAGGCGTGGGCGTACCCTCTTCCAAACTCGTGTTGATCGACAGGCAAGGCACATCACCATAAGTATCGGTGATCACCGACATCAGATACACACGATGGATGCGCAGTACAGCGTTCAGGTTAGGTCTGTCCTCACTGTGGGCAATGGCATCGCGCAGGTTCTTGATAGCCACCGAGTAGTACTGGTCCCAGATCAGTCGTGTCTGGTCGTCGAAGGCATGCACGCTGCCGCCATAGTTCGACACGTTCCAGCCACCAGCGAAATGCTGTGTGAAGCCCGTGATATAACTGCGATATGTATCCATCAGTCCAAAGTCACCATAGGTCTGCAGTAGAGAAGTAGTGAGCTGTGCGTTAGGATCCACGGTCAGGGTCTTCGTATCGTCCTCGTTCAGACCCTCCATATAACTGTCGCTGCAGGCGGTCAGTCCAACGGCAATGCCGCAGCACAAAGAACAGGCAGCGATGGTATTCTTGAAAATATTAGTAATCATAATCGTTCCTCCTTTTTAGAATTTGACATTGACATTGATACCATAGCTGCGGCGTGAGGGCAGCGAGCCATACTCCAGACCCAGTCCTGAGGTGTTATAGCCAGAGTCGGGGTCAATATTAGGAATGTTCTTCCATACGATGAACGGGTTGCGAGCCACGAACGACACGTTCAGACTCTTCACCACCTTACCCAGCAGTTTCTCAGGAACGGTATAGCCAAAGGTAATCTCACGACACTTCACATACGAGTTGTCGTAAACAAACATACCAGGTGCATTGTCGGCAGCACTCTTCCAGTAAGCCTCTGGGTTCACAGGAATGGTGTTCTGCGTATAGGTACCATCACCATTGTCAATCACACCAGGAACAATATATCCACGGGCATTGCCAGATGCCAGCCATTCAGCCGAGGTCATGCCAGCAGCCTGACGAGCCTCCTCGGAAGCATACCACTCCTCGCGGCCAGCCAGTGTGCCCGATGCCTTACCCGTCTGGTAGGCCGAGCGCATAGACATCGAGAAGATGTCGGCACCCACCTTCACGTCGAAGCCAGCCGAGAGGCGGAAGTTCTTATAAGTAAAGGTAGAATAGAAACCACCGGTCCAGTCCCATGTGGCATTACCCAGCGTACGAATCTGGTCGTCCACCTCGGGCAGACCCGTCTTGGCGTTGATAATCACGTCGCCGTTAGCGTTGCGCTTAAAGTCCTTACCCATGATCGAGCCGTAGTTCTCGCCCACCTCGGCACCAACGCTGACGCCGCACCATGTGGCTTTCTCCAGTTCGAAGTAGTCCATGCCGTCAACCAGCGACTTCACCTTGTTCACGTTCTTCGAGAAGTTCACACCAGCATCCCATGCAAAGTCCTTGATCTGCAGCACACGACCGTTCACGGCCACCTCGATACCCTTGTTCTGAATCTCGCCGGCGTTAATCAGGCGGTGTGTGTAGCCAGCAGCTGATGATGAGGCTAGCGCGATAATCTGGTTCTTAGAGATCTGGTCATAATAGGTCACATCCAGTCCTAAGCGACCGTTGAAGAACTTCGTCTCCACACCCAGCTCAAACGAGTTGGTCTTCGTGGGCTTCAGGTCGGGGTTGGGCTTTACCTTATTGCTGATAAGACCCATGGCATAGCCCGAATATGAGTACTTACTGTTGGTATAGCTGGTCACCAGCTGATAGGGGTCGGTATCGCTACCCACCTGTGCCCAAGAGGCACGCACCTTACCATAGTTGATGATCTGCTTGTTCTTGATGAACTCCGAGAACACCACGCTACCCGATACAGAGGGATATACATAGACGTTATGACTCGTGGGCAGTGTCGACGACTTATCGCCGCGGATGGTGCCCTCCAGATAGTAAGTGTGCAGATAGCCTACGCTGGCCGATCCGAAGATAGAGTTAATCTGCTTCTTGTACGAGTTCTGCTGAATGCTCTGCTCGCCGTAGTTCATGATGCTGATCACGTTCTTCATCTGCTGGTTCAGTCCAGTGTTGATGGTGGTCAGGTTGTCCACCTTGAAGATGTTACCACCCAGGGTAGCGTTTACGTCGAAGTCGCCAAACTGGTTGTTATACATCGCCAGCAACTCGGCATTCAGTGTGCGGTTCTTGAAGATCTGGTCCTGCAACTGACCAGCCGACTTACCAGGTGTGGTCTTGGCGATATACTCCTCGAAGGTCATGTTGTTGATATCCGTACCCACCGTACCCTGCAGCTTCAGGTGCTTATCAATGTTCCAGATGGCCTTGGCCGTCAAGCGGAAGATATCCTTCTCAGAGGTATTACCATTCTTATACAGATCCCAGTAGGGGTTCTTGTTATACTGGTCGTTACCGTTCCAGTTAGCATAGTCGCCCTCGCTGGTCTCATAGTTCTTCAGCCAGGCCTGGTTATAGGTGCCAGCCAGCGTCATCAGGTTCTTACCCACGTTACTCTGCGAGTCGCCCAGTGCCGGACGGTTCTTCACGTCCTCACGGGTGTAGTTCATCGAGAAGTCCAGGTCGACAGGACCGGCCGATGTATTTACGCGCAGGTTGAAGTTGTCACGACTCATATGCGTGTTGGGCAGAATGTCCTTGTTGCGCATGTCGGTCACGCTGAAGCGCATGCCCGTCTTGCCCGAGTTAACCGACAGGATGGCCGTGTTCTGTGCTGTCACACCTGTACGGAAGAAAGCACTGGTGTTATCCTTGTACATCTGGAACGGACGCTGCACGCCGTCGAAGTACTCCACCATCTGGTTGTCGGCCTTCGGACCCCAGCTGCTGTTGGTGCCCGAGGTAGCCGTCTTACTGAACTGGCCGCCGTAGCCCATGCCGTAAACCTGCTGGATATCATCCCACATGGCGTTCTGCACGTCAACGGTCAGCGAGCCGTTATATTCCAAACTGATCTTATCCTTCTCGGCCTTCTTCGTGGTAATCAGGATCACACCATGTGAGGCACGGCTACCATAAAGAGCAGAGGCAGCAGGACCCTTCAACACAGTCATGTTCTCAATATCGTCAGGGTTGATGGCCGAGATACCGTCACCCAGGTCATAACCACCTTCCGTGCCGGCACTGCCAAAGTTTGTATTGTCGAGGGGCACACCGTCGATCACGTAGAGCGGCTGGTTGTTGCCCGTCATCTCAGTGTTACCACGCAGCATCACGCGTGTTGAGCCAGCATTGCCGCCAGCTGTGTTCTGAACCACCAGACCGGCCACCTTACCAGCCAGCGAGTTCATCACGTTGGTCTCCTTGGCCTTGGTCAGTTCAGCACCTTTAATCTCGGCCACACCATAGCCCAGCGCCTTACGGTCGCGCTTGATGCCCAAGGCGGTGACCACCACTTCGCTCAATTCTGTCTTGTCCTCGGCCATGATAATCTTGATACCAGGCTGAGCCTTCACGGTCTTGTTCACGTAACCAATATAGCTCACCTCCAACATCGCACCACGCTTACATCTTAGTTTGAAGCGTCCGTTGTTGTCGGTTGCTACACCTGTTGTCGTACCCACCACCTTTACAGTGGCACCAATCAGCGGACCATCGGCGTCCTCCACCGTACCAGTAATCTCCTGGTCGTCGGGGGCGGCAGTCATTGAGGTTCGGCTTCCTTCTGTGGCATTAGCCATGGCTGGCGTCCACATCATTCCTGCACATAGCAAGCTGAGAAGCAATTTGTTTTTGTTCATGTTAGTTTGTTATTTAAGTTATAATGTTAAGGGTATTATTTCTTAATAGGATAGAGATAGAGCAGTCCCATCATGATGCCAGCGATGATGGCAGGGAAGACAGAGAACAACGCCCATATCATACTGTTCACACTGTCGGCATCGGTGATGGTGATCACCGTCTGACCATCGGCATCCGTGCCCGATATAAAGCCGGCGATGCCCAGTAGGAGTGCCACCAGCGAACCACTGATGGCCGTGCCAAACTTCTGGGCCATGGTGCCCGACGAGAAGATCAAGCCCGTCGATGACGTGCCGTTCTTCTCAGTGGCATAGTCGGATACATCTGCATACATCGACCACAGCAGGGGCGAGTAGATGCCAATGCCTATAGAGGTGATGATCACGATGGCCACCATCAGCCAGATATAGGCCGCATCCATGGGAATCAGGAAGAAGACCACTGATGTGGCCACACAGATAGCAGCTGCCCACATGAAAGCCTTGCGCTTAGAGCCCACCCACTTGGTGAACACGGGCGATACGCCACCAAACACCATGCAGGTGAGTTCGCCGAAGGTCATAAACACCGTATAGTTGATGATGAGGCCGCTGATGGTCACATCGCCATGCAGACAGTATTCAAACATATAGCCAGCCACAGCATAGCGGAAGCCATTGAAGAAGTTCATGCAGATGCCGATGAGCGTCAGGATCACCCACGGACGGTTGCGGAACAAGTCGCCGAAGGGTTTCAGCGAGAACTTCTCAGCACGCACAGGCTTCAGTCGCTCCTTGGTCAGCAGTCCGCAGGCCAGCGTGCCAGCAGCAGCCAACACACCAAAGAAGGCACCCAGCACAGCATACTGATGCTGGTCAGTGCCACCCACCAGCTTCTGCAGATAGGGGAAGCTGAGCAGCGTGATAAAGCCCATGGCATAGGCGCCCACCATGCGATAGCTCGAG
Source organism: Prevotella sp. E15-22 (assembly GCF_023204875.1). Lineage (NCBI taxonomy): Bacteria > Pseudomonadati > Bacteroidota > Bacteroidia > Bacteroidales > Prevotellaceae > Prevotella > Prevotella sp. E15-22. Next base: position 3,305,015 of record NZ_CP096247.1, read on the forward strand.
AACTGGTTCTTCTCGTTGTCATCCTCGGTCATCACACCTAGGAGCGAGCCATAGGGCACGTTCACAGCCGTATAGACCACCATCATCAGCAGATAGAGCGTATAGGCCCATACACGCTTGCCCACAGGTCCGAAGTCGGGTGTATAGAGCAACAGCGCGAAGATGAGTCCAAAGGGGATGGCTCCAAAGATGATCCACGGACGATAGGTGCCCCATCTGCTCTGCGTACGGTCGGCCAGCGTACCCATCAAGGGGTCGGTCACCACGTCGAACATACGAGCGATGAGCATCAGTGTGGCTGTATCTGCCACGGTGAGTCCAAACACATTGGTAAAGAACAGCGGAAACGCAATCGACATCACCTTCCAAGTGATACCTCCTGCGGCGGCGTCGCCTAGGGCATAGCCAATCTTTTCTCTTAACTGTGCCATAGCCTTACATTGTTACTTCTACGACATGCTTACCAGGTGTGGCCGTAATCACACAACCCTCGATGGGTGTGCCATCAATCACAATCCTGCTCACGCCAGCCTCCTTGCCCTCTGGGTTCTTCACCGTGATGTCGAACTCGGCATCGCGCAGCACACGATGTACGTGATACTCTTTCAGCGAAGAAGGAATACAGGGGTCAATCTCGATGCCGTCGTAGGTAGGACGGATACCCAGGATATACTGCGTGATGGTGAGCCAGTTCCAGGCAGCCGTACCAGTGAGCCACGAGTTCTTACCCTCGCCAGGCTTGGCGGCATCCTTTCCTGCCACCATCTGACAGTAGACATAAGGCTCCACCTTGTGCAACTGCTGGTCCTCAATCCATGCAGGACAAATCTTGGTATAGTGTTCCCAGGCATCGTTGCCGCGACGGGCCACCGTCTCGCCGATAATCACCCAGGGGTTGTTATGACAGAAGATGCCAGCGTTCTCCTTATAGCCGGCAGGATAGCTCGAGATCTCGCCCATCTCTACGTGATAGCGGGTGAAGGCCGGATTGTTCAGCACCATACCGTGCTCGCAGTCCAGGTACTTTTTACAAGAGTCGAGAGCCTTTTCCACCATGCCGTCTTCGAGTCCGATGCCGGCCATGGTGCAAAAGCCCTGACTCTCGATGAAGATTTTACCTTCTTCGTTTTCCTTACTACCAATCTTATTACCATAGAAATCATAGGCGCGCAGATACCAGTCGCCGTCCCATCCGTGTTTCTTCACGGCCTCGACCATGGCGTCGATGCACTTTTGGGCGCGCTTGGCCTCCTCGTGCTTTGCTATTTTGTTGCAAAGCTCCACATATTCCTTGCCAGTGAGCACAAACAAACCGGCAATCATCAGGCTCTCAGCCTTCGAGCCCTCGCTGTTGTTCTCAGTAGTCTGGAAACTCTCGTTTGGATCCCACGAGAAGCAGTTCAGGTTCAGACAGTCGTTCCAGTCGGCACGACCGATAAGGGGCAGCATGTGCGGACCCAGGTTCTCCACCACGTGGTTGAACGAGATGCGCAGGTGCTCGAACAGCGTCACCCCTGTGCCTGGCTCATTGTCGAAGGGCACCATCTCGTCGAGGATAGAGAAGTCGCCTGTCTCCTTGACATAGGCCACTGTTCCGAAGATCAGCCAGCAGGGGTCGTCGTTGAAACCACCACCGATGTCGTTGTTGCCACGCTTGGTCAGGGGCTGGTATTGGTGATAGCAGCCACCGTCAGGGAACTGCGTCGAGGCGATGTCGATGATGCGCTGACGTGCACGACTGGGAATCTGATGGACGAAGCCCACCAGGTCCTGGTTCGAGTCACGGAAGCCCATGCCACGACCCACGCCACTCTCGAAGAACGAGGCCGAGCGCGAGAAGCAGAACGTGATCATGCACTGATACTGGTTCCAGATGTTCACCATGCGGTCCAGACGCTCGTCGTTGCTCTTCACTGTGAACTTGCTCAGCAGGCCGTCCCACAGCACGCGCAACTCCCTAAAGGCCGCATCCACAGCCTCTACGGTCGAGAATCGCTCGATCACAGCATGCGCCTTCTCCTTGTTCACCAATGTTACGTCTGAGTCCTGTGAACTGATGAGTGTTCCCTTGCGTTTACGCTCGATATCCTCAGTAGAGTATTTCTTCTCCTGCTCGTTCTCCACATAGCCCAGCACAAAGATAAAGTCCTTGCTCTCGCCAGGCTGCAGTTCCACCTCCACATAGTGCGAGGCAATAGGACTCCAGCCGTGGGCCACGCTCATGGCAGGCTTGCCAGCCATCACACACTGCGGATTCGAGAAATCATTATAAAGACCAATGAACGACTCGCGATCCGTGTCGTAACCCTGAGCCTTGGCGTTGGTCAGCGCATAGTAGGCATAGTGGTTGCGACGCTCCTTGTATTCCGTCTTGTGGTAGATGGTTGCCCCATTCTCAATCTCCACTTCGCCTGTCGACCAGTTGCGCTGGAAGTTCTCCATATCCGTGGCAGCATTCCACAAGCACCACTCAGCAAACGAAAACAGCTTTAGGCGCTTCACCTCGTTGGTGGTGTTCTTCAGCGTCAGCTTCTGCACCTCGGCCCAAGTGTTCAGGGGCACAAAGAAGAGCACAGAAGCCTCCACGCCGTTCTTACTGCCCGTGATACGGGTGTAGTTCATGCCGTGGCGACACTCATAGCTGTCCAGTGGCGTCTTGCAAGGCTTCCAGCCAGGGTTCCACACACAACTGCCATCGTTGATGTAGAAATAGCGGCCACCAGCATCCATGGGCACACCATTATAACGGTAGCGTGTGATACGGCGGAACTTAGCATCCTTATAGAAATCATAGCCACCAGCAGTGTTCGAGATGAGGCCGAAGAAGTCCTCATTGCCTAAGTAGTTAATCCACGGGAACGGCGTAGCAGGGTCGTTGATCACATACTCGCGGTTCTTGTCGTCGAAATATCCAAAAGTCTTTTTCATTTATTTTAATTTTTCATCTATCATCTTTCACCTATCACTTCTCCATCAGCAGGTCCACCAGACCCTTGTCCTTGAACGTATGCTTCTGCTGATCCCAGAAACCAAAGTCGGCATCATAGCACCAGGTGGTCCAGGCAATGTTGTTCTCCTTGAACACCGTCAGCATGTCCTTGGTCCACTTATAGGCCAGTTCACGGTCAACAGGCTCATACACGCCCCATTCGCCGCAGAACAGTTGCAGGTCGTATTTCTTGGCCACCTCGATGGCATCCTTGAAGTCGGCACGAATCTTGTCGATGTTCCATTCCTGCGTGAGATAAGGCTTCAGCAACTGCTTCATCGAGTCAGACGCAGCCTCGTAGTCCTCCTCCGACACCAGGATGCCAGGGTAGTTCACCTTACCCGTATAGCGGCCGATGGGTGTCCACCAGGCGCCATAGTGCGTCAGGATCATGGGGTTATAGTAGTGGAACGACAGAATGATGTTCTTGTCGCCCTCAGGCACCTTCAGATATTTCATCGTCTCGTAGCCCTGCCACAGGTTACTGCCAATGACCAGCGTACGCTGAGGCTCCAACTCGCGCAGTGCCTTGTGCACCTTGACAATCAACTGGTTCCATTGCTCATGGTCATCGGCCACAGGCTCGTTCATAAACTCATAGGCCACAGAGTCGTTGCTATAGCCCTTCAGGGCGTCCGACAGCTGATACCACATGTTAATCAGGTCCTGCTGTGCTTTCTCTGATGTGAACAATGTGTTGGCACTGTTGTTACCCTCGTTCACAGCATTGAAATAGTGCGAACGGATGATGTGCAGGTCGACGATGGCACGCAGGTGATGCTTGCCACACTGGTCGAGGGCAAAGGTGAGCAGGTCCCATGCCTCAGGCAGTTTTTCGCCGTTCTCGTCCCAGAACTGCACCTCGTCGATGGGAATGCGCACAAAGTCGAAGCCCAGCGAGTCCAGTCGAGCGAAGTCATCCTCCTGGATGTGCTTCAGTCGCTGTTCGCCACGCTCCTCGCTCTGCGACAGCCAGTGGCTCAGGTTAGTGCCACGCTGGATGGTAAAGTTGTTCACTTCGTTGTTTTTCTCACTCTTTGTTGTGCAGGCCGTCAGCGCCAGCATCATCATGGCCGTTGCAGCCACCGTTCTCATCTTTATCTTCATGATCTTTAATCTATCATTTTTCATTTATCATCTTTCATCTTTCTCCCATGATGCCCTTCAGAATCCAGTCGGCCTTCACCTTCATGTTGGCACGACGGTCGAAGATGCCAAAATGCTCTGGTCCACTGCCAAAGGCGTTGTTGTCCCAGACGAAGGTCGAGAAGTCACGCTTCTTCGTCTCGTTCACCAGGAACTTGCAATAGTACGTCATGTTCTCGTGAATCAGGTCGGTCTGACCAGCCTTCTGGCGATCGGTCACACCCCATTCACCCATCACGATGCCCAGTCCCTTGTCGGCCCATGTGCTCACCACCTTGTCGAAGAACTCCGTCATGGTCTTCTCGTCGCTGGCCGAGGCCTCACCCTTGCTCTTATAGGGCTCGCCCCAGAAGTTATACTTGCATTCGCCAGCATAGTCCCAAGGTGTGTAGTAATGGAACTCCACACTCATATAGTCCAGTCCGTTGCCCTCGGCATCAGTAGGGATGATGAAGTCGCCATTGTTAATACCAAAGTCAGGATTGCACACATACGTCTGCACAATGAGATGACGCTTCAGGTTGTTGCCACCCGTAGCGCGCACCACGTCGATAAACGTCTGGTTGTATGAGTTCTGCACAGCCAGGTTCTCGGCCGTGGGCTTACCCCAGTTGTCGCGAATGTGCACCTCGTTGGTGCCAGCAAAGGCCACGCGATAGTCGTAGGCCGCAAACTCGCTGGCAATGTTCAGCCACAGCAGGGCCAGCTTCTGGTTGTTCTCCTCCTTATACAGGTTGGTGGGTCGTGCCTCCAGCCATTTGTCGTGATGCGTGTTGATGATCACCTTCAGGTTGTAGGCCAGACACCAGTCAACCACCTCCTTGATGCGATTCATCCATGCCTTGTCGATGCTCATGGCTGTGGGGTTGGTGATATGGCACTGCCAGCACACAGGAATACGGATGGCGTTGAAGCCAGCATCCTTCACGGCCTTGATCATCTTCTTGGTCACCACAGGGTTGCCCCAGGCCGTCTCAGCGTTGATGCTGCCGTCAGGGTTGCCAATCTGTGTCGACTCGCCATCCTGACCAGGTGCTGAGCACTCAAACTGGTTGCCCAGGTTCCATCCCACCACGCCTTTGTTCCATTCCTTAGCCGTTGGCTCTTGCTTTTCTGTTGTCTCGTTATTCTCGTTTACTGCCTCACTTCCACAAGCCATGATACAGCAGGTGGCCAGCACAGAAAACAACACAGTAGAAAGAAGTCGTTTCATGTCATTTATAGTTTTAAAAGTTTCATGGCACAAAAGTAGTGTTAATATGTATTCACATGGTTTTATAGCATTCAAAAAAGGTTTCAAAACTGAGATGTGATAGTTTTGAAACCTTTTTCTGATAGATTTTATACCCTATTTCTGATATTTCGAGGGCGACACGCCGAAGTATTTCTTGAACACCGTACTGAAATATTTCGGATTGTCGAAGCCAGCCTTGGCAGCGGCGTCAGTCACGTTGCAGCCGTTGCGCAGCATCGAGGCAGCACCCTCCAGACGGATGATGCGGATGAAGTCCTGAGGCGACTTACCCGTATACGACTTCAGCTTCACATAGAACAGCGTGCGACTCATAGCCATCTCGCGACACAGTTGGTCGATGGTGAACTCGCTGTCGGCCAGGTTCTCCAGTATCAGTTGTGTGGCCTTGTCCACAAACGTCTTGGCCTCCAGGTTCTCGGCTGGTACCTCCTTGGTGGCAGCAGGCATAGGCTGGGGCAGTGTCTGCTGCAGTTGGTCGATAGACAGTCGCATGTATTTCTCGTGAAGCTGATACATGCGCCATGCCCCATAGAAGATGAGGAGCACCAGAGCGATATAGATGCACCACATCCACCACGTGTTCCACCAGGGCTGGGCAATGACGATGGTGAGCGTCTTCTCGTCGATGATGGTGCCGTTGGTCTTACTGATGCACTGCAGGGTGAGCTGATGCTCGCCAGGCTCCATGTTGACAAAGCGGATATACTGCTGGTCGGAGGGCACACTCCATTCGCCCTGTCCCACCTGATAACGATAGACAATGTCGAAGTGATTGCGCATGTTCACACTCTCGAACAGGATGTCGAACGTGCGCTGACCATACGCCAGCGACAGACGGCCGTTCTCCAGCGCCTGAGCCACCTCGTCGGTCTGCAGGTCCTCCTGATGGTTGGCGCAGGCCACGCCGATGATGGCCAGTTGGGCTGAGTAGTTGATAGACTGCACCTTGTCGGGCTGTATCACGATGGCGCCAGTGGTGGTGCCAAAGATGATGTTGCCGTTGGGCAGGTTTTGCACGGCCCCACGCGTATATTCGCGATTCAGGCCATAGCAGTAGTTGGCGTTGACCACCGTCTTGGGGTCGTTGGGCGACACAAACGACAAGCCCTGGTCAGTGGCTATCCAGATGCGCCCGTCGGCCCCTTTTATCAGGCTCCTCACATAGTTCGAGGGCAGTCCGTTGGCCGTGGTCAGCTGACGACTCTCGTGCTTGGCCTGGTGATAGACATAGACACCACCACCATCCGTACCTATCCACAGCTCCAGTCCTGAGGCCAGCAGATGGGTGACAAAGGGGTTCACATCAGTCACGCCCGATGGCGCATAGTTCAGGTCCTTCACCTCCTTACTGCCAGGCGTGATGAGTTTCAGGCCGAAGGCCGTGCCAATGGCCATCTGACCCGTTGCCAGCTGACTGATGGCCTGCACGTCGTGCACATCGTAGTAGGTCATCGTCCTGTCTTTCGTCATGTGCAGCAGGTCGCCGTTCAGGGTGCCCACCCACAGACCGCCGTCCCTGTCGTAGCAGGTGGCATAGACGTGGTCGTCAGTCAGCGCGCTGTTGCTCGAGGTATAGATACGACTCACGTTGGTGTGGTTGTCAATCTCGTAGATGCCTTTGCCATAGGTTGCCACCAGCACGTTGCCGTCAGGCTTCTTATAGGCGTTCAGCACCACTGTTCCCTGACAGCAGTGCTGCCATTGGTTAGTCTGGGTGTTCAGGATGCTGATGCCGTTGTCTGTGCCCATCAGCAGCAGTTGGTTGGTGAGCATCGTCACCATGTTGACATGATTGTTGCACAGGCTTTGGGCGTCGTTCTTGATGTGCTGATAGATGGCGGCCGTACTGCCAATGGGGCGTGCGATGTCGATGCCGCCAGAGTACGAGCCAATGACGATGTTCTTCCAGGTGTCCACCACCATACTATAGATGCCATTGCCATGAAGCACGCCGCCAGCCGACTCGTTGGCGTTGAACAGCATGGTGCACTCGCCTTGACCGTCGCGACGCATCTGATACACGCCCTCGCCATCCACGCCAATCAGCATGGTCTCGTCGTCGTAGGGACAGATGCTGCGTATGGGGTTCAGGGGCTTGGCGTCGCCAGTGAGTTCCACAAAGGCGTCGGCCGTGGTGTTGTCGTTGTGACTCAGACTCACAATGTGCAGACCGTTCTCATAGCCGCCCAGCCACAGCTTGCCTGATAGTTCGTCGTAGTAGCCGCTCTCAATGTTATAGGGCAGCACGCGATGCCCTTTCTCGTCGTACACGCCCTTACGCGTACAAAACAGCAGACGGTCGCCCATGGGCACGATGCAGTTGGCATAGGGGCCTTTCACCAGGCACTTTATCTTGTCGCCCTGCATCAGATAGACGCCATCGTGCATGGCCAGCCACATGTTGTCGCCCTTCTCATGGATGTCGTTCAGGGCCACGTCGTGACCCATTTTCTTGGCCAGGTTCACAGTCAACTCGAACCTGTCGCGTGTGGCGCAGAAATGATAGATGGAGCCTCGATTGTCAAAGGCATAGATGCTGCCACCTGCCTTGGCGGCCAGGTTTATCACCCTGCCACCCAAATGACTATAGGGGGTGTTCTCGTCCAGTCGGTAGTTCCTCACCTTCGAGCCGTTGTAGCGCCCAATATCGGTCATCGACGACCACCAGATGGCGCCGTTCTCTGTCTGACTGATCGAGAAGATGCGCTGACTGCCCATGCCCTCGGCTCTGCCTATGTGGGCGAAGGTGAAGTCCTTCACCTGCAAGGCCATGCCTTTGGGTGCTCCTAAAAATAAGAATACTGAACAAATCAGTACTTGTATTATCTTGTTTGTTGGGTTCATTGTTTCAGCAAAAAGGTGCGTCTGTCATAATTATGCCTACAAAGATAGTGATTATTTCCGGGGTTTTGGTTAAACTTTCTTAAATTCCGGCGATTTTAACACAACTTTTTTATGGTGTGAACTTATTGTGCACTGTTAAACGTTATCTTTGCAGTCGATAAACAATCATAGCATAACTGTTTTATAACAAAAACCATGAAAGAAGAACAAAACAAAGAAGTGAAGCAGCAGGCCAAGCACCTGCTGGCCGACGAAGTAGCAACCATGTTGATGCGTAGTGATGCACAAACGCTGCATTGGCAAGGCACACGTGCCGACCTGATGGAAGCCCTTTACCTGACCTACACTTCCTGTCGACTCATCGACGATCAAGGACTGTATATGACCTTCTCGTCCATCGTTCAGCAGGCATGCCGTAAACTGAACTATCGCATTCCCAGGAATCCACGCGAGGTGGCTGCTCGCGCCATGCGTCGAAAGGGCTTCAAGGCCCGTCCGTTCCTCGACCGCTATGCCATGCTGGTGAACCGTAACCCCAGTTGCAAACCCTTTGAAGATCAGATTCAGATGGGATAGGGGAATGGAACTGGCGAATTTTGAACTTTTCTGACAATAGCGCCTCTGAGATTTAAAAATTCTGAGCCAAAAATTTTTTCTGTGCGTACAGGCGAAATATGAGCATGTTCGTAAATCGTTGAAAATAAGAGGCTTACGAAATTAGCTCGAAAAGTGTAAAGATTTAGAAAGCGTTCGAATATTCGTTTAGGTTGTAACGGAGCCTGAGTTACACTGCAACGGAGGCTGTTTTACCATGCAAAACAGCCTCCGTTGCATCGTAAAACAGCCTCCGTTGCATGGTGAAATCGATAGGGGTCCTCCGAAAGGTCATTTTTGACCCATTTTTGCGTTCTAGTTTGCATTTTTTCAGAACCCCTTTTTTTAGCACTTTTTCTTGACAACCCAAAAAACCGTTTTGATTCGATTTGCATCGAATACATATAATGTTTACCAAAGATTTACTGTCTAAAATGCATTTTTTTAATTATTTCCTTGGTGATTTGGATTGAAATCTCTATATTTGCAAACAGAAAAGTGTTCTCCGTAAAATACATTTTTAACCCAAAAGTGTTCTCTGTAAAAAACACTTTTGATTAAAATATGTTCTTTAAAGAAAACATCTTTATGGGCTTTTGGCTTCCTTTATTAGCCTCCACCACACCACGACACATGCAATGGTGTCGTGCTATAGATTCAGAAGGAAATTGGGTACGATGGCGTCAATCATGTCAGACGGGACTTCGCACTCCTTTGCGATAGTTGGCCAGTGCGATGCTGCATCTACCATTCAGAATCCTCCATTTGTTTTTGATTAATTCTTCCTGCTGCTCTTTTCCTCTTGTTGGTTTTTGACGACTGAACAAGATTGTAATATTCACTAGGACTCATTTGCTCTTCTTCCACCAGTTGTTGGAGTGTGTCCAACTTTCCTAACGTACGCAACAGTCTTAGCAGAGAGTCGAACGAACGAATCTCTCCCTTTTCTATTTTCTTAATTGAGGAAAGAGATACGTTTGCAGCCTCAGACAGACTTTGTTGGGTTATGTTCTGCTTGAGTCTTGTTGCCTTTATCTTCTCACCGATTTTGGAAAGAATGGTGGCATCTGTTAGCATATATACATCTTCCATAACAGCTCAAAATTAAACTTTAACGCTGCAAATATATATATAATAGTTTAATTTTAAACCATTATAATGAACAAATATTAAATAATTATGTTTTTTTAATTATTCGACTCCAAATAACACGGGCGAAACCTACCCCCTTTCAGGTAGATCTCGCCCGTTTACAAGTTAAGGGATATGGCTGTGTTGTTCTATTTATCTGATGCTTCCAGTATTTATATCTTATATAAAAGATAAGCACAGCCAACAACACTGGCTAAAAGCATACCATTCCATATTGTAAGTAGTTCACCATGATCTATATTTATCAATAGTTTCTCCCCAAACAATAGTAACATAGTGGTAAAATTAATAATTTGAATTTTTTTCATTGTTTTTGATATTTGGTGTGGATAATATTATTCTATCATTTCTTTGCAGGCTGTTTGTTGAACTTATACGTTACAGTGAAAGCCACTTACAAACTAAATCAAAGACTCTTTCTCGTTTAGAGAAATTGATATCGTTGCCATATGCGTGATGCAATTTGCGAGACTCTGAGACTGTCAACAGATCGTGTGTCGCATCAACTAACACAGTAGTATAATGTTTGTGGTGTTTTTCGCTCATTATCTTTTCAAATTCGAAGAGGTTGGGATAGCAAAGCACGTTTCTATCGTCTGTTGCCGTCAGAAATAAGATTGGACACTTGACACGCCTATAATATGGGTTTGAATCCCAGTGGAGTCGAGGAACAACTCCTTGTTGTGGGTCAGTTATCTTATCTATGAGTACCTGCATAATAGTCGGAAAAACCTCCTTCATTCTCGTTGCTTTATCACCATGCTTTTTAACCAACTGTTGCGCTAAGGCAATTTTATCGATTTTCTGATGAGTTATACAATAGTCAAAAACCTCCTGAATGATTACAGAATAATCATGAAAAGACATACCAGTAGCGTCGGTTATTCTGAGGGACAATTGGGGGGAATTAATTGTAAATGTTTGCAGGTCTAATTTATATTGTGGGATGACGCAACCCACCATCTGTATGAGAAAGGCTGGGTCCGGTACCTTTGAGGCAGCAATCAAGGATGACTCGGCTTCCTCGCTTGCTCCTATAAAACCAATTTTATACTTCTGAAATAGTTTATTTGATTTTAAGGAATTATATACTGATACAGCGTCATCTGCCATATCAAACAAGGTGGTAAAAGTTGAATCCTCTTTAAGGGTTGGCCGATTCATATAATAACAAACAGATATTCCCTGAGCAGATAGTTTATCTATAAGATAAGAATAAGCCTGGCCACTTCCTTTTGGTGTCTTGTCCCGATGGTTCACAATAATGACCATCTTTCTCAGATTCTTATCCTGTGGTGTTATCACCGTGCCTTGTAGCATGCTTCCATCGCTCATTTTGAAATTGCAGGGAATAGAGTCGCAAAAGCCTTCTGTGGCCACAAGTAACAGAAAGAATGTTATAATATAGTGCTTCATTCTTTATTTCGTTTTTAATTCCGATACATGTTTTAGAATTTCTGCCACTAACCTATCTCCATCGTTGAAGATAGGGTATGAGTATCTGATTTGATATTTGTTGCCACAATGGCAAAGATTCAGGTAGTCCACATCAGTCATTAAATTTTTCTTCTTGACATAAGGCATAATGGGGAGAAATTCTGCCTTAATACTGTGGAGATGATCGTCTAAGGAGAATCCCAGAACGGAATTCCAGTAGTTGCTTTGCAATAGGGCATACAATGCCGTCATATCGCTGTCGGCATTCTTTGGAAGTCGAATTTTCTTCCCCTTTTTCTTGTCGGCAATCATCTTCAATACCTTTTCTAAATATCGTTCTTTGCTACTATCAAGCGATATGGAGTCAAGCATCTCCATATTCTTCTTGAACGACATCTCTCCATACAGGAAATTGTCGCCATCGTTGAACGCACCAGAGAAAGTAAACAAAGCCTTAACAATTGTGTCAACGGAGGCTAATTCCAATCCTACGAAGGTAGACTCCCTATCTGTAAGAACCAAGACCTGAAGTTTTTTTTCTTTCTCACAATACTGTCGAATGAACTCCCTTATCTTGTTGACATGCTCTTTTATAGAGCTGTTATCATCTATGACATAGGTCTTTGTGTCAATTTCTACATCAGAAAGGCCCTTCGTCAATTTTTCCAAGTCAAAAGCCTCCTTATTCTTATGATATTGGAGATTCAGCATCAATTCTTTCGACAATACTGGATTATTACCCAAGAAGAAAAGGAAGAAACCTATTATATATTTTCTCATTGTTTTCAGTATTTGGTGTGGATATTATTATTCTATTATTTCTTTGCAGGCTGTTTATTAAACTTATACGTTACAGTAAAGAGCCAGTATGATGGAAGTGAGATGGCATGAGTTTCACGAATGCCACGCTCGTTGATAACATAAGCCACGCTCTTGTATTGGTGAAGGATGTCGATGGCTGTAAATTTCAGGCCAATCTTATCCTTCAAGACAGACTTTGACAGCGTTACGTCCCATAGATAAGTCCACTTGTTCAGGTCATTGTCTGAATAGCCGCTGCGTTTAATGAAATCACATGCTGTTTTAAGACTGATATCAGCAAAGATTTTTGTCTCAGCCTTGAAATTGCCATGATAACTCCAAGTCTCACGATCGGCGATACCAGCATTCTCTCTCAATGACTTTCGCCAGTCGACCCCCAAGTTAACACTTGCCCATAGCTGCTTGGTAACAGAGCCTGAGAAATAAACGGGTACAGACACATGCACCTCATCATTATTCACTTGCGACGTCTGTCCTGCAACGCCATCAGCAACAAAATTCTTCATTCTTCTGAAGGAGCTTTTCACGAACCAGTGAAGGGTGAAATCTTTTTTCTGAATCTTTATTTGATGATATCCCTCACTGTTAAATGCCAGGTCCCATGTGCCATTTATGTTATCAGGCATGTAAGTATACACGCCAGCATCATAGCGATAAGTAGATGTGATACTGTTGAAATGCTTGTTAAACACAATCTCTTGTGTAAGCCATTCCCATTCATTTTTCGTTGGCAGATACCAGGCAAAACTTGTTTTCCAGTCAGCAGGCGACTTCAGATGGGCATTACCCTGATAAATGTTAATCTTGTCTGAAGTCAGAGGAAGGGTTATCAGCTGGGTTGCGTCCAGAAGACTCCTTTTGATGGAGGTAGAAAAGTCAAATCCCCAATCCGTATTATAAGCCATCCCCTTCCATTTTCCATAGAAGAAAGATATTGAAGGTTCAAAGAACAAAGGATTCTGAGTAATACAGGTGTCAACAGAAGAACGACGATAATTGGTGGTTCTATGCGTGATAGAAAGAGGGATAGACACTTTCACCTCCTTCTGCATCTTTGTTGCCGTATTCTCATGTTTATATCGATAGTTGAATCCAGCCACATATTGATTCTCATAGATTTGCTTCTTGTAACTGTTCATATCATCAGGCATCAGCGAAATGGCATCTGTAATCGTTTCCTTGTCATTGTCGTAGTCATAGCGATAGCCAGCATAAAACTTTAAATCTGTATAGTAAAGCAGACGCGAGTTATTATATGCTATGTCAGCCTTTGCACCTATATGGGTATTGGGATGACTGATATCCTCGAAGACATTGGTTTGCGCAGTATTGGGTTTATATGTCAGATAACGATCGGAACGGTCAGTTTCGTCCTTCGCTTTCGTATAACCCACACTTGCGCTGAAGTCAATAATATCAGTGGAATAGAGTTTCTTTGAGAAAGCGATGTTTTGTGATAAGCCTATTTCCCTTTCTTTTCTGTTCGTCAGACGTTTACGAGCATTTACCACAGACGGGTCGTTCAGGGCAACATTCATATTAAAGAGCGAGTCGAGCATGGCAACGCCTTGCATCCTGATGTCGCCCTGTGACTCCAGAAAGCCATTATCGTTATCATCCTTCGTGCCATTATAATGCACGTTTGTGATGCTCTCCATCCAAATGGGGAGTTTCATCGTATACTTGTTTGATAATGACACGCCCATGTTTCTGCTAACCTCTGAGGAAAGGGTTGTGGCGAAAGTGCTGTTGGATGGGTGGAAGGTTTCCTGAAACTCATCTGAGCCATACTTTTCTTTTCTGCGATTCAACTCAACAGTCAATATGTTTTTATTTCGTTTGTTGTCAGTCATCAACTCGGCTGTCAGCAGATTAGAGGTTTTCCTTCCAGATCTTGACTCAGCATCAAGCGCTTCGCCATAGAAGGAATATGCGCCCATGTTCAGGTTGTTGGCACCACCAACAACAGCAAGACGAGAGACATCCGTGAAGCAGAGCGCAAACAAACGGGCCAGATAGGCATCCTCGCTGCCAGCACCAACCTCAGCATTACCCATATAGCCCTTACTATATTCACGCTTCAGGTTCACGTCCATCACAAAGTCCTTCTTTGCCCTGTCATCGTGTAAAGCTGCTGCCTTATCTGTTGTCTGCTCATACACCTTGACCTCTTTCACTGTATAGTAAGGCAGGTTCTCCAGCATCAGTTTGTTCTTGCCTCGAAAGAAGTCCTTGCCGTTCAGCAACAGGTTCTCTACCTTCTTGCCATTCACAAATATCTCGCCCTGCTTATTCAGTTCAACACCAGGCATCTGCTTAATCAATGCGTCCAGCATGCTGCCATCAGCCACATTAAAAGCATCAGCATTATATACCAACGTATCGCCACGATAGAACATCTTCACCTTCGTGGCTGTCACCACCACCTCGTCCAGATGTTGCATGCCAAAGGACGTCTTTCGCTTTATGAAAATTGTTGGCAGTTCATAAAATTCTTTCTTTCCAATATATCTTAAAGAGAATTCATTATATTGTGTTTCGTAGTCTGCATTCTCCACTTTGATGATGCACGAGCGAGGTATCTCATCTCTCTTTACCTTTATACGGAAGCCACCCCAACGGCGAAAAGGCATACTATCCAGTACGACACTATCGCTATTCATAAAATAGACCCTTCCACTCGTAATCTCAGCATTTGTGAAATTATCACGAACAGCCCCTCTTATGAGAATACTATCGTTCTGAGCCAGCACAAAATGCAATGGAGCAAAAGCCAGAAACAACAATATGAATATCTTTGTTTTCATATATGTTTCATCTAATTTTATATGGTTGTTTGAATTGGTTAAATGTCGTTTTATGTTTTTAGTTAAATACGAATGTACGTTGCAAATATAAAAAATTATTCTGTAGCGACCAAATATTTATACAAACATTAACAAAACAAATAACACGGGCGAAACCTACCTCCTTTCAGGTAGATCCCGCCCGTTTACAAGTTAAGGTTTTGTTGCTATTTTTTTGTTATCATCCCAGCATGCCATGGCGCGTGCAATGGTGTCGTCCATATCGTAGTACTTATACTCCGCCAGGCGGCCACCAAAGATAACATGCTCCTCCTGCTCGGCCAGTGCCTGATATTGGGCATATAAACGGCTGTTGGAATCGTCGTTCACAGGATAGTAGGCCTCATAACCTGGCAGATAGGCCTGTGGATATTCTCGCGAGATCACAGTCATGGGAAGGTTGTTCACCTCGCTGCCCATCATCTCGAAGTGTTTATGCTCCACGATGCGCGTATAGGGCGTTTCCCTGTCAGTGAAGTTCATGATGGCGATGCCCTGATAGTTTGGCGTATGTAAGACCTCGTGTTCAAACCTCAGCGAACGATACTGCAGCTCACCAAAGCGATGATGATAGAAATCATCTATCTTTCCTGTAAAGACCAGCGTGTCGGCCAAGGACCTCCATTGCGACTCCAAACCATCAAAGAAGTCGATGTCCGTTTTCACCTCAACCCCTTCGAGCAGCTTATCTATCAAGACGTTATAGCCTCCGATGGGGATGCCCTGATAGGTATCGTTAAAGTAGTTATTGTCGAAGGTGTATCTCACAGGCAACCTACGGATGATGAACGATGGCAAGTCCTTGCAGGAGCGCCCCCATTGCTTCTCCGTATAGCCCTTGATGAGTGCCTCATAGATGTCGCGCCCCACCAGACTGATGGCCTGCTCCTCCAGGTTTGTGATATCCTTTATTTCCCCTCGCTGTGCCTCAATCATCGCATGTGCCTCCTCTGGCGTCCTGACGCCCCACATGCCATAGAACGTGTTCATGTTGAACGGCAAGTTAAAGAGTCGTCCTTTGTAGTTTGCCACAGTCATCAGCGTGAAGCGGTTGAACTCCACAAAGCGGTTCACGAACGCCCACACCTTTTTATCAGACGTATGAAAGATATGCGGCCCATACTGGTGCACATGGATGCCCTCCACGTCCTCGCAATACACATTGCCACCCACGTGTGAACGCTTGTCAATCACCAGGCATCGCTTCCCACTGTCTGTGGCAAGGCGCGCAAAGGTGGCCCCAAACAGGCCAGAGCCTACTATCAGGTAATCGTAAGTCATCGGAAATCAACTATGCTAAGATCTTTTATAGGATGATAGAAAGTATTATGCTTTCTTTCATATTGATATAGATGTTCGTAAATCTCTGCAGGTCCCCACGACAATTGAAAATTATATCCCATGTTCTCAAATTGTCTTATGGAGTAGCCTCTATTATACGCCATTGTTGGAAGAAGAAACTCATAATAAAAAGAATTATTCTCATTGATAAAAGCAGCCAAATCGGTAAGGAAACGATAACTAACATAGAATATCTGACTCCATGAGAAATAGATATTCTTAAAAGGATTATTCCTGATATAGTTTATTGGCCAGTGTTCCTCTGGACCACCCAAAATATCTGTAGCTATGTGCATATAATCACAATCAGCCTTGTTTACAGACATCAAAAAAGTCCTGAGGTTTCCAGAGAGGACGAGATCGTTTTCCATCAAAAGATAGTGCTGATATTTTTTCTTTTTCGAAAATTCAATCAATGCGATGAGTGGATTTGGTAATTTTTTATTGCCATAGTGGAAGAATCCATCTAATTCATTTGAATTAAACAAATGAAATTGAAGGCCAGAAAAATCTTCGACTTTAATATCTTGCAAGCTGTTATCATAGAGTATAACTAAATCCATAATATTCTCCATCTCTCTCTTCAGAAAAGAAAAGTAGCGAAGTATGTGAGCATCTATCTTATGTGTGATGATAATAGCGCAATTTTTATTTTGACAATATGTTTTTTTCTCTATACTTATTGGGGAATAATTCTGCATATTATCTATATGATTTTTGAGAAAGATTTTGTCACTATATGATTTTTAATTTTATTTGTTCAAGAGTTTTCTCTATCATTTCCTTCATTAGTTTTTGTGCGCTTCCTCCTGAAATTAGCAGCAGAAAAACAACAATAGCAATAGAAATAACCACAAGTGTTATGCCGTATCGTGTTATGAAAGGCATCTTACCACCCATTAGGCTTTCAACCTCTGGACAATGTTGACGTATATTGAATCTTTTTTCCATTTTGTTCTATTCATCTAAAACATTAATCTGATGCTTTACTAATTCATAATATTTTCCTTTCTTTTTCAGTAACGATTTGTGATTTCCTCGCTCTACAATCTCACCATTATTCATGACAACAATTTGATCTGCATCGTGGATAGTACTCAGACGATGGGCACTGATGACAACCGTACGTCCTTCGTAGAATTGACGTAGATTCTCCATAATCTTTGCTTCGTTTGTGGCATCGAGAGAATTGGTCGCTTCATCAAGGAAAATATATCTGGGGTTCTTATAAATGGCTCTGGCTATTAAAATGCGTTGACGCTGACCTTGACTCACACCCTTACCTTCCATTCCAATAATGGTATCGTATCCCAACGGCAGTGACTCCACGAAATCGTCTATTCGAGCCATGTGAGCAGCATTCTTCATTTTCTCCTTATCAGTTTCGTCTGAATTAACTGCTATATTATTTGCTATAGTATCAGAGAAAATAAAACTGTCTTGCATCACTGAACCTGTGGCAGCTCTCCAAGTGTGAGGGTTGATGTCGGAAAGTCTTGTTCCTCCGACTTTTATGCTGCCATGCGTTGGCTCATAGAAACCTTGCAATAGTTTTATCAGAGTCGTCTTTCCGCATCCACTCTCGCCAACTATGGCTGTTACTTTATGGGCAGGGATGGATAGTGAAATGTTTTTCAAAGCCAAATCTCTCTCCGAGTCTGTATAGCTGAAGGACAAATCCTTGATTTCGATATCTTGTTCCTTAGGCAATGTGGATAGCTTCTTATCAATATTGGTTTCTTCATCATCCTGAGAATGTATCTCATTCAAACGTTCAAGACTTATCTTTGCATCTTGAAATGACTGTGCAAATCCAATAAATTCACCTATAGGCGCTGATACTTGGCCAATAATGTAAGTTAGTGACATCATCATACCAAGGGTCATCGAGCCTTCTACAACCGACTTGGCAGCTATGTAATAAATGAGAATATGGGTAGTTTGTGTGAAGAACACCGAACCAGATTGCTGTATTTGTCCAATTCGCAATCCTTTCAGTCCAATTTTGAACAAACGAACTTGTATGCGTTCCCATTCCCATCGTTTCTGTCGCTCACAATTGTTGAGCTTAATATCTTGCATGCCTTGCACCAACTGTATCATCTTGCTTTGTTCCATTGCAGATTGGTTGAATCGTTTGATATCCAACTCTCTACGATAGCGCATGAAAAAAGAAATCCAAATTACATATAGAATATTACCAATAAGAAAGATTGTAAGCACAAGTACATTGTAATAAGCAAGGATTGCAAGGAATACCACGAAATTTATGAGTGAGAATACAATTCTCATGCTGTTAGAAAGTAGAAAATTCTTGATACGGCCATGGTCACCGATGCGCTGTAGAATATCACCTGTCATGCGCGAATCGAAAAACCGTAGCGGCATGGCAGTAAGTTTTATCAGGAAGTCAGCAATGAGTTGAATGTCTATGCGTGAGTTCATGTGGAGCATAATCCACGAACGAATGTAGTCTATACTTAATGTAGCAACGAAGAAACCAAGCTGGGCAAAAAGAATTAAGGAAATTATATTCAGGTTACGCCCGTTGATGCCTTGGTCAACCATTGCCTGCGAAAGAAAAGGTAGAATTATCTGCAATAAACTACCTACGAGCATGGCCAACACTAATTGACCAATCATATTTCGATAGGGCGTAAAATATTTGGCAAACGACAACAAACTACGGCTGTTTTTTTTATATTCGTCCTCAATCTTGCCAAAATTGTCACCAGGTTCAAGCATCAAAGCAACTCCGTTACTTTTTTCGCTTGCTTGGGGCCCAATCCAACAACGTTCAAACTCATCCTTTGTGTATGTAAGACGTTGTGAAGCAGGGTCAGAAATGTGTATTTTATATTCTCCTTTTTTGTTTTTCTCTATACCATAGCACACGACAAAATGGTTCTGGTTCCAATGAAGGATACACGGGAAGACACCTTTTTTAGCTAATTGTTCAAAAGATACCTTTACTCCAATAGTATCAAAACCAATATATTCTGCAGCATCACTAATGCCAAGTAGATTTACTCCACCTCTTGTAATATGACAGTGTTTACGCAACATCTCTGTCGAATAATCAAGACCATAATGTCTGGCAATCATTCGAAGGGATGTTGGTCCGCAGTCAGAAGAATTGTTTTGTATAAAGTGAGGAAAACGTTTGATGAATTTCATAATTGTTATTACTTCTTCGGATTCCTGTTCCAGTGATATACTAGATGCGCCATGACATAGTGCGGCAGGGAGTGATACCACGTTTCAGTGCGGCCTTGGGCATTCACGGTGTACTGCGTGTTGCTGAGTTGATGTAGAATGTCGAACGCTTCGATGCGAGCGACGAGTTTGCCCTTGAAGAACGGCTGGCTGATGGAAGCGTTCAGTACGAAATCATCAGTGTTCAGTTCGCTGCTGCCATAGCCACGTCGGCTATACATATTGCCGTCGGCAGAGAGCGTGGTATTTAGTCGCGGTAGGGTGTAACGGCCAGAGATCCCATACTGGAAGTCGGTGGCATTTAATGTCTCGAAATCCTGCATCTTACCCTCCGAGTGCCGCCAGCGGATGTCGCCTGTAACGCGGATGTTAAATGTACCTTTATTATATTGTATGTAAGCGCCATCGTGCAGCGTCAACGTGTTCACTGCATTCACATGGCTTTCAGTCTCTCCTATCAGCATGGAATGGTCAAGAGAATGATGATAGTTGGCATCGCTACCGTTCTGCCCCCTCCACATTCGCTATATATCCACGTTGGTACTCCTGCTTCAGGTTGACATCCATCACATATTGTTTCGAACCATCATCACGTCCTAATAGTTCGTCTCTCTTATCTTTCTTGTCATACACCTTGATATGCTTCACCGTATAGTACGGCAGGTTCTCAAAGAGTATCTGCTTGTTGCCGCCAAAGAAGGAGCGAGAGTTCAGCAGCAACTCGTCCACCTTCTTGCCGTTAACGAAAATCTCTCCCCCATCGTTCATCGTCACGCCTGGCATCTGGCGTATGAGATCGTCGAGCATTGAACCATCGGGCATATTGAAGGCTGTGGCATCATAAATCAGCGTATCGCCGCGATAGAACATCTTTACTTTTGTAGCTGTCACCACAACCTCGTCGAGCGTGACGTGCCTTGCCCGTCTCATCTTGATGAGTGGTACCGGCAGTTCTTTCTCCGTAGTGTTCGGAACCGACACTTTCTGCCATGCCACATCGTAGCCCGGCAGCTCAGCCCGTATTAGATAGTCATGCTGAACGCCCTTAACGGGTGCATAATAGGGGGCAATAATAATGTTGCCATTCATATCCTCAACTCTTTCAACACGGACGGAATCCAAGACACAAGTCGTGCTGTCCGTCTCAAAGACCGAAATCTTTGCCACAAGTGGCCTTTTCAGAAATACATCCTGAACTTGCCCAACCAGCGTTATTGTCTGGCCATGTACTGCCTGTGGCGCGACCAATGCAACGAGGGCGATGATGATGGTGATGAAGTGTCTTTTCATTTCTTTTTAGGATTATAATTGAATCGCCATTGCACTCGCAGCATGGCATAGCTTGGCATGGAGCGTTGCCAAGTGATGGTGCGCCCCTGAGCATTGACGGCATACTGCGTGCTGCGACGGTTATGAAGGATGTCGAGGGCATCGGCATACACCACGAGCTTTCCCTTCAAGAACGGGCGCGACAAAGTAGCATTCCATATCAGGTCGTCGGTGTTGAACTCACTGCTTCCGTAGCCTCGACGGCTGTACATCGTGATGTCGGTTTGTGCCGTGAGCTTGAGCAGTGGGATGGTATATCGGGCGTTCATGCCGTAACTGAAGTCGGCAGCATTGATGGACTCAAACACATCGAGAGCCGACACCGTGTGGCGAAGTGTCAGACTGCCGAAAGCCTCCATGCGAAGCTCTTTCCTGCTGAAGGCAAACGATGCTTTGTCGTTCATCAGCGTGGTATTCACCTTGCTCAGCATGGCTTGTGTGGAACCGTCCACAGAGGCGATATCCACTGAGTGCAGGAAGCTTGCACTCACCCTGTTCTCAAATTTGAAGCACTGCTCCTTGCCAAACGATATGCTATAGTTGGCATCGCCCTTGATGTCCCAATTGCCGTTCACATTCTCCGGCCTGTAGGTGTAAACGCCTGTAGTGGGGTTGAACGTGAAGCCGTTGGCTATCTGGTTGCCGTAGATGTTGGCCGATGCACCGAACGACAGCATCTGAGACGCAGAGCGAAGACGCATGGCGAGTGACGTTTCCACGTTGTATATCCATGATTGTTCCAAGTCGGGGTTACCCTCTCTCACCATCAGCGGATTGCGGTCGTCGCGAAATGGCATGAGCTGTAGGAAATTGGCGGCAGCGGTAAGATACGAGGTCGATGCGCGGAATGTATATCTGTCTTCTTTCCAGATGCTCTCGTAGTAGAGCCTCGGATTGATAACGGTATAGTTGCGACTGCCAATCGTATCTATCCGACCTCGTGTGTATTCCATCCGCTCGTGGGTGAGGGTAAGCGGAAAGGCAAACTCCACGTTGCGTTTCGTGCCTTTTCCCGTTGACCTGCGCTGACCGATGTTCAGGGTGAGGATGTGGGCGGTCGTGGCATCCTTATAATCATAGGTATTGTCAAGGTCGATGCACGAAGCCATCATGTCGGCCATCGACGGAAGAAGACGCAAAGGCTGATTGGCAGCAACCGAGCAGTCCTCTAAGCGGTCGAGACGGAAGATGTTGTCACGGTCTTTCACTCGTCTGTGGGTGGGGTTATATGTGAGCGACACGGCAGGGCCTTTGAGGAAAGGAACGGTGTACTTAACCTTCAGGCCGTAGTAGTTATCCTGCGAATTGGCCTTGTCGTATTCGTGGCGGTAGTCAACGGACGGGGTTTGGAGCCTCATTCCCGACGTTCCGTCGCCTACCCGCCTTTGCGATGTCATGTTCCTGCCAAACAGCTCGTGCTCGGCTGAGGCATGCTTGTATTTTGCCTCGAAGGTCACTTCGTCGCCCCATGCCAGTTTGCGGGTGGCATCGGCTCTCAGCGCCAGCTCATTGTTGTGCCCCTCTCGATACTGCTGCGACGAGCGGTAAGACAATGTATCGGGCAGCGTGATGTCGGTGAGCGATGACGCGTATGTGGACGATGCGTTGCCGTGCCTGTTGCTGTGGTCAAACGAAATGTCACCGGAAACCCACCACTTCTTCGTCACCTGCCAGTAATCATAGACGCTCACGTTTGTCTCTTTCGTGTCGGACATGCTTTGCGAGCGCGAGAAGCTTGTGCTGCCGTCGGCAAGGAAAGACTGCGCCGTGGTTTGGGATTCCGTGTCGATGGCTGTACCCGTCACCTTGGCTCTAAGGCCGTTGCGGAACAATCGGTCAGGGCTTTCCCAGAAGAGTTCGCCGCCCGCCATGTTCTGCTTCTTCTCGCCGTTCGTGTCCGATGCGCCTCCCCATTGACCGTCACCGACTGGACTGCTCGTGTCGTTGGTGTTGTTCGTGTTGCCATACAGCGTGATTCGCGAATTGTCGGTGAACCGGAGCGCGAAGGCACGGCCCATATAGCGGTCGTGGGTGCCGTAGCCCGCCTCCACATTGCCGAGATAGCCTTGCCTGTATGCCTTCTTCAGCTGCACGTCCATCACATACTCCTTGTTTTCCGCTTCTCGCCCGAGGAATGCCGACAAGTCGGTTGTGCGGTTGTACACCTTGATGTCCTTCACCGTGTAGTAAGGCAGATTGCGGAGCATCACCTGATTGTTACCACGGAAGAACTCGCGGCTGTTGAGCATCAGGTAGTCCACCTTCTTGCCATTGACAAAGATTTCCCCATTAGGTTTCAGCTCAGCACCCGGCAGTTCGCGCACAAGGTCGTCGAGCATCGAACCCTCCGGCAGGTTGAAAGCTGTGGCATCATAGACGATGGTGTCGCCCCGTTGCACCATCTTGATTCTCGTCGGACGGACGACGACTTCGTTCAGCGTAAGCTCTTTCCACGTCTTCCTTTCCATCAGGATAACGGGCAGGTCTATCTGTCGGTTGCGACCGATGTTCTTCAAGTGGTATGACAGGTAGGCCGTCTCGAACTCGGGATGCGTTACCCTTATAATCAGCTGTTGCGGCACACGGGGCATGTCTCGCTTCACCCAAATGGTGTAGCCGTCGAGTGCCATGGCCATCAGCGAATCTTCGATAATGGTGCTGTCGGCACGCATCAGCGTCACCGTCACATCGGGTATTGCCTGGCGGGTGAAGGCATTCTTAATCTGTCCCGTCAAGGTAACTGTTTGACTCCATGACAGCAAAGTATTAGTAAGCATCAAAGAAAACAATAATTTCTTCAAAAAATTTTTTGACATATCTCTACGGTTTAGACGTATTTAGACGGAAATATCGAGCGAATTCCCTATATTGAAACACATATATATTAATATAGAAACATACGACTCTGCCAATCTGTTTCAAGAAGGTTTCCTTGTTACAGATTGGCATAAGTGATTGCGGGAGTCATTCTAAATATAAGTAGAATGAAACGACGTCATAATTTTTCCCAACATGAGGTACCATGACCTGGAGTTGTGGAATAATTACCATTTTTACAATAACATGAAACGGTTGTTCCATTACTTGAATAGTAACATTTACCTTGTACAGTAATTCCCATTATCTCAATAAATAAGTTACATGTTTCACCGGTCCTACATTTGAAAGTTTTCTCTCCGCCTGAAAGATCCATCATTTCCCGTTGGCCAAGCACCGTTAGATTTCCGACATGGAATCGTTTTAATTTTTTCATTTTTTTTGTTTTTAATTGATTAATAATCTGCACATATTCCTGCGGTAGCTAGTCGCAGTCAATGGTATTGTGCATTTCCCATTGATATATCTTGCAAGAGATGTTTCTATATTATTCTATCATAAAATCTATTATCATAGATAAATCGTTAGGTTCGTATTCTTTGGGTAATTCATAGTTGTTTACGAGTATCGTCGGTGTTGCTACTAACCCTGTTCGCTTTTGCCAGTCATGGTGTCTTTTCAATTCGTCTTCAACAGCAAGAACATGATAATCATCTGATTTTTTCTTCGTTATAATTTTGTAGTTGTCCTTGTCTCTGGTATACCAAAGAGAGAATAATTTACGCGCTTCTTTTTGGTTGTTTTTCTTGAAACATGAGATTAGATACCTACAACTATCATCCAACTGTTCACTAAATGATGAAAAAATATACTGCACACATATTCTGTCACCACATGAGTCAAGCAAATTATCTATTTTTTTGTGCATTGCCGCACAAGGATTGCAGTGAGGATTACTAAATACAGTTATCCGTATTTTGGCTGTCAGATTACCGAAAATAATTGACGAATCTTTTATTGATGTCTCGTAATGTTTTCCATTTTTAAAGAGTGCCATAGCAACCAAGTTGTTAGATTTTAACGCCCGATACTGTTGTATGGCTCTAACGCGTTCCTTTTCTGCTATATGGGCTTTTGCATAGTGGTGTATGACAACGATGTTAGTGGCATACACCATACATGTAAGCATACTACAGACAAAGTTATAGATGAATGGTACAGATATACATGAAATGATAGCAACTATACCGCTTAACCAGATAATTATCTGAGTTATTATGCATAATATGCACCAATTTCTGGCTATACGCCATTGATAGTGAATACTCCATACACCATAGAGCATAGCTACCCAATTGATAATAGCTACCGTTCCAGATGACACGGGATAAAGTGATATTAATAGTATACTGGCCATAAAATAACCCATGCCGACCTCGCTCCAGCTTATACCGAGAATTTTAGCCCTTGGGCTGTCAAGAATGCTGTTACAGTCAGTATGGTTGAATAGGTTGCATATCCTGTCACCGTAATGGCTCTCTCCGAATAGTTGCTTTTGCATGAGCATTGCACAAATAAACACGCCCAAAGAATACAATAATATGCTTATTATAGATAATATTCTCATTTCTTCAATGTGGCTCACTATGCCAATAATAGAAGAAAAGGCCAACATCGCAGGAATGCAAAATTTTTTAGTAGTTATCAGTATCTCTTCGCGATGATGCATCTTGTAATCAGGTTCCTCTGCTTCGGTTGTTTCTTCTATCACAAGTGCTTTGCCTGTCCATGTTTGTTTGAAAATATCGTGTGAGAGCGTTGTCTTCTTGCCATTTTGTAGATATGTTATTTTTTCCGTTTCACAGCCCAGTCCAATGACGAAATCACCATAAGTGTGTAGTATGCATGGATAATTTAAACTCGAAAGGTCTTTACTCTCAATGTGCACACCAAGGGTCTTAACTCTGTATACATCGAACATCTTTTTTAAACCATACATATTGTATTTATGGGGATGTTCATTGTAGAGTTTGTCTGCAAACGACCTGGTATAGGGAACTTCTATCTCGTCAAGAAATTGTTCAAGAATATTCTTCATCAGATTCACTTTTATATTAATTATAGTAATTGGTTTTCGTATCTAATGCTTTAACACAAACCGCATTCATATTGCATATGATGTAACAGCTGATAAGTCGCTCTGCAAGAAAAGCTACTGCTCTACACTGATACTCTTTGTTGTCGTATCGAAAATCTTTTTCAGCTTTTGACCAATATCTGTTGGCATCCATGTTAAGGTGATGTTTGCGATCGAAATCAAAAAGTATTGGAAAGAAAAACTCGCAGAGAGATTCAAAATCATCATAATGCATGATATAACTACAGAATGGTATGAAAGTATTGCTTTTGAGCATGTACTCTGAGTATTTATTACCCTTTCCGTATTTCTTGTTAAGAATGTCAACGATGTCGTAAAAGTCATTATAATTATGGGCATCCTTAAAATGCTGAAATACAGAGAAAGGAAAATGAATGACTTCCATTACTTGACATTCTCCAGGTTCTATTTCCATGAAATGAGAGAAGCGACGACGATAGTGACAGAAACCAACATATTTACTTCTCTTTTTATTTTTCCATACCCAATACATGGTTGTCATCTCAGAATAGAATCTGTTGAGATGATTGATGTTCTCTCCTTTAACTTCAGTATTATTACCTTTGAATAGGCGGATTGTTTCATCCTCCTTCAAGTTGTACTGCTCAATCTGCGCATCATCGTGATACGTGAGCCATACAGTCATTTCTTTTTCTGTTATTTCCATGATTCCCCTGTTATATAGTTCAGTAATTCTTCCTTTTCCATGCTACACACCTTGACAAGTTCCTTTCGTAACTTGATGGCATCTTCTTCTGAGTAGAAATTAGAGTTCTTGCCTCGAGAATGATTTAGATGATATGCTTGACCTTCCTTTGTCCATTCTACACGATGTCCAAGAATACTCACCCTACGTAAACGTTCTGCATCCTCAGGGCCCCAGCCTGTGAAGTGTTCGTTCTCGCCTCCACACTGGAGATATCGCTCCCTATGGACGAGGAATACGCCACCACAGAACGGACGTCCAAAAACGGATTTTAGCTTTAAACTCTTTAGGTTCTCTATATCAAAAATCCGTCTTGCAGCATTGGATTCCTTTTCAGAAAGCATAACATATTCGCCGTTATATGGATAGGCAATAGTGCACCCCTTCATAATATTATTTACGGCTTCATATACCTGATGATAGGCTATGAGTATATCTGCATCCCACACAGCAACAATCTCGGTGTTGGTTTCATTGAGTAGTGCATTGATATATTTGGTTCGATGAAAAACGGGAGAGTTGTCTGTCACGAACTTATGTTCTACACTTTGTGGTATATCGTTCTTGTCTTTAAATGCAGATTGTGCATCTGCCTCCAGCAAGATGACACGGCATCCTAAACCACAGACATGCTGTAGTACAGCCTTAAGATTGGCTTCTCTTTCTTCACTTTCAATGCGTATGGGCATGACGATTGTTAGAAGCTTTGATAAGTCTGGCCTGTCGTATGGCTTTATCTTATTGTTTATACTTTGCAATTGCATATCCGTAAGCCGTTATTTATTATTTCTTCTTCTGTGGGAAGCAGAATATTATCCATTTTATTTTCAGACTGAAGCCCATTCAATATTGCTCTCACCTTTGTTTTATAGAATCCGTGGTTGTACATGTCTCCAAGGGCTGCAATCATTTCTTCTGGCAGAGAGGATAAGAAAGCTGCCTGGCCCAACCAATCTATGAAATAAATAAGGTATTCCTGCAACATGGTTTGATGGAATCTTTTTTTCGTATTATTAGTCAAGCTTTTGATTCGCCACCATAAGTAAACACCAATACCACTCATCCCGAAGAACTCGGTATCTATGTCTGGACGTTGATTAATCAGTTGCATCATGTGGGAGTCAATGTGCTTATAATAGTCTGGAGATACCGTATAATTCTTTCTGTTAAATGATGTCAGAACGGCTTGCTGTATACCATTCGTCATGGATGAGATCTTGTATCTTTTTTCGTATTGATTGCACACTGCGTCAGAAGCTTCACAAAAGGCATTGTCATCAGATAGTAGAAGGTCCATTCGCTGAACTATCTGTGTCACAAAAGCCTCCTCACTAAAAGAGTCTTCATCAATATGAACTCGCAATTGCGGTGTGGCATCAAGCATTTCTGCAAGTCCTGTAGAGTCTGTGCCGACAATAGGAATTCCATGACGCATCATTTCGATAGCTGTATAACTGCATTGCTCGTGAAACGATGGCATAACACCAATATAGGCAGATTTATAGACCTCGTCTACCTCATCGTTCTGCATCTTGCCAAGGAAAGTTATACGTCCCTTCAGTTTTCTTCCTTGCGCTAAATAAGGTTGGAAATCTCCGTCTCCTACTATTACAAGATGTGTATCTGGGTGCTTTTTGGCAATCTCTTCAAATGCGCTTATTAAATATTTTAGTCCTTTTATCTCATCCAGTCGGCCAACATATAGGATGTTGCGTTGTACATCTTTTCTGCACTTTTTGCTATGATGAGGGTTCAACTTGCAACAAACATGATTACCCATACCGTTGTATACAAGATGTGTCTTATCTTCAGATACCTCGTAGTCTTTTGCGAGAATCGTCTTTGTTTGTCTTGATAGCACAAATACCTCGTCAGCAAGATGTAGGAAAGTCTTTTCATCGGCGAAACTTGAGATGACGCGTCGTTCAGTATCATCTTTTGCCTCATACCCCTTGGCAATAATCTTTCTCATTTTCGTGATGTTGCCTTTTAGCTCAAAACACCAGTCAAAGTAGTGAACAGTTAAAATGATTCTGCTATACGGATATCTGTCTTTGAGCATGGATGCCAATGGGCGGTGTTGAAAATAGTTAAACTGAAATACCAGCCTGTCGTTTTTATCAACTTCGATATTTCTTGCAATAAGATAAAAAATGCTACGACAATAAACCTCACTTTCTATATTGGATGATAAAGAAGGTATGCGATAATGAAACATGCCCCTCTCATCTTCTGAGATAGCGAATTCTTTAGTGTCGGCATACATTTCAACGAAAGACACCTTAATGTTTGGCATAGCCGCCAATCCGTCAGACAACTGCCTAACGTATGTGCCGATACCATAATTGGCTGCTCGACTTGCATTGTTGAATATGAACACTCGTGTATTCATGTCAATATGTCTTTTAAAATATAATAAGCGCTTCCTCCATCTATGCCAAGCGGTTTCTCTGTATATTCTTCAATAGAAAATGTAGGAGCATTCAGAATACTCATAATACTTTTGTCCTGGAAAATAGAAGCAATGGGTGAAGCGGTAGCATATAATTCAGTGAGATATTGTGCATCAAACGTCTCAAATGGTTCGCCTGTGCTTTTGCGCAAAGCAATATACTGCATCAAACCTTCAACGCCAGATCTAATGGACATGTCTTTTATTCGTCTTGGGTCATGTTCCATGATCTTGGAGTCGACATCTACTAATATGGAGTTTAGGTCGCAATCTACAAGACCATGCTTATATAGAATAGTGGTACCGTAGCCAATTCCTGCCAATCCGTATTCCAAACCAATGGGCATATTAGAATTTATATTGTCATATATATGCTGAAGGAGGTCCCATGCGTAGTCCGAAATCAGTTCATCACGATATTTCGCTGAATACAGATATAAAGCGATGACTACTCCCATCTTGCCATGAAACAGTCCTATGTCATGCATATATGGACTAGATAAGAGTAAATAATCAACGATTTTTCTCAAACGTTCATTCATGTTAAACGGATTTGGTCAATATGTTTTTTTGTTAAGCTCTTGAACTAATTTTATCCTTGTTCTAAGCAAAAACAATCTTTATAGTTCTATATAGTCAAAGAAACACCAAACACCAGTAACAAGTTGCAGTTCGAACTCACCAGAAAGATATGATGGTAAGGTTATGGTTGATGTATTCTCAGGGATAAGTGTTTCGTACACTTCCTCGCCATCCTCATCTATAATATATAAGGTGTATTCGGCGTGCGAATCCAAGAAGGTCAGAATATTCTCGGAAAGTGTGGCATCAGGAGGAGTGGGAAGTTTTGCAGGGGCCTTATGAACGGGACCTCCTCCTTTTACAGGATTATCAGTCTTCTTAACTTGCCATTCTATTGGAGTGCTTCCAGAAGTAACAGGCGACTGACAAAATGCGCTAAGGCTTAGCATGCACAGAAGCAATGCAAAAACAATCTTTTTCATATCTTTTTTAGTTTCTTAGTTATTTTCGGATGCAAAGATATTAAAAAGATAAAAATTAACATCAAAATATTATTTCACATTTTTCACAAAACGCGCAAAACACTAAATATCAACGTGTTACAAAATTAAATTTGTGAAAAACCTTGCATCTTCTCGTCGAAATCTTTTGCGCCGCCGTCAGAACCAAACAGCTTTCCGTAGAGTCGTTTACG